>NZ_JRMS02000017.1:0-21157 GCF_000762925.2 Helicobacter sp. MIT 03-1614
GATTCTTCAAATTCAGAGATTCAAACCAATTATAGTGTTAATGCTGGTAACCAAATCCTTCACCAAGTAGGAGACACTTCTATTACTGCTAAGGGAGATTGTGTTATTATTAAAGCTGGTGGAGTAGAAGTAGTCATAGATTCTAAAGGATTAGTCGTTAAAGGTGGGGAGGTAAAGGCGGAGTGAGAGATTCTAATCCTACTAATGCTTATAATCCAAACAATGCAACTCGATTCTTGTTGGCTATTTTGAAGATTATCTTTGCTCTCTTTTGTGTTTTTATACTTATTGCAACTCTTGTTTATCATTGGGAATTTTCACCCTATTTATTAAAGTTTTTAGGGATATTGATTGTTTTGGCTAGTCTTTTTAATTTTATTCGCATTTTCTATAATACATCACAGACAAATGAAGTGAGCCTCTATGAATGCGATATACAGCACAATACATTGCTTTTACTTGTCCTTATAGCCTCTTTAATTTTTGGAGTATGTTTTTATTTTGTAGATATTTTTCTTGGGATTGGTGTTTTTCTCTATTTATTAGAGCTTTGTTTGCAAGATTGGTATTATAAAGCACAAATAAGTGAAACTTATCTCACTTTGTATCATCGTATATATGGCAAACTCTCTTATAAATGGAATGAGATTCTGATTGCAAGTTCATTAGATGAGATACAAAGTTCTATGTTCTATGTCAATCTAAGTGATACTTACTATCTGCATATTTGGCATAAAAATATGTTGATAAATATTACCATTAAAAAAGATGAGAAAACACTCGAGCTCTATGAACACATCAAAAGGCATAAGAAACAATGAAAACGATTTATGAAAGCGATGAGATAGTCGTAACCCAACAAGATAATTTAACTTATTATATGCAAATCAACAATCAGGATAAGGTATCCAATGACTCAAGTGCTTTAACGAGTGCAATCAGTGCTATAAGAAATGCTGTTTGGGCATTAGATGTATATTCAAATACAAAAGTTCAACTCATTGTTGTTGTTTTAGGTTCAACTCCAAATGCTCTTATAATGCAAAATAATCCAAACAATTCTCAACTTAAAAATTTTATTGTTTTAAATCTTGATGTAATAGTTGGTTTTTCTGCCACAAAAATAGCACCAAAGATATTAAATAAAGCACTCATTGGGGCTGGAATCGGAACATTAGCTGGTTCGATTATACCTGGATTAGGTAATGCTGCAGGCGCGACAAGTGGATTTATTGCAGGTGCAGGAAGAGTATTGTTTTTGGCTGGAGTAGGTTATTTTTCGACAGCAATACTTAGTAATATTTATGACGCATTGGAAATTGATGAATTATATGATTATTTAAAGAAAAATATATTCAGTTCTCAAAACAAATATGAACAAGAAACATTAAGGAATCCGACTGAGCAGGAATTAAAGATAGTTTTAAGCAATATAGATTCTAACTCCACTTCAAATGATATAGATAAGTTACTCCATTCTTTCCCCAACTACCTCAAACAAGACTCTCAACAAGAATCCCATATTCCCCAACCCTACCTACTCTCTCCTCTCCTCTCCTCTTTTCTCCTGATACCATTAACTCTCATAGAGTTGGAGAGATACACTTTAGCATTCAAATCCTAGATGAATACACAAGAATACCCATAGAGAATGCAAAACTCCAATTACAAAATGTCAATCTAGGACAAGAATCGATCACTAATACTCAAGGTTTAGCTACTTTTATGATTAAAGAGAGTGAATATTTAAAACCTTTTATGGCAAAGCTTATTCACAATAACTATCAAGAATGTCCTATCTTTGATAGAAGTATCATTCCTAATGCTTATAGAAGTGCTAAGAAACCTTTAGAATTAAGATTCTTAGGAAAAATCCATTGTTATTTTAATGGAAAAGAACTTATATTGAGGAATGTTACAAAAACCGATATATTTTAAATTATATAAAAGTATTTTAGTTAAAAAATGCTTTAATTTTTGCTGAAGTGAAGTATCATATTACACGATACTTTAAGGTGAATATAGATGAAACAACATCGATTAACTGAGCTTTTGAACAATGAGGAATTAGAAATCTTACAAGAATGTGATGAACTCACGCTTGATTTTACCTCTTTAAGCAAAGATGCTTTAAGCGTGGTTGCTCCACATTGTGTAGTAATTGGCTATGGAGAGCTATGCGATACTTTTTTAGCACTTTGTGTCAATGAAAAGCATACTGCACTTGAGGTGCTTCATCTTTTACCACAGGATTTTGTGCGCCTTAGCGGACATCTTGGAGTTTTTAAGTTGTATTTTAAAAATGCTCAAGGTGCAGTTGAAGAAATTGCTACTTCGCAGGTAGTTTCATTTGCCCCACTTGAGAATCTCCCTCATTTTAAAGGTGTGCATACACCAAATATGTATGAGAGTGCAGATTCAATGTTGCGCTCTTTACTTGCTTTATGCGGGGAGCAAAATTATAGTCGTAGCATTGTATTTGATTCATCACATTGTCAATATCAAGGACGTCGCCCATTCTCTGACGGAAGCAAGGTGTGTCATAGTTGTGTTGATATATGCCCGACTATGGGTGTAAGCAGTGATGATTCTTTAAAAATATTGCATCTCTCACCTATTGATTGCATTTCTTGCGGTAAATGTGTGAGTGTATGTCCCACGGGAAGTATGCAACGCGAAGGTGATGGATTAGAATCTTTTACTTACAAAGCACGACTTTATAAAGGGCGCATACCGCTTATAGTAGCAAGAGCAGACCTTGAATCGCAACAATTTGCCAAAGACTTTCGTGCCCTCAAAGAATATAATTGCTTACTTTTGCCTTTTGTCCTAGAAGTGCCTGATATGCTTAATAGCACTTATTTCCTTACGCTTTTGCAAGAATCAAGTGCGCCAATTGTGCTTTATAGTCCATTGGGTGAGCATATTTCTAGCGATATAGAATCTTTAAATACTATTTATGAGCGCATTTTTGCAAAAAAAGCAATCTATAATTTTACAGATTCGCAAGCTTTAGGTATGTTGCAACCACTTACACAAAGTCATTATATTTATACACCTGCGAGCAAGGAGACAAGCAAGGACATTTTTTCTGAACGTATGCGTTTTTGGATTAAGCAAGAAGAATATAGCAAAGTGTCAATTAAGGGTTTTGGTATCTTGGGTATTGATGCGCGAAAATGCACAATGTGCCTTAGTTGTGTGGAAGCGTGTAATACCAATGCTTTAATTAATAATAATTCGTCATTTGAGCTACTTTATAAGTCCTCACTTTGCACAGGTTGTGGGTATTGTGTAGCAAGTTGTGCCGAGCAAGTCTTAAGCATAGAATCTCACACGCTCAATCTTATCCCTGAAAGTTTTGAATATATCCCAATAGCAGTTGATGAGCCATTTAGATGTATAGAATGTGATAAAATTTTTGCTACGCGTAAAAGTATTGAAAAAATTAAGCAGATTCTTACTCCTGCTTTTGGTAGCGATATTCTTAAGCTTAAAACTTTAGAATGTTGTGCAGATTGCAAGGTAAAAGTTATGTTTGAGGGAGCGCATTAATGGCACGAGATATTTTAGAATCTGTAGCAAGTGCGAGAGCATTATATTATGATTTTTTTGCAGGATTATTTTTATATGAATTGCTGAGTGAGCGCTCAAGCGTTTTGCTAAAACAAGTAAAAATTTTAAAAGAAAATATCCTTAATGAGCGAGATAATGCGCATTTTGAGCTTTTAGAAAGTGAATTAGAGCGTAAGGGCACACAACAGATTTTACGCGAATACACTCATACTTTTATTTTGCCCTTTGCTGTGCCTCACGAATCAGATTGCAAAAATGAAAAAGTAAAAAGTGAAAATACTCAAATAATGCTTTATCTTTCGCATTATCTTGAAGGTTATTTGAATGGCAAGGCTTTACTTAAAGCACGTAGCCTTACTAAACAAAGCACTTTTAGGCTTAATACTCAAGAATGCAAGGAAAGCGAGGAACATTTAGGCTTTTTGTTGCTTTTAATGCGTCATCTTTTGCTTTCTCCTAATGAGGGAGATAGGGTATTGAGTGCTCAAGTTGTAGATGAACTTGTGATTCCTTTAGGAGATTTTGTTGTAGCTGCACTTATTCAAAGAGAGGATTTGAGTTATTATGCAAGTGTGGGTTATTTATTACAGAGTTTTTTAAATGTTGAGCGGAGTTTAAAATGACATTTTCAATATAAAAGGTAAGCTGATTTGAGCCCTTAAAATGGAGAGCTCAAATGGGTTTATCCCAAAGTCAAAAAAAGGAGGCTATATGTCTAAAATGCAAGAAAGCAATCAAACTCGGCGTAAGTTTTTAAAAACTGCTGGGGTAGGTGGCGCTGTGGTTGCGATAGGCTCTCTTAGTTTGACTGGTTGTTCTGGAGAACACACACAAAAAGAAGTCATTAAGGGTAAGAGCAAAAAGCAAGAGGTGTTGTATCGTGATGATACAACATATTGGCAAACTTATTTTTCAGTTGCCAAATAGATAATCATAAGGAGTGAAAATGAGCGAGGTAAATGATAGACGCAATGCTCGGCGCTCATTCCTCAAACTCTCTGCATTGGCTTCTGTGGCTGGTGTGAGCAGTGCTTTGGGAAATGAGGGGGAAAAAGTGCTTAGAAAAGCGAGTGAGGCAGAGTTGAAGGAAAAGTATCCACAATCTCAAAAAATCAAAACTATTTGCACACATTGTTCAGTGGGTTGTGGTGTGATTGCTGAAGTGCAAGATGGTGTATGGGTGCGCCAAGAAGTGGCTCAAGACCACCCGATTTCTCAAGGCGGACATTGCTGCAAAGGTGCAGATTTGATTGATAGAGCAAGAAGCGAAACAAGATTACGCTATCCTTTGCAAAAGCAAAATGGGCAATGGACAAGGCTTAAATATGATGAGGCAATGGATAAAATTGCTACACAGCTTAAACAAATTAGAGAAGAAAGCGGTCCTGATGCAGTGATGTTTTTAGGAAGTGCGAAATGTTCTAATGAGCAAAGCTATTATATTCGTAAGTTTGCAGCATTTTTTGGGACAAATAATATAGACCATTGTGCTAGAGTTTGACACAGCCCAACAGTCGCCGGTGTGGCGAATACATTCGGGTATGGTGGTATGACAAATCATCTTGGCGATATGATGTTCTCAAAATATATTTTAGTCATTGGAGCAAATCCAGCGGTAAATCACCCTGTGTCAATGGTGCATATTTTGCGAGCTAAAGAGCAAGGAGCAAAACTTGTATGTATTGATCCACGATTTACAAAAACTGCAGCAAAATGTGATGAATTCCATAGAATCCGCAGTGGGACAGATATAGCCTTTGCTTATGGTTTGCTCAATCACATCATTGCTAAAAAGCTTTATGATGAGCAATATCTCAAAGAGAGAGTTTATGGCTATGAGGATATTATTAAAGAAGCACAAAAATTCTCTCCAGAAGTGGCAGCAGATATTTGTGGAATCCCAGCTGATGAAATTAGGCATATTGCCGAAGAAATGGCAGCTGCAAAACCTGCAAGCTTGATTTGGAATCAAGGGCTTACACAACATACGATTGGCACAAGCAATACAAGAATTATGCCTATTTTGCAAATGTTTTTAGGCAACATTGGGAAAAATGGCGGAGGCGTGAATATCTTAAGGGGACACGATAATGTGCAAGGAGCTTCGGATATGAACAATCTCGCAGATTCTCTACCGGGTTATTATGGTCTTGGAGAGCCAGCTTGGCGACATTTTTGTAAGCATTGGGGCGTTGAGTATGAGTGGATGTTAGGACGTTTCAAAGATGCAGAAATGATGGGTAAAACCGGTTTTGCACATTCTACTTGGAAATTTGGTGTATTAGATGAAGAAAATGCTGCAAATAATGGTGGCACAAAGCTACGTGCTTTAGTTGTAATTGGTTCAGGTATGACCACAGTTTCTTTGCTTGATTTGCAAAAAAAAGCAATGGATATGCTAGATTTGGTGGTGTTTGTAGATCCTTATGTTAATGACTTGGCAATTTATAGTGATAGAAGCGATAATCTCTTTATGCTTCCAGCGGCTTCTCAAATGGAAACAAGTGGTTCTGTGGCAGCGACAAATCGTAGCTATCAATGGCGTTCTAAAGTAATGGAACCGCTTTTTGAATGCCGTCCTGATGAGGAGTTTCTCTTTGGTTTGGCTGAACGATTAGGATTCTTGAAAGAATTGCAATGGCGACTTTATGATATAGCAAAATCAAAAGGACGGGAGCAATTTATTTGGCCTGAAGATGCAACTACTGAACTTACGCAAAGTATTCGTAGCATTGGTTTGCAAGGTATGAGTCCAGAGAGACTAAAAGCCCACCAAGAAAATTGGCATTTATTTGATAAAGTAACACTGGAAGGCACAGGAGAGTTTAAGGGAGATTATTACGGGCTGCCTTGGCCTTGTTGGAGTGATAAGCACCCGGGCACACCTGTAATGTATAATGATACTATTCCTGTTATGCGTGGAGGTATGGGATTCCGCGTGAATTGGGGTGTTACAAGCCCAGATGGGCAAAGTATGCTTACAAATAGAAGCTTGCCAAATGCTAAACATATCGGTGGACACGCTCCTGTAACTGCAGAAAATGCTGAATCTTTAGGGATTAGTCTAAGTAGCGAGGAGAAAAATGCCATTGAGGGAAGCACTTTTGCTCTAGGTATAGGGAATAATATTTTGGTAGAAAAAGCATTAGAGGCAGGATTATGCCCTTATGGAAATGGTAAAGCAAGGGCGAATGTATGGAATTGGTATGATAAGATTCCACTCCATCGTGAGCCCCTCCATTCTGTGCGTGGAGATTTGGTAGATAAATATCCAAGCTTCCCAGATAAACCAAATCTTTTCCGTGCTAATGTTAAGTATATTTCGCGTCAAAAGGAAAAAGATTGGGTAAAAGAGTTCCCTATCAATATGTTAAGCGGACGTTTAGTAGCTCATATGGGAACAGGTGCAGAAACTCGTAGTGCGAAATATTTAGCTGAAGTAGAGGGAGAAATGTTTGTGGAGATTCACCCAAATAAAGCTGCAGAGCTCAAAGTAAAAAATGGTGATTTGGTATGGATATATGGAACAAATGGTTGCAAAATTCTTGTGCCTGCAAAACTCTCTGTTCGTGTAGATGAAAATAGCATTTGGTTGCCTCAAAACTTTTCAGGTATGGATCAAGGAGAATCGCGACTTGATAAATATCCAGAGGGCACAAAACCTTATGCTATTGGTGAATCAGCAAATATGATTAGCAGTTATGGGTATGATTATAACTCTGCTTGTCCGGAAACAAAATGCGGTCTATGCCGAATTGAAAAAGCGTAATAAAAGGATAAAAAATGAGTAACACTATTCCAAAAAACCTTGAGCATTTCTCAAGGATAAAATTTTATTGCGATACAAACCGATGTATTGAATGCCACGGCTGCGATGTAGCTTGTAAAGAGGCTCATCATTTGCCTGTTGGTGTCAATCGCAGACGAGTTGTTGTTCTCAATGAGGGTGTAGTAGGTAAAGAAAGCGCAGTTTCTATTGCTTGTATGCATTGTGCTGATGCACCTTGTGCTAAGGTATGCCCAGTAGATTGCTTTTATATCCGAGCCGATGGCATTGTTTTGCACGATAAGAAAACTTGTATCGGTTGTGGATATTGCCTTTATGCTTGTCCTTTTGGAGCTCCACAATTTCCTAAATCTGATGTATTTGGTTCAAGGGGAGCAATGGATAAATGTACCTTTTGTGCTGGTGGTCCTGAAGAAACTCATAGCACAGAGGAATACAAACTCTATGGGCAAAATAGAATCGCAGAAGGTAAAGTGCCAATGTGCGCTTCTATGTGTTCTACAAAGGCATTGCTTGCTGGAAGTGGTGAGCAGCTCTCTCATATTATTACGCATCGTGCTAGCACAAAAGGCGAAAATATCCCTAATGCTGTGCCTAATGTGTGGAAAACGGCTTACGAGGATTAAGGAGGATTCTATGAAATGGTGTTTTAGAATCTACTTGATTGTAGTGAGTCTTTGTGCTTTTGTGATTGCTGCTGATCCAAGTGTCCCACAAGCAGGTGGAAAGCAATATGCAGAAGTTATAAATGGAAATAATGCACTTATTATGCCCGCAGATAGAGCCAACCCTCATCTTTATGGCGGACCAGAAGTCGCTGCGATTAAGGCTTGGGGTGTGGATTCACCCAATTCTTTTGGTTGGGGTGAGCTTTTTACAATCTTGCAAGGGCAGTATTTTGCTCTGATTTTTTTATTGATTGTCATTTTTGTGCCTATGGCGTTTTATGGGCATTATAAGCTTGTGGGTAAGCGACATTATTCGCACGATAGCTTTTTAATCGTCTTTACTAAATATAATATTGTTGTGCATTGGTGTGCAGCTGTGCCTTTTGTGATGTTGTGCCTTTCGGGACTTATGATGGTTTTTGGCGATAAGCTTGGTGGTGGCACACTTATTCGCTTTGCTCGTGATGTGCATGGCTTTGCAACAATTTTCTTTGCTGTATTTGGCACATTAATGTTGTTTATGTGGGCAAAAGATTGTTTTTTCAAAGCTCACGATATTAAATGGATGATGATGCTTGGTGGTTATCTTGATAAAGTCAATCGCGAGATTCCAGCTCACAAGTTTAATGCAGGGCAAAAAATGTGGTTTTGGGTGGCTACACTTGGTGGTGGCGTAATGGTATTGAGCGGTGCAGTAATGTTTTTTCAATGCACGGATATTAATACTTTGCGCATTCTAGCAATTTTGCACAATGTGATGGGCTTTGCTATTATTGCGCTTTTGATTACTCATATTTATATGGCAGTTTTTGCTATTGAAGGCGCAGTAGAATCTATCCTTAATGGCAAAATGGGTGAGGAAGAGCTTTCTATGCTCCATAGTCTTTATTACAAGGATTTAAAGGCTCAAGGCAAATTAGATTCTATGCGCATAAAACACTAGGAGAGTAAGTGAGCGACTTTGTGCATCAAATGCGTATGGTGAGGCTTTTCCGTGATGAATCATTGCAGGTATGTGAAGATAACATCATTGAGGAGCAACGCATAGCTTTTTATCTCAATGGCACAAAACTCCTTTCTGTGATGAGTTTGCCTTTCTCTCAAGATGCTCATTTGGTAGGATTTTTGATGAATGAGGGCGTATTAGAAAGTGTTAATGATATTATTTCACTTGAAATTGCTCCTGATGGCTTGAGTGTGCATATGAATGCCCATATTAAAGAAGATAGGCTTAATCATCTCCATAAAGAAAAAACTCTGACGACAGGGTGTTGTGTTGGAGTAAGTGCAAATTTTGATGGAGAGATTATTCAAAAATTTATCGCTTCAAATATGCGTGTGGATACGCGCACAATCTTTAAACTCCTTGATGAATTTAATCAGCCAAGTGCGCTTTTTGAGCGCACAGGTTGTGTGCATAAGGCAATGCTTGTATGCGAAGAGACGCTTGTGAGTGAAGATATTGGGCGTCATAATGCTATTGATAAAGTTATTGGCAGAGCGAGACTTGCTTCGCTTGATATGAGTGAGGCAATACTTATTGTAAGCGGACGCTTATCAATGGAAATGGTGATTAAAGCTGCGATGAGTGATATTCCCATAGTAATTTCGCGTTCTGCTACGACATATTTAGGGATTAAATCTGCACAGGTTTTAGGCGTTACCCTTGTAGGTTTTGCACGTGGTGATACGCTCAATATTTACACTCACCCTTCACGTATTACAAGTTAATATAAAATATAGTTGCATATGCAACTATATTTACAAACTTGAGTTAGAATGCCAACTTCAAAAATGGAAATTGATAATAAACAAGGAGTATAACTTATGAAAAGAATTGTCCTTATATTGGGATTTTTCTCTATCTTAAATGCTCAACAAATACCACAAGATTCTATGCATTATCTTGTCCAAGCGCAAGATAATGCACAAAATATAGAATCCACACAATCTAGCGGTAGAGTTTTTACGCTCATAGAGCTTATTGAGGGGGCAAAGAAAAATTACAATCTTGAAGCTAAAGATTTGGCGATTTTACAAGCTCAAGCCACAAGTAGGGCGGCTTGGGGTGAATTTTTGCCCACTCTTGATGGAGCATATCAATACCAAGATACAAACAATCCAAGTATGCGTATGAAAACACATACAGGAAGTATAAAGGGAAATTGGGAAGTTTTTAGTGGGTTTAAAACCTATAACAAAGTGCGTGAAAAAGGCTCACTCTATCGTGCAAGCATTGAGGATAGGGAAAATACTAAAGACCAGCTTTTTTTAAGTGTGATTGAGCAATATTATGGTTATTTTACCAATCGTGCGCAACTTTTGAGTTTAGACCAAAAACGCATTCAGCTACAATCTAACATTAAACGTGTGGAGAGACTTTTTAATTCAGGGCTTACAACCATTGATGATGTAGAATCTTTGCGCGCAGAATTGCTTGCTACCGAGCACGATATTGAAAATATCAAAATGGAGATTGAAAAAAATAAGCTTATGCTCTCACTTCTTGCAAATACAGAGGTGCAAGAGCTTGAGCGTAAAAATATTAAAGCACCGCTTTTTGCACTTGATGAAAATCGCCACGACTTAAATATGCTTAACTTCCAAGCATTGAGCGCAAAATATCAAGCGCGACAATTTAATTATCTTCCAATTTTAAGTATCAGTGATACTTATGTGGTAAATAGCGATATTACTAAACCGGGAGCAATTAGGTTTAAAGGTGGTTTAGGTGGAATGAATCCCAATGATATCCTGCCTATGTTACAACGTCAATTTCCGCTTAATCAAAATCAGATTATGATTAATGCGACTATTCACCTTGATGCACTTACGACTTATCGGCAATATGAAGCTGCTCAACTTGGTTATTTAAAATCTCTTAAAGAGCTTGCTTATAAAAAAGAAGAGCAAAAAAAAGATGAAAAGATGTATCGCAAAAGCCTTGAAATTGCCGTAGCAAAGATTAAAGCATCAGAGGCAGCATTGCGTTCAGCAAGCATTGCATTTGAGAATGTAGCAAAAAAATATGACGCACAGATTCTTAATTTTGTGGATTATCTTCAATCTTTGACAAAGAAATTTGAAGCAGAATCAACTTACAATCAAGCACTCAATAATTATGAGATGCAAAAGGCATATTATATTTATTATAGCGGACAAGATTTGCAACAACATATTGAGTAGTAATAAAAAGGAGGAGAGATGAAAAAGGTTTTAGGTATAGTAGCGGGGATTTTTCTCGCTTCGTCAATGTGGGCAGAAGATGTTTATGCAATTTTTAATGCTGAAGCAATAAAAGATGCTAATTTAAATCTCGCTACAAGTGGCATTGTATCTGATATTTTTGTTGATGTCGGTAGTGAGGTGAAAAAAGGAGATTTGCTTCTTAATCTTTTTAATCAAGATATTTTTTCTCAAATGAATTCAGTTGAACAACAATATATTTTTGCAAAAAAGCAGTGGGAACGTTATAAACGTTCTGGTGGAGCAGTAGATAAAAATACGCTTGATAGATACCTTTCAGAATATAAAAAACTTGAGGCAGATTATAACTATCAAAAGGCGGTGTTAAGTAAAACACAGCTAAGAGCACCATTTGATGGTGTGATAGCTTCTAAAGAGGTTGAGCTTGGTGATGGGGTAAGTGCTCATAGCACAAAGCTTTTTAGAATCATTAGTCAAGATGTAAAGCTTGTTTTGGAATTTGATTTTAAGTATATAAACAAAATTAAAGTAGGTGATAGATTTGATTTCCGTATTGATGGGCGTAAAGAGGATTTACATACAACAATAAGTAAGATCTATCCTACCGCAAGCACAAGCACACGCAAAGTAAAAGCCGAGGCAATGGCAAAAGACATCATTCCGGGCACATTTGGTGATGGTTATATAAGGACAAAATAATGTATAAATTTGCCATTACTCGTCCAATTTCAACTTTAATGTTCGCCTTTGCAATCTTATTTTTTGGATTCTTAGGCGTATTTAAAATGCCAACTTCATTTTTCCCTGATATTGATTTTCCTGTGGCAGTAGTTATCACAGCTTATCCGGGTGCAAGTGCGGAGATTGTAGAGACAAAAGTAACAGATAAGATTGAAGAAGCTATTATGGGTATTGATGGGCTCAAAAAAGTAACTTCAAGTTCAGCACGTAATTCAAGTGTTGTAATTGTGCAATTTGAGCTTGAAAAGCCTCTAAGTGATGCAGTCAATGATGTGCGAGATAAAGTGGGCACGGTGCAGCTTGATTCTGGCGTGAAAAGTCCAGCAGTTTATAAATTTGATAGCTCTTCTGCTCCTATTATCTCTTTATTTCTCACAAGTGATAAAGTGCCTTCATCTGAAATGATGAGACACGCTAAAGATAATATAAAACCATTGTTGCAAAAAATTTCTGGTGTTGGTGGCGTTGAGATGAGAGGGCACAGAGAGCGACAGATTAGAATCTTTGTAAGCCCTAGTATGCTTAATAAATATGGTATAACTTATACAGATATTTCTAATAAAGTAGGGTTAGAGAATCTAGAAGTTGATGGCGGGAAACTCATTGGGACATTGAGTGAATGGGCTATAACAACCGATGCTCAAAGTGCTGATGTAAGTGATATAGGAAATATTCGTATTGCGGAGGGAATTAGATTAGCTGATATTGCTACGATTGAAGATGGCATTGAAGAAGATAAGACTTTTGCGTCATTTAATAAAACTCCGGGTGTGATTTTTGAGGTGCAAAAAATCTCTGGCGCAAATGATATTTCCATTGCTGATGCGGTAATGAAAGTGCTGCCACAAATAGAATCTATAAGCCCAGAGTATGACGTTAAAGTCTTTAAAGATATCACAAAAAATGTGCGTGCAGCCATTTCTTCAGTGGAATTTGATGTGCTCCTTGGCGTATTTTTAGCAGTATCTGTGGTCTTTATCTTCTTGCGAAGTGCGACTATTACGATCGTATCAGCCATTAGTATTCCTATTTCTATTTTTGGGACTTTTGCATTAATGAATTTTTTTGGATTCTCTTTAAATATGCTTACTCTTCTTGCAGTAGCTCTTGCGATTGGGATTATCATTGATGATGCGATTGTCGTTATTGAAAATATCCATAAAAAGCTTGAACAAGGTATGCGCAAACGAGAGGCGGCTTATGAGGGCGTGCGTGAAATCGGTTTTGCACTCATTGCTATTTCAGCAATGCTTCTTTCAGTTTTTATTCCTGTGGGAAGTATGAGCGGAATCGTGGGGAGATTCTTCCAAAGCTTTGGTATAACCGTGGCTGCAGCAATTGGTATTTCTTATATTGTTGTAATTACAATTATTCCGATGATTTCATCTATTGTAGTAAATCCTCAACATTCAAAGTTTTATCATCGCACAGAGCCATTTTTTAAGAGACTTGATGCGTATTATGTCAAAACTTTAGCCTTTGTATTGCGTAATAGAATCAAGGTGATTGTAGGTATTGTGGGTATATTTTTTCTCTCCCTTACACTTTTAGCTAAGCTTGGTATGGAATTTATTATCCCCGATGATAAAAGTGAATTTCAGGTATTTATGGAGACTACACCCGGCACGAGTATGAGTGCAATGAAAGAAAAGACAAATGAGCTACAAAATATAGTAATGGCTCATCAAGATGTTGATTTTACGACTTTGCAAATTGGATATGACGCGCAAAAAACAATCTTTAAGGCACAAATTTATGCGAGATTGAAGCCAAAAAAAGAGCGCGCAAATAAAGAATCGCAATTTAAGATTATGGCTGATGTGGGTGAGCAACTAAAATCAAGTGCAGTTGGGAAAGAATTTGTAATTTCTACATCTGAAGTACCAGATTTGGGGGGGGGGGATAGTTCGCCTTATCAAGTAGCAATTCTTGCACCTGATGGTCAAACCTTAAAGAAAACAAGGGATAATCTCATAAATATTTTAAAAACTGATCCAACATTGGCAGGCAAGGTTACTAATATTCACCTTAATACTTCGGAAGATTTGCCCGAATATCGTCTCAAAGTGCTTCGTGCTAACGCTGATAGATATGGAGTAAGTGCTCAAGATATTGGAAATGTAGTGCGGGGGGCATTTTCTGGTGAGGCGATTATTGGATACTTTAAAGATAGAGGCAAAGAATATGATATTACTATTCGTGTGCCTGATAATGACAGAATCTCACTTAATGATATTAAAAAATTACAAGTGAAAAATAGCAAGGGTGAGTTGATGTTTGTAGAGGGGCTTGTAGAAATAGAGCATACCTCTGCCCCTTCAGTTATTTCTCGTTTTGATAGACAACGGAGCGTTACGGTATATGCGTATCCTGTAAAAAATTCTGGTATTTCTTTAGGTGATATGATGAATATCACTGCGCAAAAATCAAATGAATGGCTTGAGCCGGGTGCTACTTTTAAGCTTCAAGGTGAAGCTGAAAATGCACAAGAAATGATGATAGCCTTTCTTATAGCGGTTTTAACGGCGATTGTGTTGATTTATCTTATTCTTGCTGCTCTTTATGAATCCTTTTTGCAACCGGTTGTAATTATGATGACTTTGCCTTTTAGTTTTGCTGGAGCATTTATCGCACTTTTTGTTGTGCAGCAGCCTTTTAGTATGTTTTCGCTTATGGGACTTATGATTCTAATGGGATTAGTAGGTAAGAATGCTACCTTGCTTATTGATGTAGCAAATGAAAAGCGCAAAGAAGGATATAGCACTGATGAGGCTCTTATCTTAGCTGGAGAATCGCGTTTGCGTCCTATTCTTATGACAACGATTGCTATGGTTTTTGGTATGATACCTCTAGCTATTTCTACAGGCTCTGGAGCGGGTATGAAATCGCCTATGGGAATTTGTATTATTGGCGGATTGCTGTTTTCAATGTTTTTGAGTTTGCTTATTGTGCCTGCTATCTATAGATTCCTCGCTCCTGTAGATGATTGGCTACAAAAATTCTATAAACCTAAAGCGGAAGATAAATTTTAAGAACAAATTTTGTAAGAAATATATCAAAACACGTTATAATCTTAGCATTTCAAGTTACCAAATGGGCAGATAGAAATGAAGAAAGTGATAGCGTGTTTGTGTATAGTCTATGTATTGTTAGGTGCAGAGCAAGTTGTTGATATTCTCGCGCAAGAGTGTGTAAAGCGATATTATCCACAGGTGGTAAGAATAGCCGATAATCAAGTAGTTCTTAATGATGGGAGCAGTTTCGTATGGGACGATGGTTTAGAAAAAAGCTATGATGAGCAGATTTTAAATCCTGATATGAATGACGCTTTCACTTATCCCTATCCCCTTAAAGGTTATGTGCTCAATCGTAATGAAGATACTTCTCGCATACGTCATTTAGGATTTTATAAAGCAATTTATGGGCATTCAGAAGAAGATGTAAGCGCACATCTTGTAAAGTTGCCTTGGTTTAAACAACGTTTTGATAAAAGTTTCATTGTAGTAACTACTGCAAATGGTGTAGATAAAGCTTTTGAACGTGTAATGCACAAACTTGAGAATCTTCCACAAGCATACTATCAATTTTTGAGCGACCAAGATGCGTTTTATTGGCGTAATATCGCAGATTCTCCCAATCTTAGTCCCCACAGCTTTGGCATTGCTCTTGATATTAATACGCAATTTTCTAAATATTGGTTATGGGATAAAAAAGAACGCAATGAGTATCAATATGAGAATCAAATTCCTTTAGAGATTGTCCAAGCTTTTGAGGAAGAAGGGTTTATATGGGGAGGGCGGTGGTGGCATTATGATACAATGCATTTTGAATATCGCCCAGAGATTATTTGCTATGCAAAAAATATACAAAAATATTAAACGCAATTAGAATATGAAGCGATTAAGAAGATAGCTTCCCCATACAAAGGCAACAAAAAGACAAGCAATAAGTTGTATAGCACTTCCCATATCTTTGGCTTTTTTAGCAAGTGGGTGAATTTCAAGGCTTGTAAAGTCAATAGCATTTTCAATCGCAGAATTAATAAGTTCAACGATGACAGAAAGCACACAGGGTAAGATGAGTAATATAAGCTCTTGCCAAGTTTGTGCTATAAAAAATGCTACAATACTTAGCACAATGCCTATACTTAGCACTTGCCTGAAACCTTCTTCTTCTTTCCACGCGGCTTTGATTCCATCAAGTGAGAAAAAAAAGGCATTATAAAGACGTTTTATGCCTGTTTTACCTTTTTTATCATTGCGTTGATATGATTGCGCATCTTTATCTTGCTGCATTATAAGCCCTCACTACTTAGAGAGAATCGTAAGAGTGTAATCATCAGAGAGATGCGAAAAATTAGAGCTTTGTGCAAAATCTTCAAGTGTTTTAAACTTTAACTCTTTATTTTCTTGATGACTTAGATGAATTCCTAGCTCGTGAGTTTGTCCTGTAAGATACGATTCTAAAGCATTACCAAAAGTAATCATTTCATCGTGATAAACATCACCTAACACGAAGCTTGCAGTGATGAGGGCAAGTGTATTAATATTTTTTGCATATTGTGCAAAGCCTTCTTGACCATAAGGCATTTCTTGTATTTTGCTTTGAACTTCATAGAGTTTATACATATCTTTACTAAATTCTCCCTTATTTTGGGCTTTGAGCATAAAAGTATCAAATGCATATTTGGCATCATTATACGTATCATCTGCATCATTATCTGTGGCTAATATTGCTTTAAGATAAAAATTTTCTAAAATTTTTGCCATATTTTGGGTGTTAAAAGTGCTATGTTGATAAGTTTCCTTACTATTTAGCTCATAAGAGGCATTAGACGCTTTCATATTGCATTGTATATTTTCAGATAGTTTATCATCATTTCGTTTTAAGGCGACATCACATTCAAGCTTTTGTGGTATAGATGATGAAATAAGATTTACTAATTCTAACTCTGCTTCTTTTGTTGTTTCTATTGGATTCCATTTAATATCTTTAATCTTAAAAGAAGCTTGAAGAGAGTTATTATCTATTGAATGAATATCAAATCCTGCGTTATAGAGCGTAAAGATTTCCTCTTCGCCTAAAATAATTTTTTTGCTATAGCAGCTGACGGTAATGAGTCCTTCGCACACAAAGGGCTCCCAGCTTTTAAGCAAATTATCATTTGTTACAATTTTTTCAAAGCTTTCATTAAGTGTTTGCTCTAAATGCGCTTTAATCTCTTTGCTTTTGAGCGAGAGGGCAACTCCCAAGCCTATGGCAATGAGCGCACCAATACCCAATATGATAGCAATTAGCTTTTTCATAGTAATTCCTTTGAGGCAAGATGAAATGATTATAACATAAATGTTTCAATATAAGAGGAAGAATCCTAGCCTCCGCTTTTAAAATGGAGGCTAGAGAAGAAAACTATTTTGCGCTTTTGGCACTTGCAGAGATTTTATCAACTTCACTAAAGTTATAAGGCTTTGTATTTTTATCAAGCTCTAAAAGTTCTTGAGGCGCTTCACCATTGATTTCGTGATGTTTGTAATAGCGCTCTCCGGCAGTGTGTCCATTAAGGTCAATTTTATATACAATCTCTCCGGGATTAAATTTTTGAATCTCATCAAATCCAAGATTAGAAGTTTTAAAACCTTTAATGCCATTTGCATTTGCAATTTCAACACATTTTGTTTGCCCCATTCTCGCCATTTCTACTGCTTGAAGGAGCATACGGCTTGCTTCGCGTGGATTATGGAATCCTGTAGAATTTTCCGCTCCTACAAAATATCCTCTCATTTGTCCGCGGCGGTGTAGTTCAAGTGGCTCTGCGAGAGCTTTTGATATTTTAGCATCATCAGGTTTGCCTTCAGACTGATATGCTGGAAGTTTGCCAAGTTCTTCTCGTAATTTTTTAATATCAAAAATAAGGCTCACGGTTGCATATTCTGCACTTCTCAAATCAAATGCTACTGATTTTTGAATATCAGCAATTTGTTTTTTAAGATACTCTTCGGATTGTGTGTGGCAAGTTTTGCAAGCAGAATTAATATCAAAGAGTGGAGAGGTAACATTGTGTTGCGTTACTTTTTTGCCTCCCGCGCCTTTAATGTAAGGCATATGGCAATCCGCGCAGCTTACACCATTTGCTGCGTGCACACCACCGCTAAACATTTCATATTCTGGGTGTTGAATCTTGAGCATAGGTGCTTTAGTTTCCTTGTGTGTCCAATCTTCTTTGAAAATGGGGCGCACTGCATCATAATGTTCGTCAAACATTTCAATTCTAAACACCTCACCTTTTTTCCACGCACTCCAAGGGAATGTAAGATTGATACCATCAACTTCAATTTCAGTTGCTTTATTGCCATCTCTCCAATGTTCAAACTCATCATAAGTTTTTTGTGTGCCATTCCACCATTTTTTACTCGAATCAGATGCAATAGATTCTCCCATTACCTTAACTTTTTCACCAGTAGGTTTGAAATAATATTCTACGTGGCATTGAGCGCAAACAAGTGTCCTCATCTCTTTTCTATCTGCTTTAATACCTTGTGCTGCATCTTTTTGGTAACCTCTATCAACGAGTGCATTAATAAGAGCAGGGCGCACTACTCTTAGACTCATATCATCAGGGTTATGGCAATCTGCACAAGTTACACCCATTCTTTTACCGCCGTGTGGTCCTCCGTGCTCTTCAGAACCTTCTTCAATCCCATTACGAGTTGGGACATTTTTAATCATTGTCCAATATTTTGTGCTATTAAACGCAGTAAAATCGCCATTTGCTGCATTTTTGATAAGCCACGGAGTCCAGCCACTATGGCAATTCATACAAGCTGCAGGTTGCCCACCAAATTTAGCAAAGCCGTGTGCATTAAGAAAGTCTTTATTATTACGCGCAGTGTCCATTTGATCTACTTGTATCCAAAAATGCCCTCTTTCTTCATTAGCATCAAGACTGAATGGATACCCTGCCCATAATATTGTTAATTGTGGGTAACGAATCAACTTTGAATATGCAAGATTTCCGCCAAAGTTTGTGTATTTTGGTGTTTCGTGCTCTACTTTGAGATACATATCAAGGTATTCAGGGAAGTTTTTACCCCAAAAGTCAAAAGTGGGATTTTCATCAGTAAGTTCTACAAGCTGTTTTGAAATAACACCTGTGTTTTCCGCTTGTTTTGATGAGATATCTTGATTGAGCCATAAAAGTCCAACAATAATAATAACAGCTCCAACGATAAGTATAGGTAGCATTCCTTTATTTTTTTGCATCTATTCCTCCTTAAAATTTAAGTTAAAAACCTCGTTTATGTCCTGCACTCTCGTGGCAAGAGACACAATTTAGTGCGTTGTTATGTCCAGGCGTAGTCGTAGGATTGACTGCGTTTTGGACATATTCTATATGACAACGCACACAATTATTTTGCACCATTTGCTTACTTGTTTCATTTGCACTCAAGTTAGTAGGTAGTGTATCAAGCTTGAATGTAAAAGCATAAGCGTGTCCTACGCCACTTTGAGCTTTAGCAATCCATTTGGAGACAAAGTTGTGAGGCAAATGGCAGTCATTACAGGTAGCTCGAGGCTGTCCTGCAATTTTCTGTGAATGAGGAGCGCTAAGATAATCACTATAAACTTCATTCATAATATGACAATTATTGCACGCTTCCGAATCATTGCTAAGATAAGAAGCTCCCTTAGCGTGCCAAAATGTATAACACGCAATAATAACAATAGCTATGAGAAGAATAGCGAAAATACTTGACATAAGAGTGGGTCGTTTCTGTCTGTCCTGTTTCACTAAACCCTCCTTATTTGTGTTGTGTGAGTGAGAATCTTTAAGAAAATACTCGTTAGAATTCTAATATTATTAATAATAAAATGATTTGATTTTTATCAAAATATGGGAGGATTTATGTTTTTATATACAAGTTTGCAAAGCCCTATTTTTAGGGATAAAAGCGTATATTTTGCCTTGAGTAATCGTTTAGGTGGAGTAAGTGAAGGTGTATTTGATACACTTAATTTAGGGTATTATGTGGGCGATGAAAGATTGAATGTGGAGCGTAATCACCATATATTCCTAAGCGAGTTTTGGAAGATATTTGCTTTAAATGATAAGCAAAAAGTTGTATCAGCTCTTTATTATTGTCATCAAACGCATAGCACACAAAGTATAATTTTAGATGAAAAAAATTTATCTTCTTTTGAGGATTTTTATAAGACAAAGAGCAAAATTATAGCTCCTCATAGCATTTGTCTTGGTGAAGCTGATGCAATTATTACGCATATACCTTATAGAGCTTGCCTTGTATTAGTGGCAGATTGCAATCCAATTTTGCTTTATGATAATGCAAAAAAAGTAATGGCAGTAATACACGCCGGTCGTAGGGGTGTGTTTGATGGGATTGTGCCTGCTGTTTTTAAGCGTATGAGTGAAGTATATGGAAGTAGTGTTTCAGATTGTTTTATGTATGTGGGAGCATCTATTCGTGCGTGTTGTTATGAAGTAGGGAAAGAAGTGCAAGAAGAGTTGCTTGCACTTGGCTTTGATAAAAGCGTATTAAAAGGCAATAAACTTGATTTAATTGCGTGCATAAAGACACAATGTAAGAATCTAGGTATTAATGTAGAGCATATTGAGATTAGCCCGTATTGTTCTTGTTGTAATAAGCAATTGTATTCTTATCGCAGAGACAAAACTACAGGACGTTTTGGGCTATTAGCTATGCTTACTTAGCCTTTTGCTTGCTCATCATCTCAGCAATTCTTTGATTGATGAGTTTATTTATTTCTTCGCGTTGTTCGTCTGTTAATTTATCCAACGCCGCGTGATAAGCCTCTTTATCTGATTCATCAAGATCCACTCCAAATGCCAAATGTGCCTCCTTTTCAATCTTGCGAAAACTCCTAGCACTCTTAGCCCCTGCGTCTTTGAGAAGCTTTTTATTTCTAGCTCCTTGTGCGTCATCTAAGGGAGTGTAAGCTCCGGTATAATAATTCACATTTGCCCCAAGCTCTATTAGAATCTGAGTAGCTTTGTAGTTTGAAGATTCTTCTACCGAATGAAACAAAGGTGTTTCTCCCAATTTGTCTAACACATCTACATTTGCTCCTGCTTTGGTAACCGCAATTTCAATTGATTTATAATCATTACGCCTAGCCCACCAATGCATACAAGTCCAGCCAT
>NZ_JRMS02000041.1:0-436 GCF_000762925.2 Helicobacter sp. MIT 03-1614
TTGTGGCACATTAAAGTATTTGAGAGGGAGTGAGAGGATTTCACTAGAGATATTAGAATGAGAGAGAGAATGCAAAGAATCTAGGGCATTAGATTCTAAGAGAGAAGTAGAATCTAATGTATTTGTGTAAGAATCTAAGAAATGAGATTCTATGCTATGGCTTTTAAAATCTTTATATATTTGCAATCCTAGTATGCTACCTGCACCAAGTAAGCCTAAGTCTCTTAAATCTTTAATAGCTTTGCGTCTTTTAGAATCTATGTGAGCATTTTTTGACAATATGTTTGTGTTTTTAGAGTTATTTTTTTGCATAAGTATCCTTTTATGAGTTGATTTCTTTATTTAATATGATGCTTTTTAGCATACCATTCTATTTTATCACGTAATTCTTGTGGGAAAGATTCTCTATATATAGCTGGGATAGTGGGATTGAGCA
>NZ_JRMS02000018.1:0-20792 GCF_000762925.2 Helicobacter sp. MIT 03-1614
ATAAAAGGATTCTATAAAACCATTACAAGTAATATGAAAAGGAGACTGCAAACTTTCTCTAATATGGGCTTTGGTGATGGTAAAGGTGATAGAGTTAATGTTTAGAGAGAGAAAGGAGGGAGTGGGAGAACTCATAGGTTGTCCTTTATAAGAGGAAGTGTTAAGTTTATCATAGTCTAATCTTTGTATCCCTTTTCTTTAATCTAATAAGTTATTTTATCAATATAGAAATAAAAAGAAACCTAAAACAATTTAAAAACAAACAAGATATATTTTACTTAAATTCAAATTTTAAAGCAAAAAATAAGGTTTGGGATATGAGGAGCTCATATGTCCCATTCCAAGAAACTTGACAAGATTCAAAGTCAAAGTGCATTTGAAATTTACGAAAACCTTTGTGAGTATTTTCAAACAAACAAGAATCCCAAAATCTTTATGTTTTTTATCTCACTTGTCAAACTCTCCAATGCTAAACAAAACACAAATATTTTCTTTAATATCCTAGAAATGTCTTATAAGTTTGATGTATGTGAAAAGACAATCAAGATATGGCTCAAAGAACTCGAAAGATTGGAACTTATTAGATTCAATTTTACAAGAAAGCAATTATATTTTTTGAATGTGCTAGACTACAAAGAATCGAGGGTTTATAAATCACTTCATACGCAAGAAGCCACAAATAAAATTCCGCAAGAGCTACCGACAAGATTCTACAAGAATGTTCAACAAATTATGAGAGAAATATCTCGCAAATGCGCTCACCAAACACTAATGCTCGACAATGAGATATGGAGGCTTAAAAATCTTAGTCGCAAGGATAAAAAAATATCCAAATACAAGGTTATTTTGCTGGAGTTGCAAAACATACAGGATAGTAGTTTTTATACAAGCATCACATATCAACAACTTACACAAAAATCCTTGCCACCTATCAACAATCCATACCACCTAAGAATCATTAAGTCAAACATAAAAAAATCACTAGAGCTATTAAGCTCGTAAATCACAAAAAAGGAGACACAATGAACACAACACAACATAATAAACACTCAAAGGCTTTAATCCTTGTAGCTATTGCTTTTGTTTTAATTCCTGAACTTGCATTAAGCGCGGATTTAAACTCAATGGTTTCAAAGATTTTTAATTGGGTGCAGACTGCCCTTACAGCTATTGGCACACTTATCATCGTAGCAGTAGGTATCTATTTTCTTAAGAATCTTGAACGCTGGAAAGAAATTTTTATTCAATGCGTTGGTATCATCGCGGCTACCTTACTTATTATGAACGCACAAGCTATCTCTCAATGGGCGTTTAACTAATGCTACGCATAAATTCTATTGAAACGGAAAATATTAGAGAGCTTACCAAAAAAGAAAAGCTACTAAGGCTTAACTTCAAGTCGTGGGTTATATCCGTAATGAGTGGGCTTATTACACAGCCCCACATTGGTATTTATGCCTTTGTGTTTTTCTTTTTTCTCATCATATTTTTCTACATCATAGAATTTTTTGATGATGACATTATAGACATTGCATTTGCTACATTGCAGATGAAAACAAATGTTAGCACATACTACCCATAAAGAATCGGTGATGAGCAAATTTGTTTTTTATATGCGAAAGGTTTTGAACTTAAAGAATCTTGTAATGCTCTATAAAATCATTGTGTTTCTTGTGGTTTTGGCGTGTATAAGTGCGAGTTTTTATCTTGGACTACTTAACACAGGCAAAAACGAACCTCATACCTCCAACAAGATAAGGCAAGTGCTATGAATGTAACAGAAACAATAAAAAAGTGGATTCTTAACTTAGTTTTTGAATCTTTACCCAATCAATACTCAATGTGTGAGGAGAATAACATTCTAGCCTTGTATGATGAAGAGCTAATCATCACTAAGAGCGAAAATTTTGTAGCAGGTATCACGCTTGAGGGTTTTAATTACAATGCAATTAGCGAGGACGGACTGATTAATACTTTAATTGACAGGATTAATGCCCTAAATGCGCTAAGTGATGATGTCGAAGCTAGAATTATTGTAAAGCGGAGAGAGCTTGTTTATAACAGAGAGTATAAAATAGATAATCAATACGCGGAACTTATCGTTAATAAGTGGGAAAGTGGGCAAAATGTCTTTACGAATGCCTATTATATCATATTTGAAACCAAAAATAAGGGAGCTAAGGGCTTTTTAGAAAAGAAAAAACTTGAAATGACAACCTCAATCAAAGAGGATAAGGCAAATAATCTTACTTATGTTAATAAAATAGCTATTCTTAAAGCCACAATAGAGCGTTATTTTTCTACATTGAGTCTCTATACACCTAAAAAAATGACCTCCACAGAGCTGCTACGCTTTTATGCTGAATATATAAATGGCGTATATGTGCCATTTACAGCTACAAATGGCTTGTTGAGTGATAGTTATATTGGCAGTAAAGTAAGCTTTCACAAAGATTATTTTATACAAGAGTTTAATAATTACCAAGTTTTTAATCGCTTCATCGGTATTAAGGCTTATGATAACGAGCAAATCTCAAGCCTTACATTATCGACCATACTCCATAGCTCCTATGAACTTGATGTATATCTAAGTATAGATTCTATTTCAAAAGAAAGGGCGCAGAGTAAGATTAAGGACAAAATCAAACTTGCACCTAGCTTTGCCAAAGAGCAGCTAAGAGAGTTAAAAGAGTTTATAGATTCTGATAGGTTGAATATGCAGAACTTTTCTTATGCGATTCTAGTCAAAGCTAAAAATAAAGAGATTCTAAATGAAGCCTCTAGCAAAATCCTCAATCATCTCAAAAATGCTGGCATTATCGCTGTTATCGAAACACTAAATATGCAACCTACATTTTTTAGTATGTTCCCTAACAAAAGCTTTTTGAATGCACGAAAGAGAATCCATACAAGCAAAACTATATCATCTATGATTCTATTTGAAAAAGAATATATAGGACAAACAGAAAATTCTTGGGGAGCAACACCCGTAACACTCTTTAAAAATCAAAGTATGTCGCCATTCTTATTTAATTTTCACGCGGACAATAGCAATAAAGTAGTAGGGCATACAATGATAGTAGGAGGCACGGGAGCAGGTAAGACAACGCTCGTTTCTTTCCTTATGGCAAATCTATTCAAGTATGATATAGACATACTCGCACTTGATAGGTTAAATGGCTTATACAGCGTTACAGAATTTTTAAATGGAGAATATAACAATGGCGAGGATTTCTATATCAACCCTTGCTCCCTACCCTATGATAGTGAAAATATCACATTCCTAAGCTCGTGGCTTAATGTGATGATAGGACTAAATAGTGAGGCTACAAATGCAGAGGAAGCACAAAAGGTAAAAGCGGTTGAAAAAGTTATAAGAGATTTGTATCACAATCTCTCGCCACAAGGTATTTCTTTCTCCCTCAAGGACATAAGAGAAGCGATTACAAAAACAGGTGATGAACATATCCCGTTGCAACTCGATAGATACCTAGAAAATCCGCTTTTTAACAAGCACAGCGATACGCTAGAGTTTAAAAGGAGACTTACTACACTGAATATGGATTTCATTGTAGAAAATGAAAAAGACGCAGGACTTGTCGCACATTATCTTTTTCATAAAATCATCTACAAAGCAAAGAATCAAGATAAAGGATTTTTTGTATTTATTGATGAGTTTAAATCATATCTCCACAACCCAACATTCAACGAAAGAATTAATCTTACACTTACACAAGCTAGAAAGCTTAATGGTGTAATTACTATGGCATTCCAAGATATGCACCAGCTTGACAATGTTAAAAATGCAGATTCTTTTATAAGAAACCTAGCACATATCATCATCTTTCCCACAAAAGACATAGAGATTTTTAACAAATACAACATTCCACTTGCAGAGAATGAGATTAATTTTTTGATAAACACAGGACAAAATGAAAGAAAGGTGCTTATCAAGAATCTCATCAACAACGAGCATAGCAATATCGTTGATGTGAATCTTGATAAATTAGGCAAATATCTCAAAATCCTAAGCTCTGATTCTGATGTAGTGCAAAAGATTAAAAAGCTAAAACTTAACTCTCATATGTGGAAAGAGGAGTTTTTAAATGGATATTTATGATTTTATAATAACACTCTTTCAAAAAGTAGCAGAGGGTTTTGCAACAGGAATGTTAAATGCCCTTACTGAAGTGATGAAAGTAAAAATTCTCTTTAATCTTATTGGTATGATAGTTATCATTACTTTCGCAGTGAAAAAGTTACAAGAGGGCGATTTTTTTACTTGGAAGAATCTCACACAAATCATTTTGATGATGCTCTATGTAGGATTCTTTAATTGGGCAGTTGAAAATCCCAAAATATATATGGAATACTTTGGAAATTTAATCTCCTATCCCGCAGAGACTCTAACCACACATATTTCGCATTCCACTCTGCAACAAGTTCAATCCTCGCCACAAATTCAAAGTGCTGTAGGCTACCTTATACAAAAAACCTTTGACGCGAGTATTCAAATCGTCATTGTGTCCGCACCCGAATTTTCGTGGGGAAGCTTTAAAGGGCAGTTTTTAGCCCTTTTTGCTGCTATCGTATATTTTGTATGCACAATGATTTTTATCATAGTCGTATTGCTTGTGATATTAGTAGCTGAATTACAAATATTAATATGGAAAGCTTTAGCACTCTTGATGATAGCCTTAATGTTTTTGCCACAAACAAGAAAAATGGTAGGAAGCTACATAATATATATTGTGGGGCTTACTCTATATAAGCCTCTAGTTCTTGTAATGTGCTTTTTTAACTTTTCTGTGGCTGATTATATTTTAACAAATATGCCAAGCAGAAATGAATTGCTTAAGGGCAAAGATATGATTACCGCGTGGGTGAAAGATATTGCAGTAGAAACAACCATTATAGGCTACATCGGTGTGGGTATTATTGGCTGTTTTATATGTGTATATCTTGTAAAGCAAGTGCCTAGTTTCATTAATCAAGTCATTGGTGCTGGTGGTAGTGTGGGTGCAGGAATCGCACAAGCAGGTGCAAAAGCATTAGGTATGACAACAGGTGGTGCGGCTGGTATGGCAGCTGGTGCAGTAGGAGGAATGGCAAAAAGCGGTTATCAAGGTGGAGGTGGTGGTATCGGTGGATTAGCAAGTGCCGCAAGTGCCTTAGTAACAGGAGGTTTAAGCAATGCCTCCTTTAAAGGCGCAGGTGGAAAACAGCTAGGGCAAAAAATTAATGACGCCATTAACAAAACAAAAGGAGGCAGCAAAGCTAATGATTTGGTTTCAAAAGGCGTAAGTGCAGGAAGCAATACTGCTAAAGAACTAACCAACAAGATTATGGGAAAGAATAATAAATAAAAAGGAGAAATAATGAAAAAGACAATCTATGCTGGAATCCTATCACTCATATTCATTGCGTTTTATAGTGGTTGTGCAGCAATGCAAGATTCTAAGAGTTATGAGATGAAAAAAAGCCCTTGTGCTTGTATGAGCCATCATATCGCATAAGATAAAAGAGTAATTTATGAGTGATATAAGGCAGGAGATAGAATCTACACAAGAACAAGAGAGCCTCATTGATGTAGAAAAAGAATTTCATAGTGAGCCAAAGCAAGAGGAAAAAAAATTATCCCCATATTTGCAAAAGCTACAAGAGGGCATTAAAAACTTTAATATGCCACACCATATCAAAATTGATACCATTTTTGACACAATCAAAGACGCTCACACTATTTTTGCAATAGAGAAAAAGACTTATGATTTTGTGCTTAATCTCAACAAGTTGCTTATAGCTCTCGTCATTATATTAAGCATTCTTATTATTTCTTTATTCCCCTTAAAAGAGAAAGAACCCTATCTCATAGGATTTTCTAATGCCTCCCAAAACTTTGTGCATATAGAAAGAGCTAATGAAACTATCACCGCTAATGAAGCCCTCATAAGAAGCCTTATAGGTGCGTATATCATTAACAGGGAGACAATAAATCATTTTGATGATACCGAGCGGTATGAAATAGTAAGAACACAAAGCAGTTACAAAGTATGGAAAATCTTTGAAAACATCGTAGCACAAGAAGCTTCTGTATATGGCAATACAAACCTTACACGCTCCGTTAAAGTGGTAAATATCGCTAAATGGAAAAATGGATATGCCAATGCAGAAGTAAGCATATCTTTGTATGCTTTAGGTGTCTTACAAAGCCAAAAACGCTACAAGATTACCCTAATGTATAAGTTTAATACCTTAGATATTGACTTTGAATCTCTACCCAAGAATCCAACAGGTTTTGAGGTGCAAGAATACGCTGTAACAGAAATTGCCACTATTAAAGAGTTAGAAGAAGAAAACAAAGTTAATCCTAAAGATTCTAAGTCAAAAATCAAGCTCAACGAAAAAAACCAAATAGATTCAAATGACCTACTAAAAGAAGCTTATCAATTCAAAGAAGAAAAAGAAAAGAAAAAAGCGCAAGAAGTGGATTATAAAAATCTCACTCCTAGCGAAAAAAATAAGATTTTAGCAGAGGAGGTTAAGGCTATGAAAAAAGCTCAAGAGGAAAAAATCAAGCAAGAGGAGGCAAAAAAACAACAAAACACCCAAAGCGTAGAAAGTAGCTTGAATAGCCCAAATCCATTTTTAGACTAAGGAGAACACAATGTTAGGAATATTTTTAGGAACAATCGTAGGTATTTTGTATTTCACATACAAACCACTATTTAAGCACCTCAAAGAGCAATCATACTCCCCAAAAAAGCTTTATATAAGCATTAAAGACAATGCAGAAGTAAGAGAGGAGTTTAAAAGCTTTTCATACTTGCAAATGCAGAGCATAAAGCAGTTTTTAGCGAAGTTTCAAAAAAAAGAGGAAGTAGATATAAGTAAAGAAACGACTTATAAGGTTGAATCGCAAGAGAACACAGAACCTAACGCCGTGCAAGATGAGGCAAAAGAAGCCAACAAGGAGCAAAAATGAGAAAAATCATTTTAGCACTCGGTTTTTGTTTAGGCAGTTTGTGTGCCCAAAATTCACCTTTTGCAGATACACCACAGCAAAAACCATTTTATGATGAGGACGGAAGCGTATTCAGTGATGAGGATTTTGAGAGTGGCGAAATGTCGGGCAATGCTCACACCGACAAGATGATGTTTTTAGATTCTGTGCAAAAACACTTTTGGAATCCTAGACGAAAATTGCAAGACAACAATATGAATATCTTGCATAAAGACGGCGATACACATATGATACGCACGAGATATGCAATGATAAGCACCATTATCTTTGATAATGACCCTATCGCAAAAGTGATTTTTGGGGACCCAAATGGCTTTGAAGTAACAGAGTTAGGTAGTGAAAAATGGGATTTAAGAAATGTGCTCACCATTAAACCAAAACTCATTGGTATAGATACAAACCTTACTATCATCGGCGAGAGTGGCACGATTTATACATTCTACATCTTTTCAACACACTTTACTAATCGTAGAAACCCAGCCTTTACTATCTTTGTAAGCAAAGACCGCAAAATAGGTAAGATTGCTATGCAAAGCACAGACAATAAAAACAAAAAAGATAAGAAAAAAGATGATAACAATTACAAGCGAATCGAATTTGAAGCCATAGAGGAAGATGACGGCGAATTTCTTACCATAGGCGACAATATCAATAAAATCCATATTGAAAAGGCAAAAATCAAGCGTGGATACGCGCAAATCCCCAAAGCAAAGCGCACTTGGAAAAGCTTATGGCTCAACAAAGAACAATCCCCTGAATCTATCAAAATGCAAGCTATTGATATTTTTAATGACAACGAATATACATACTTCAAATTTGATAGAGAGGATGCAATGTCTAAATTCCCCGTTGTGTTTAAAGTCGTAGATGACTACGATAATCCTGTGAATGTCAAAATCGTAGGCAACTACCTCGTTGCAGAGGATTTAAGCGAGAAATGGACTTTAAAAATGGGTGATGAGTATGTATGTGTAAGAATGCTTACAAAGCCGACTATCATCAAAGAAAAAGTAGATAAAGCAGAAACAGAGGCAACAGATACAGAATCCACACCAAAGGAAACCAAAAAAACACAATCACAGCCCAAAATGCAGCCCTTAAAAAAGCCAAAAATAGAAAAAGTGGAACAAAAGGGAAGCATAGACAACAGGAACAAGGAAGAACTTATCAAGCGCAACCAAGAGCGCATTAAAGAACTCGAAGC
Source organism: Helicobacter sp. MIT 03-1614 (assembly GCF_000762925.2). Taxonomy (NCBI): domain Bacteria; kingdom Pseudomonadati; phylum Campylobacterota; class Epsilonproteobacteria; order Campylobacterales; family Helicobacteraceae; genus Helicobacter; species Helicobacter sp. MIT 03-1614. The sequence continues at coordinate 8,226 of NZ_JRMS02000018.1, forward strand.
ACTGCAAAAAAAATCAAAAGAACAAAATATGCACTAAGGGGTGATTGTGTGGGTTTTTAAGAAAAAAGCGATTATTGTTTTTCTCATAGCATTTGTGTGCTTTATGATTCTTATACAAGCATTTATTGCAAGTGATGATGAGCTAGACGAACTAGAGAGTAAATTTCCACTTGAAGATTATCTCTTTGCAGATTCTAAAGAAAAGGCAGAGATTGAAAGGCTAAAAGCGGAGCTAGAGAGTGAAAAATCACAGAAAGAGCAAAACTTTCTACAAATTGATAATAGCCTTAAGCAATTGCAAGAACAATTAAACACCCAACAAAAAAGCAATGAACCTAGCCTTTATCAAAACCTTTATGACGACAAAGGCAATACCATTCCCTTAGATAACAATGGAGAGCCTATACTCCACACCCGCGATGGACAAAGAGTATTTCTTGATGAAAACGCCAAGCCTTATACGCTTGATGAAAACAATAGCAAAATAGCCCTAGATAAAAGCATACCCATTGTTAGCGCAAATGGTAATCCTATGAGCCGTGATAGTGAGGGGAGAATCATATTTAAAGACAGCGAGGGCAATAATGTGTATGTAGAAAAAGATAAAAAGGTTACCACAGACAAGAACGGCAATCTCACATATGAGGACAACAAGGGGAATTATGAAATACACGATAAAAACGGCAATATGATAGAAAAGGGCAATAAAATTCCTCTAGCTCCTACCAAAAATCCTATACCAAAGCTGCAAGGGCAAGAAAGAGAAAAGGATTTGTATCTCTATGATGAAGACGGCAACATCGTAGGCGATAGTGTCGCAGTAGAAAATCAAAAGTTTGACCCAAAGTTAGCAGATTCTAAACAAAAGAATATTAACAGCATTCTAGCTTCACGCTTTGAAAGTGAAGAGGTTGAAAAGCCCAAGAAAAAGCTTGAATATGGTGTAGATGAATTTACTAACCTAGACGACAAAGATGAGGGAAGTAACGAGCATAAACTCTTGCGCACTATTACAGCGGATAGAATGATACCTGCATTCTTAGTGCGCCCCATTTCGTCTCAACTTGCGGGTAATGTAGTCGCGCAAGTAGAAAGTAATATTTACGGAGCTATGGGGCGTGTAGTGCTTATCCCCAAAGGCTCACGCGTTATAGGATTCTACCAAAGCAACAACAAAATAGGAGAATACCGCTTAGAAGTAATATGGACGAGAATCATTACGCCACACGGCATTAACATTTTACTTACCAATGCAAAAGGTGCAGATGTTAAAGGCTATAACGGCTTAGTGGGTGAAGTGCATTCTAGGAATTTTCAACGCTACGGCATACCTATGACCTTATCTACTCTTTCAAATGGGCTACTTCTTGCCGTCAATGCCAAAACTGCTTCAGCAAACAATCAAAGCGATTTAAGTCAAGCATATATGACAGCACAGATTCTATCAGGTATGAGGCAAGATGTCTCTACTATCATTCAAAGAATCGTGCAAGAGCAGATGAAAATTCAACCAATCATTACAATACGAGAAGGTTCAAGGATTTTTATCGCACCTTCACAAGATATTTTTATACCCATACCAAAAAATAGAGAAACTCTAGCCCGTTTCTTTAGAGAAGAATCTCAAATCACAGATGAGGAGGAAAACACAAATGAGTAAAAACATAATGCTTTTTGCATTACAAACAGAAAAAATCTCAAAATCACAAACAAGGAGGAAACAACAATGAAACATCACAATATAAAAAGCATAATACTTCTTTTATTCTGCATAAATATCTCTTATGCAAACATTGACATTTACTTAGAGGACGAAATTAATTTCACAAACTCACAAGGCGTTGTGAGCGCAAATGTAATGCACAGCAACCAGCAATTTCAGGCATTTGGAACTTATAAGTTGGAAAAAGACTTAAAGGTAGTCTTTGTCATCGATAGGATAATGAAAGGACAAAAATTATCCTTGCTTGAGAAAAAACCACAAGTTACAAAACGCATAAAAAGTAGAAATAGCAAATTAGTAAAAGGCACAAAGCTTACACTCAAAGGTGAAAATCAAAAAGAGTTTAGAGACTTTGCAGAGCAGATTAAACAACTCGAAAATGGGAGCAATAACACACAGGTTAATAGAAACAATAAAATGCCATCTACTCAAGGCGGTGGTAGTAGTGGTAACCCAAGTGGTAGTGGTGGCGGTAGTATAGGCAATATAAGTGTCGGTAGTGGTGGCAGCAATGGCTCAAGTAATATTCCTTATGCTATACCCTCTATTACTACCACCACAACAAACCCAGACGGAAGCACAAGCACAAAGATTTGGAGTTCTCAATTTTGTGAAGTGCCTGAATTTTTAGAAAATGCCATTAAATTAAGCGTTGTAGATAAAGACGGAAGCTGCGTTGAAAAAATGGCAGTGCGCGATGACACAAAATGTGAATACAGATATGATTTTGCCAATGGAAAAGCCATTAAACAAACGCAATTCTACTATGTAGATAATGAAAGCAAAGTGCAAAATGTAGGTGATTGTGTAGATTTAGTAGGTGCAGAATATCAAGCAGAGTTATACAAAGATGATACGCGCTGTAAGCTTGAGCATACCGATAAAGACTATGGCGGAGGTAAAGGAAGCTTTTTTGTAACGCAGATTCTCTTTCGTGGCATTGATGGACTAATTCACGAAGCTACGGATTGCATTGCTTATGGCAATATCAAAGAGGAGTTAGTCGAGCATATAACAGATGATACCAAAAAAGAAGCGCAAAGAGTAGTCAATCAGTATTATATAGACCCATACACACAAGAAAAAATCTATATCACAAAAGGTGTAAGAACAGACGCTGTATTTAAGTATGTAGAATCTCCGTGTGGCGAATGGCAAATGGACGATACATTACTTCAGGGCAAAAAAAGAACACAGATTGCCTTTTATGATAATGTAGAATATGCACAATTTAATGTAACAAGTTGTGATTTTTCAACGCAAGGTGGCAAGAAAAGCGAATATATCCTCCCTTATCAAAATCTAAGCTCCACTTATAAAGAGCAAGAGTTAAGTAGAGAAGCAAAAGACTATTCTTTCACAAAAGAAGTGCAAGGGAGTGGTTGGACTACATCAAATAGTTGGCAATGCGGGTTTAAAAAATGCTCCTGCACGGGCTATAAAAAGAATAAAATATTTATTGGGCAAACTAAATGGACTACTGATTATGTAACGAAAGATGTAACTGCCTATGATGTATATTTGCGTCCAGACGGCACAGAATACAAGAAAAATCTAAGCCCTAATGGCGAAACTTTTACAAGAATAGATAGAGAAATGGTGATACACCAAAACAATTTCAATCTCCCTGATGATTGGTTTAGGAACTACGAAATCAAAGAGGGATTTTACGAAGACAAGCAAATACAACAAAGCCCCGAGTTTAATCAATGGGTGCAAAAAAACTACCGAGATAATGCAACTTGCCAAAATTATAGCGTGTGGAATCCTGACACTAAATGCGGTGATGGCTCAATTACTTGCACAAAATGGTTCAATTACATAATGCCAAAATAAATACAAAGGAGATTCTATGAAAACATAAGAACAAATGGAAAACATCACAAAAAGCAAATACATTATAATAGAAAGGAGACACACACAATGGAAAACAACACACCAAACTCAGAAAATAAAGATGAGTTCAGCAATTTGCTTTTATCTATTGATAAGAAAAACCAAGAGATAAAAATAATGGAAACCATTAAAAAGGAAGTAAAAGAGCTTCAAGTTCTTATTGCAAAAGTAGAAAGTAAAAAGCTCAAAATCAAAAAGCTTACAGAATCCGCAAATTTAAGCTTATAAGGGATATGTAATGCGCTCAAAACTATTAGATGTTCTTTTGTTGAAGCTTGAGAAATATCTCACTATGGATATTAACGAAATATGTTTTAACAAGGAGGGTGAGCTTTGGCTTGGTAAGAATGGTAATTATGAAATAGTGAAAGATGAGGAACTAGATGAGCGATTTTTGCTTAATTTTTGCGAACAATTAGCGACTGCACGAAATCTATTTTTTAATATCGAAGTGCCTCATCTTTCTTGCTCCATTCCACATACGAGATATAGAGTAAATGCGTTGCACCCAAGCATTACTGCGACTAATAACATTAGCATTAATATTAGAATCCCAAGTGATTCTAAATTTCCCATAGAAAGCTTTTTTATCAATGAAAATTGCAACTACACCTATGAAGACTTAAAAGGCTTTGTGCGTGATAAAAAGAATATTTTAATCAGCGGTGGAACAGCCACAGGCAAGACATCATTTGCAAATTCATTGATAGAGGAGATTGATATTAATGAGCGTATTATCACTATCGAAGATTCTCCAGAGCTTCACATCAAAAACCTTAATAAAGTGCAAATTGTAGTAAGCAAAAATGAATCTGCTAATTACACTTACGAAAAAGCCCTAAACGATTCTATGAGAATGTCGCCCGATAGGCTACTTGTAGGTGAGCTTGACACGCGCAATACGCTACTCTTTTTACGCTTAAACAATACAGGACATAGTGGTTCAATCTCTACCCTACACGCTAATAGCGTTGAGGATTCTATCCACGCTATCACTATGAATACAAAATTTAGTGGCATAAATGCGAGTGATGAAACAATCATTGACTACTTCATATCGGCTATTGACTATGTCATACAAATACGGCGCACAAGCAAAGGGCGAGAAGTCTTTAATGTGCTAAATGTTAAACAAGATTTAAAGCGCATACTTGCAAATAAGCACATATAAAGGGGCAATTATGAAAGAAATCAATTACAATAAAAAGCAAATCACGGGGAAAAGAACGCACCTTGTTTTAAGTAAGGAAGCATATCTTGCGCTCAAAACACAAAAAGAAAAGTTAGGTATCTCCAATACTACACAATACATAGAATCTTTGCTTCTACTTACGCAAGATAAAAACGGCGAAACTACTTTTGATAATGCCAACAAGCTTTATGATAAGCTCACAAGCCTTATTAACTTCAACAAAAAACTATTTCTTGACCTAAACGCTACTTTTAGCAATATCAATCAAATAGCTTACAAGTTCAATCTCGCGCATATCAACGGGGAATTAAATGACATCGTTACAAAAGAGATTCATAAAGAAGTCAATGAAAGTCTCTCCAAAGTTAAAGTAGAGCTAATAGACTTAAGGATTCTTACAAAACATATTATCAATATGCTCGAAAACAAACAACAATCACTTAAAAGAAAGAGGTAAATATGGATATACTAAGAAACAAAAAACTTTATCCCTTATATTTTCTTGTAGCGATAGCAAGTGTGCCATTAACATTTTTATATTGTTTGCATAAGTTTTTTGCAATTAATGATATAGAAGAGCTTTTGCATTTTGCTATGCTTATCATCGATAATATAGGGCAAAGAAGCTTTAAATTTGATGTCTATTTGGCAATTATTCTCTCCTTTTTCCCTCCCATTTTTATATTGATGATTTTAAAAACCAAAAAGCAAGTTACCACGCACGGCAAGGCGCGTTGGGCTAATAGAAATGACATAGAAAAAACGGATTTTGTGTTAAGCAAATTTATCATTGATACCCTAGCCTTATTCAATCCGCTTAATTTTTATCCGTTTTCAAAATGGTTTCAAACCTTTAGAAAATGGCTTGATTTTGGATTTGTAACAAAAACACCAATGCTAGACGCAAACTTTAGTAGGGGCGGTTTTCTACTAGGGCTTTACAAAGACCTATGGAGTAGTAAAAAGGTATATTATGACGCACCTTTATCAGCTCTCATTGTAGCACCGCCCGGAGCTGGAAAATCTACCGCCGTAGCTATACCAAATTTACTAACACTCCCCACAAGTTGTGTGGTGCTAGATATTAAAGGGGAATTGTGTGATTTAACCGCAGGTTATCGCCAAAAAGCCCTAAAGAATGAGATATATGTCTTTAATCCATTTGGAGCAGATAATAACCTTAAGTTTAATCCATTTGATAAGAAAATCGTCTCAAAGCTTGATTTTAATGCTAAAAAGAAGCTCGTTGATGAGATTGCTAATACCATTTTTGTGGAAGAACAAGGACAAGACCCTCACTGGATAGCCAAAGCAAAAGAGCTTTTTACATTTTATGCCCTTTATGATGTTTGCACTAAGAACGAATCAGATTTTTTTAGTATCGCAAACGCCCCAATAAAAGATTATAAGCCACTTATACACGAAAAAAGTCCTTACTATAATCAGTTATGGGATTTTGATGAGAAAACGGGCAAAAGGGTAGAGATAGCAGATGTGAATCCACAAAAGCTATTCTACAAACAATGCGCCGACCAAAAATATGCAGACATTAATAACCCACTTAATTGGAAAGAGGAAACCTACGAGGAGATACAAGCAAACAAAGAAAGAGGCGAAAATGTCCTTGATGAAGTAGTAAGAAACTATGCAAGAGCGTGGGCAGAGGGAAATGATGAGGAATTTGGTTCTATTAAATCCACATTCAATAGAGTGATGGCAGTTTTCAATTCTTATCAAGTGAGAGATGCTACAAACGCAATGAGTTTTGAATACGAGGATTTAAGAAAGAAAAATATCACGCTCTACATAAAAATCGCACAAACAGATATTGATACTCTCAAATCACTTATCCGTGTGCTATTAGAAAGCATTGCTAAAAATCTTATGACAAAAGAAAGCAAAAAGCCAAATGAGCGCATATATCTCGTGCTAGATGAGTTTATTCGCTTTGGTAAAATGCCTTTCTTGCTTGAAATGCCCGCACTTTGTAGGAGCTATGGTGTTGTGCCACTCTATATTACGCAAAGCTATGGACTCATTAAAAAGTATTATGGAGAAGATGATTTAAAAACAATGACAGACACAATCGCCTTTCAAATACTTTTTAAAATGAATGACGCAGATTCTGCAGAAAATGTTTCAAAACAAATAGGTAAATATACTCGAGAAAATAGAAGCCATAGCACAAAAGACGGAAGTCTTGCCTTTGGAGGCACTTCAAGCTATTCAATGGAGGGAACAGAACTTATAACCGCGCAAGATATTTTAAATATTCCACAAGATGAGATTATCATACTCATATCGGGCTTTAAAGCAAAGCCTTTGAAACTCAAGGCGGGATATTTCTTTAAAGACAAAGAAATGCTAAAACGCCTTAGTTGGAATTACGACCCTAGCAATAGTAAATTGCTAGGTAATACTACACAGGAAAAAGCGCAGGATTCTAACAAAGCTCCGCTACAAACGACACAAATATCTCTGCAAGAAAAAGCTAATGCGCCACAAGAAATTAACAGAGAGATAAGAGAACAAGCCGCACTCAAAGCCATAGAGGATAGGCAAAAGCTTGATGATGAGTTAAATAGCAAAACATTTGATGAGATAGAAGCCGAAATACAAAGACTTAAAGAGCAAGAAAACAAAGAATATGCCTACACAATAGGGGATAAGCACATTAATGCTGTGCTAAATACACAAATATCTAATTCCACTGCTCCTTTGCTCGTGCCTCTAAGCACTCATAAACAGATAAAACAAGATACACAGGTGTTGCGACAATATGGCTTTCATCTCAAAATCACTAATGAGATTCTAGAAAAGGCACTTCAAAAAAGGAGAGAAAATGAAAAGAATTAGAGTCATCGATACAAAACAGATGAAAATGTTTTTTGGAAAAGAAGCACTAGAATTAGCCAATGGAGCAGACACAGAAAACTTGATTATTGACAACTTACTAGGCTTTGACAAAGAGGGTAAGGAGGTATATGAGAGGGATTTTGTGAAAAACAGACAAGAGGTAGTCTTTTTAGCAACAAATCATCATATAAAAATACTAAACACGCTCACGCTTGTAGGCAATTCACATAGAGATAATCTCGAAAGATTATTCTAAATCATCACAAAGGAGAACACAATGCCATTAATTATTATTGAATCACCAAACAAAGTAGCAAAGATTAAAGCTATCACAGGCTATGAAGTCATAGCGACCATAGGACATTTTATGAATCTTAAGACAATCGACATAGAAAAAGACTACACACCCGTATTTGAATATGACGATTCTAAGAAAAAGCGTATTACTCAAGCCATAGAAAAGGCAAAAGGGCAAGATGTGTATATTGCCTCTGACCCAGATAGAGAGGGATATGCTATTGGCTATATGTTTTATCAAAAGATTAAAAATGTGGCAAAAAATATCTATCGTGCAGAGTTCCACGAAATCACGCCAAGCGGTATAAAACAAGGTTTAGCAAATGCAAAACTTTTTGCTGATACAAACTTTAATTATTATCAAAGCTATTTAGGGCGTAGAGTAGCGGACCAGCTTATAGGCTTCATACTCTCGCCCTATCTTACAAAAGCATTAGAATATAACAACAAGACCACATTAAGCGCGGGACGAGTGCAAACACCTACACTATCACTCATCACAAATAGGGAACAGGAGATAAAAGATTTTGAAACTCTGAGTGAGGAAGACAAAAAAGAATATGCCCTACAAACCATAAGCAATATTGCGGGTAAAAGAATCGCCTTTAAGCATATCGTGGATAACAAAGAAATAAAATATCCTACAAAGCAGGAGTTAGAATCTAGCCTTGCAGAGATTAAGGACATAAATAAAGCCCTCATATATAAAATTGAAAAACAAGAAACAAAAACTAATCCACCAAAGCCATTTACTACTAGCAAACTACTCAAAAAAGCAAGTAAAATTATGGGGATTAGCACCAAAGACATACAAAATCTAGCACAAGAACTTTTTGCAAAAGGGCTCATTACCTATATTCGCACAGACGCAGAATCTCTATCAAAAGAATTTTTGCAAGAAGCACAAGCTTTTTGGCAAGGTATTTATCCTAATATATACCAATACACAGAGTATAAGGCAGGTAAAAATTCTCAAGCAGAAGCGCACGAGGCTATACGCGTTACACACCCACATAAATATGAGGATATAGACAGCATTTGCGACAAAGAGAATTTAACTCCCAAACATAAATCTCTTTACGAGATTATTTTTAAAAACACTCTTAGCTCACAAGCAAAACCAGCAGTTTATGAAAGGCTCAATGTCTCTATCAAAATCAAAATGACAGATTTCAAAATGAGCTTTAGAAAACTTGTTGAAAAAGGTTTTTTGGACCTTTTCAATGATGAAAACGAGGACGAACACGACCAAGATGAAATTGCTTCATTCCCTTATAAAGAGGGAGATTTTATAGATATAAATGAAATAAGCATAAAAGAGATTAATAAATCTGCACCAAAACGCTATTTAGAAGCAGACTTCATAGAAGTAATGGAAAGAGCAGGAATAGGCAGACCTAGCACTTACGCTACATTTTTGCCATTACTGCTCAACAAGGGCTACATTACTATTTCAAATGACAAAAAGAGAGAAATTGTGCCTACTCCTCTTGGAGTATCCGTTATAAACTTCTTTAAGAAAGATAAGAATGCGTGGATTCTTGACTTAAATTATACAAAGCAAATGGAAGATTACTTAGATGAAATAAGTAATGGCGCAAAAACATACCTCGAATATATAAAACAGACTCATCAAAGCGTAGGCTTTGCACCACTTAAGAATGAATCTAGTGAGAAAAAAGAATATCCTAGTAGCGCAGGGCAAATTGCTTTTTGTAAATCCATAGCAGAGCAACTAAACATAGAACTACCAAATGGATATGAAAAGGATTACAGAATTGCAAGTAAGTTTATCAACGATAATAAGGCAAAACTACCCAAGAAAGCAAAGGACTAAGAATGAAAATACCATATATGGCAAAAAGAATATTAAAGAAACAAGGCACGATAGGAATCCTAATCTTGCTTTGCCTAAGTGTCATCTTTACAATAATTGATAAAGAAAGTATATTCGACACACTAAGTAAAGAAATAAGCGGTAAAGTGATAAAAATCTATGACGGAGATACTATCACTTTACTACACGATAATAAAAGGCTAAAGATAAGGCTTTATGGTATAGACGCACCCGAATCTAACCAAAATTATGGAAGAGAATCGCAAGAAAATCTACTTAATCTCTGCCCTTTAGATTCTCAAGCAACCTTAAAAATAAAAGATAAAGATAAATACGGGCGCATTGTAGCCATTGTGCTATGCAATGATATTAATGTAAATGCTGAACAAGTAAAAAATGGTTATGCGTGGGCATATAGAGAATATTCTAATGCTTATACACATTTAGAAATTAAAGCAAGAGTAGAAAAAAAAGGATTATGGAGACAAAAGAATCCTGTCAAACCGAGTGAATTTAGAAAAAATCTAATAAGGGATAAAGTGTTGTAAATAGCGGTATTTGTGTGATTATAGGGCTTTATCTACCCTATAATGCACTTACAAAAAAAATAAAAAGGAGGAAACATTGTGAGAAAGAGAAATTTCAAGATACTTCAATCAGTAGTGGGATATTTAGCTCTTCTTGTAGTTTCTATTGTGTGTCTTTATACATTCACATTCCCCACATTAGTTGTTTTATTGTTATGCGGCATTGTGTTTGTTGTGTATGTAACACAAAAATTTATTATATTCTTAAAAGGGAGGATAAGCAAATGCTTACTAAAAGATTAATCTTAATTGGCACATTATTCTTTGCAGGAGGGATTTATGCGCAAACAATAGAGGAAGAGATACAGAGGCTAAAAGAGGAAATTAGATTCTTAGAAACACAACATCAAAGTGAAGAGTTGGAACTGCCACAACCCTTTGAAGACATACCAAACAAGAAAAACTTTCTTGCCTTTTGTGGGGGAGAATATAAAAACACAGGTTGCTTTGTAGGTGCAGAATTAGGTATAGCACCAAGTGTTAATAATTATTTAAGCATTGATTATGATTTTAGCTCAAGTAAAAGTTTAGCTACCCCTTTCAACCTTATTTTTGGGTATCAATATTACTTTACTCACAATATGGGGGTTAATCTCAAAGGCTATATAGGATATGCAAAATACGATTCAGATATGACGCTAAATGACGGCACAGATTCTAAACTTAAATCCTATGCTATTCATTATGGTATAGACTTATCATACCTGTATGATTTTATCTCAATCTCTAGGCACACATTTGGGTTTAATGCTTCAGTAGGATATGAGTTTAGCTCTTTTTCTAGCTCATTTGTAACACCTGATGAAATGGGTAGTGGCATAACAGAGATAAAACTTAAGTCTTATAATACCTCAAGTGTTACCATAAGCTACGGGGTGCATTACTTTTTAAATAGCAGTCATCAATTTTGGCTTACATACAAATATCGCAATTACTCCTCTAGCAATGGGAGTATGTTGCAAGATGATGTAATCGTAAATTATGGGAATAAACCGACAAACTCATTTAATTTCGCTTATGTGTATAAGTTTTAGCCAATAGGCATAAACAATTATAACAGAACAAAAGGATATATAAGGAATAGAAAATGACAAGGTTAGAATTTAGAGTATATAGCTACTATGATAAGAGGTATTTACCACTAGAAGTTAAAGATAGTGAAATTTATGTCAATGCTTTTGGTCAAGTAAGATACACCAAGCAAACAAATGATTTGCCTTGTTTGCCACAAGGTGAGTTACAAATTGAGATATTCACAGGGTTTTATGATAAAAATAAAAAGCAAATCTATGAGGGAGATATTGTAAGATTTGAAGCAGATTCTCACGATATGGGAATTTTAACTATTGTAGGAGCTGTTTCTTTTAAAAAAGGGAGATTCATTATTAAGGGATATGAAGATTTATTCCCGCATTACTCTTTTTTTGACTTTGTTTCAAGATATAAAGATATAAGAATCATAGGCAATATTCACGAGAATAGTGAGTTATTAGGAGGCGAGGAATGAAATCAAGCACAGACTTAAAAGTATATGTAGAAGTAGATACAAAAGAGAAATATCCTTATCGTGTTATATGCTATGCAAATGATAAAATCTTTGCGGCTTGTAAAAATATTATGACCGCAAAGAATATATGCGATTTGATAAACCATAAAAATAAACTCACAAAAGCAGAATACGCACTTCTTTTGACATCGTGTGGTTTTGTAAGTAGCGAGTGGAGTAGCCCTATTAAATCCCAATGGGAAGATAGTAAGGAAATGATAATGATAAGATTTACAGAATTAGCAAAGAACGCAATGAGTAAAAAGGGAATAATGCAGTTTCTAAATTCTGTCAAATTAAGTGAGAATGGCTTACACTATGTAGGCTCATTTTATGGGTTAAGTAATTTAAGTTTTTTTGTGTTTGTTGAGGAATATCAGGGTAATTGGTGGAAGCATATAGAAATGGTAGATGAGAGAACTAATTGCTCTTGTCAAATAAGCTGGAGCATTAATTTGAGCTACAAATTCAAAAGGGACAACATATTAGGCTTTTTAGAGACTTCATTTTATAAAGATAGAATTAAGGAGAATGAATGAAACCTATCCTTGATGTATGCTGTGGTGGCAAGATGTTTTATGCAGATAAACAAAATCCTAATGTGTTATTTTGTGATAAGCGTGAATTTGAAAC
>NZ_JRMS02000019.1:0-13677 GCF_000762925.2 Helicobacter sp. MIT 03-1614
TGCTCAATCCCACTATCCCAGCTATATATAGAGAATCTTTCCCACAAGAATTACGTGATAAAATAGAATGGTATGCTAAAAAGCATCATATTAAATAAAAAGATAAGTATTGATAAATGCCATACAAAGATGCAAAATACATAAAGCCTCAAACTTTCAATTTGCAAAGAAGAGGAAGTATTAAGAATCTAAAGAGGATTCTTTAAGTATGTGCTAAGTGCCTTTAAAAGCATACATTGTAAGGATTCTTTACTATTTTGATGAGATTGCATAATGGCTTGAGTTAATGAGTTTGCAAATATATCGTGTTCTAATATCTCAAAATATGGGCTATGAAGTTCTTTGCTAATAAGGGCTAATATGAGAGTGTTAAGAAGCGGGATAGAATCTATAAGCAAGGTATTATGCAGGATAGAATCTAGCTCTTGTGTGTCAAGTATGTGCTCATAAGTTGTCATATTGATGTGTGATAGGGGGTTATTAGGCATAGAGAAAGATTGTAGCATTCCTTGTAGGAATGTTTGTATATTCTTGGTATGAAGGATAATATCACTTTCCTTTGTTTGTGGTGATATTTCTTTTTTAGAAATGCTATCTGTTCTCATTGATTGCGATGAAGTGATAATGTTTTGTATAGTATCGTGAGTGCTTGCTATATCGGAGGGTATGGTATTTATAACTTGTGCTGGAGAGAGTTTTTCTAATATCTTATGTTTATCTAAACTGTCGGCCATATTTTCTTCATCTAATATTTTTGTATCTAGTTCCACTCTAGGCTTAACATCTATGGCAAAATCACTTTCATCAGCAATTTTATCAAGCACTTTTTTATAGTCCAGGAAGTCATCTTTTATATCTTTTGTGTCTATAAAGCTGCATTTATATTTTCCAATTCTAAAACTATCCCCAACTTCTATAATTGTTTCATAGCCTTGCTCAAGTTTAGAGAAAGATTCATTGTAAAATACTTCAGAATCCCCAATACAAGAGATAGTAAAGCAACCATCTTCATAGTTGATATTAACATGTCTTTCTTGAATAGATTCATCTGGTAAGCACAATTGATTGATGGAAGTATTGCCTATGGTTCCTCCATTATCGTCAAAAACACAATAAATCGGTTTTGCTTGGTTGTCAATGTCTTCTACAAGAATTGCTATTTGCTCCATTTGCGTTCCTTATTGTTGAGTGATAAGTTGAGGCATATTAAAATGCGTTAGAATACGGCTTAAATGTAAAAGTTCTAGCCTATTTGGAGTAATGCTAAAATCAAAATACCATTGTTTATTATTTTCAAAGTAAAGAGTGTTGCCTGTATTTTGAGCAGGTGTAATGTCTTTTATGAATCTAAGCCACGCCCATTCACCATTATAAATTTTATTGTATTGAGGCATTTGGTAATAGTCATTCACGCTCAAACGTAACTCCGTGCTACTATTGAATTGTTCAATAATAATCTGGATTTTAGGATTAAACGTGTGATCATAGTGTAAGGTCTGGTTGTTATAGCTTATATCAAGAGAGCTAAAATCTGATGATAAATCAAGGCATTGTATAAAAAAGTTAAGTGTAAGGTTATTGTTATTATCAAATATGCTATTGAGATTGCTTATTTGGTTAAAAAAACTTATAAATTGAGCAGAAAGCTTTATCGTCTCGCTATAGGCAGGATTTGGCACATAGGTATTGCCTTTTTTTTGCAAAATCTTACTTAGATATTGCGTATAAAAAGATTGTAATGTGCCTGTATTGCCAAAAAAATCTTTAAAAGTGTTGAGTGGCAAGGATTTATCCGAGTAAGCATTGAAAGGATAAAAAGGGGAGATATCATTTATAAAAGTATCATACACCTCTTTTTTCCATGCATTATTTAGAAGTGCATAGGTGCTTTTTTCTATAACGTTCCAAGAGAGTGTAGAAATCTCATTGTAGTATTGTTTTAACGCATGAGGCAACATTGCTGTGTTTCGCTTTAGCTCTACAAATGCGTCAGTTTCATCATTACTTCCTTCAAGGATATATATAAGCTTATCTTTTATGTTTTTTGTATCATCTTTTGTAAATTCTGTAATTTTACCACTCATATTTTGTATATCTTTAGCGAGTATCTCTTTTATTTCTTCCGTGCTACTTTGCTTTTTTATGTCATTAAAGGAATCTATTTGAGAGAGAAGTAAGGATTTTTCTCCTATGAAGTCATAATAATCTTTAAAGGAGTTACTAATATATGTAAATTGTGCTTTAATATCTGAGCTTGGCAATCCTAAGCTGTATGCGTAATTAAGCAAAAGAGTGTCGTTTAGGTGGGTATTATCATTTACGATTTTAATGAGGCTATTGAGTGGATTGGTAGATTCTGATAAGATTTGTAATTGTGTGAGTATATTGTTTTTGTCGGTATATTGCTTAGGAGATATAGCCTGAAGTAATTCTTCCCATCTTTGTTTATAATCATTAAGGTAAATACTAATAATATGTGTGTATAAATCTCTTTGTGCTTGTTCTGTGAGGGCTTGGTATTGCATTTTTTCATTATACGCCCAAGATTCTATTTTGATAGCAGTTTGTATATTGGTATCTAAATTACTTAAAAACTCCATTAGACCATCTTTTGTATAGGTTTTATCAATTTGACTTAATTTATCAGTATGCTCAAATATCATATAAAATGCTGTGCCTACCTTATCTTTAAGGTTAAAAAAGCTTTGTTTTTTTAGGCTATTTCTAAAAGCCATAATGGTATAGATTCTCTGTTGTTGCTCTAATTGCATAATTTGAGTTTTTGCTATGTGTAGCGCTTGTGTATCTTTTGGTTGTGTATGTGAGAGATTGCCTATAGCTAAATCTTCAATAGCGGTAATAAAATCATCTTTTGGAATTTTATATTTAGCAAAAGGTTGCCAATTCTTTATAACCCAATTTGCCAAAAGAGGTTTATTTATATATGCTTCATCATAGAGTGATTGATACATATAGATGGTTTCAATAAGTGTGGTTTGATCGGTATTGTGTAAGAGAATCTGCTCCATTTCTCTAAGCAATGTTTTGCCAATCACTTCTTCATTGATAGCATAATAAAAGTCTCTTGCAGGCAAAAATCCTTGATAGGAGAAATTCAGTGAAAAATACTGTATAATGGAGGGCTTTTCAAATAGAGATGGATAGTTTTTGAGTATGGCTTTAAGATGAAGCATAAGTTCGGTTTTTTCTTGCAGGGTAAGATGTTCATAAGAGCTTGTATTCGCAAGCAATGAAGTAATGCTATTAAATGTGATATGGCTTTTATCTACTTCTTTATAGGTTTTATGGATTAAATAAGTGCAAAAAACATATCCAAATATACATATACTTATAGTTCCAAAGGCGAGCCTGAAAGTTTGCCAAGAGGTTTTAATCATACTGCTTAGATGTGCATCTTTAAGAAAAATATGTTCTAACAAACCCTGCACAAAGTAGCTTCGCTTATTTTGCTTGGTTGCGGATTTTGCCGGAGGTTTTTTGATTTCGTATTTTTCACACACAGCATCAAGCAAGTAATTTCTGGGGACATTTTCTTGGTATGCGGAGGTAAAATATACGCCGCGGATATAGGATTTGTTTTTAAAGGCATTTTGTTCCTTTGCTTGGAGGATAAAGTCTATTGCAAGGGCAAAAAGCACATCAAGTTGCTTTAAAAATAAAAGGGCTAAATTTTTGTCTTCAAGTGAATGTAAGGATTGATTTCTACGCATAAAAGTATAGAGCAATGAATTGCTTAATTCTGTAAAAGTATTTTGTAGTTCTAATTTGCTACTATTTTTATCTAAAGTAAGTCCTAGCATTTTATTTGCAATGCTTTCATCAAAGATGTCCCAATATGTCCGCATACCCTCTAACAAGTCAATTTTATTAAAAACAATATAAATGGGGAGTTGCAAGCCTAGATTTTCTTCGCAATCACTCACTCTTTTGCTTAGATATTGTAAGACATTTTGTTCATATTGCTTTGGATTCTGTAAAAAAGCATGCACATCAATAATAAGCACAATGCCATTAAGTTTGCTATGAAAGGTATTAGTATTAAGGAAGTGTAAGAATTGATTCCATACGCCCTTTTTGATTAAAAAATCTTTATTCTTTTCTAAATTATCTTCAGCAATTTCATCGGTATTACTTGTTTGCCGAAAGTTCTCTTGTGCAAAATAATTACCTTCTGTATCAAGCAATGCACCCTTTTGAGAAATGTAAAGATTGAAGTTGTTGGTAGATTTGTGAAATTTCTTATAAGATGTCAAGCTTTCACTCAATGGATATTGTATATTCGCATAATTGATAAACGAGCTTTTGCCTGCTCCCTCATTACCAATAATAATCACTAAAGGGATATTTTTAAGATAGAGTTTTCTTTTCCACATACTCTTTGCGTCATTTAGAGCAATGAAATAATTTCTTTTAGCCCTGCGGAATGCCTTTGTAACTTCTTGTTTGATTTCCTTGTACTGTATGTGTTTCTCATTTTTGAGCGATTGAATAAGATGAATAAGTGGTCTATAAAGAAAGATAAAAAAGATTAAAAGCCATACGACAATAAGCACTTGGATTCTTGTTAATGCGCTACTAAAAATATAAATATCATTAAATGCAAATAAGGGCGAGTATATGTAAAAAAGTACACTTAAAAGCAACGCAAAACATATAAGTAAAATATAGAGAAAAGTTTTTGATTTGAGATAATTAAATATCTTGCCAAACATTTCCTTAATCCTCATGTGGAGATACCTTGAAGTGTTGCAAATTTTGTTTAAGGGTATCTTGTGTAATGGCTTTTTGAGATTCTAGCTTTAAAAATGAGAAAAGAAAGAATAATGCAACGATGGAGCAAATGATAGCCATAAGCCAAAATGGTCGCAAGTATTTTTTATGCAAAAGTTTTAGAATACGCGTTTGCTCTTGATGATTGAGGGCTAATTCAAAAGCTTTTTCTTCGCTACTTCCCATAGCAGGAGCAAGAGAATTTGCTATATTGCAGCATAGATGATTAATTTTTTGTTTGCCTTGAGTGTCGGAGGCATATTTGCCTTGATAGCCCAAAATAAGGCATGTATAGATAAATTCTAGCATATCTTTGTGTTTGCTTGGGGTAAGAAGCCATTGATTGGCAATACCATAAAACTTATCTCCACCTAGCATTTCATCAAAAAGACGTATAGTAAGTGTATGTTTTGCAAAGTGGCTATTGATAAAGCTTTCATTATGTAAGAGCATTTCATCAATAAATACACACAAGCAGTAACGGAGTTTGATTAAATCCTTATCTTCATAACAACGCAAAGCATTGAGATTGCTTCCGATAGAGAGGATTTCATTAGCAAAAGTTTCTTCTGTATTTGTGATATAGCTATCATCAAGTGTGCCTGTTTTGGAAAGTCGTGTAGCAAACAAAAGTAATGGCAAGGTCAAGTGTAAAATCTTATTGTTTTGCATATTGTTGCAATGGTTTGCAAAATTTGTTTCAAGTAGCAGGGAAAGTTCTTGCTCTGTGTTCATAGCATTTCTCTTTAGTTAAATAATGCCCAAAGCTTAATGTCGGGCTTTGTGATATTATTTGTCATATAAAGGCTGATAACATTTTGCTTAGCAAAATGCGTAAAGATAAAATCTTGCTTATCAAGCTTAAAATATACATAGCCACTTAAATGCGGTAGAGCTGATGGAATGCTGGGGATTGCCTCTATATGCAGTCCTTTAAGCTGTGAGGCAACAATGCTTTTAATAGTGGCTTGGGTATGTATTTTACTCTGTGTGCTAAAGGTTTCAAGTAATGTTTGCATAGGTAGAGAGGAGCTTACTGCTAAGAATAATTCCCCATCTTGCAGCATAGAAGCATTATCAAATATGCAATCGTAGAATCCATTGCCATTGTCTATGACTTGTGCCATTGCATATTTGGGTGAGGTAACATTAGCAAAGAGGAGGCGGATATTATTACTAAGCGGAATGAAAACCGCACTTAAATCATTGTGCTCGTAGGGTATAAATTCATCTTGTGCATCATTATGACTTATGGTAAGTAAGTCAGCTTGAAATTCTACAAGTTTTTCATATAATGTCTCTGGGTGTAGTTTTTCTTTATTGACAAGATAAGAAAAGATAAGCGTGTATTTTTTGAGGAGATTGAGCGATAAATAGGTGCTAAAATCAAGCGTATTTTTGGTTTGGTCTATGCCTCTAAAAATTTGCGTGAAGCTTTCTTTGTGTTGCTTGATGGAAAAGAGCATTTCTTCTAGAAAACTTTTTATAAAGGCATTACTGCAAATATCAATAGAGGTGGGGATAAATTTTTCATCAAGCTCTATTTTTTTGCTATGAGAATAGATGTTTTTCACTTTTGCTATGGGTATTTCTAGTTCATTTGGTGATTTGTCTCCAAGGATACCAAGCTTTAGCCGCAAACTCCCCAATGCAAGAGAAACTTTTTCTTGCTGATAAGAGATTTCTTCTGTGTTAGTATGTATGTAATCTTGCACATCATCGTGAATCTTGGAAGTTGTAGGTACATTGCTTACAATATACTTGGAGTTTGGAAAAGTATTTTTTAAAGACATATCAGCAGTAGCGTCTGAATATGTAGGGATTTTTAGCGTAATAATTGGTGAAGACATATTGGGCGGCAACTCCAAAACTTCAGGTAATAAATCATCATCTGGCGCATTAAACACGCTACCATCTTGTGTAATTCCACTAATTTGTGTAAGGGCTATTTTGCCCAAATTGAGCATATCGGTAGAAAAACTTACATCAAATACACCATAAAGATTAGATACAAGTCGAGAGGTTTTTGTATGGATAATATGTTCTAAAAATCGTTCTTGTTGCTCAAAATGGATTTTATCAATGTGCATACCATTATACCAAGCGACCTTAAGCTTACTGTTCATTGAACAAATCCTTTATATTATTTTCTCCAGCAGTGCCATCAGCCTTTGTATCTTTATCTTGACTTTGCTTACTTTTTTTGTGTTGCATAATGCCTTCAGTGGCAATATTAAGCTTGATTTTGTTTGAAAAGACACGATTCAGCTTTTTATAGAATTTTTGTTTTTTATCCTGCGGATTGGCAAAAAGAGCTAACACGCCGATATATTTACCCTCTTTTTTTGCAAATTCTGCAACAGGCACGTCAATTTCATTTGGCGGTACTTGCACCTTGATAAAATCTACAATGTCCCTTCCAAGGACAACATTTCCACGTGTGCTTAAATCTTGTATGGAATACTGCTTGAATTTACTAATATCCTTGAGCTGATAAATAATGAGCGTAACAGGCACATTATCGCCACGATTATTAAGGTTAGAATCTGCCTGATTGAAAGCCTGTATCTTAATAGGTGAGCCGCACCCACTAATAGCTAGCCCCATAAAGCAAACGAGAATGCAAAAGGAAATATGAAGCTGGATATATCGCATTAAAGACCTCTAAATCTGAACTTCTTTCTTGTATGGATTTTAAAGTTTGCACGATTATACTTAGATTAATATTTAAATTTGTTTAATTTTGCTATAATGAGATTTACCTTTTGGCTATCTATCAAATACTAAAGGTTATTGTTATGCTTGTTGGGTAGCTAAAACAACGGCAGTCTTAAGGATATACTATGGCAGAAAATTCTACTCCGCCAAAAGAGCGGATAAATATCACATATCGTTCAAAGACAAATGGGCAGAATCCTGATGTAGAGCTTCCTTTGAAGCTAATGGTTATGGGTAACTTTACAGGAGGCAATGATGTGCCGTTTGATGAACGAGAGGTTGTGTCTATTAATAAACACAATTTTAATCAAGTAATGCAAAAAATGAATATAGGCACACATGTAAGTGTAAAAAATGTCCTCAAGCAAGATGCAGATGAATTGTCTGTAAATCTTAAGTTTGAAGGGTTGGGTGATTTTTCACCAGATAGCATTGCTACTCAAGTACCAGAGCTAAACAAATTGCTTCAACTACGTGAAGCCCTTGTAGCATTGAAGGGACCAATGGGCAATATTCCGGATTTTAGAAAAGCACTCTTGGAGGCCCTCAAGGATAAAGATACAAAAGAGAAGCTTTTACTAGAGATTAAAGAGAATCAATCTACAGATGAAAATAAAAAGTGATTATCATTGAAGGAAAGTTTATGATAATCCATTAAGGAGATTACTTATGAGTGGTACATCAGCAAATACGCAAACTTCAATAAAAGAGCTATCTATCATTGATAGCATAATGCAGACAAGTAGATATTCAAAGGAAGATGAAAGTTATAATATTGCCAAAATGGGTGTGGCGGAATTTATCACAGAAATAGTCAAAACTGATAATGCAGAAAATAAAATCAACAAATACACGCTTGATGAAATGATAGCACATATTGATGATATTATTTCACGTCAAATGGACGAGATATTACATAATGAACAGATTCAGCAATTAGAATCTACATGGAGAGGTTTATATTTTTTAGTAGAACGCACTAATTTTCAAGAAAATATAAAAATTAATTTGTTTGATGTAACTAAACAAGAGGCTTTAGAGGATTTTGAGGCAAATCCAGATATTACAACAACTACATTATATAAACGTATTTATTCTTCTGAATATGGACAATTTGGTGGCGAGCCGGTAGGTGCAATTTTGGGTGATTATGCCTTGAATGCTTCTACGCCTGATGTGAATTTTCTCTCTAAGATGTCTTCTATTGCGGCTATGAGCCATGCTCCATTTTTAACTTCTATGAGTGCTAGTTTTTTTGGACTTGATAGTTATGCGGAGCTTCCCAAGATACAAGATTTAAAAGCACTTTTAGAGGGTCCGCAATATGTAAAATGGCGCACCTTTAGGGAAAATGAAGATTCTAAGTATGCTGGTTTATTGGTTACACGTTTTCTTACTCGATCTCCTTATGAGCCACAAGAAAATCCTATAAAGAAATTTAATTACAAGGAAAATGTGCATAACTCGCATAATCACTTGCTATGGGGAAATACTATTTATGCTTTTGCTACGCGATTGACTGATAGTTTCGCAAATTATCGCTGGTGTGGAAATATTATAGGACCTAAGGCTGGCGGTGCTGTAAAAGATTTGCCTACTTATATTTATGAAAGCTTTGGCACTACGCAATCCAAGATACCAACGGAGGTGCTTATCACAGATAGATGTGAGTATGAGCTTGCAGAATCTGGCTTTATAGCCTTTACGTTGCGACGTGATAGCAATAATGCAGTATTTTTCTCCGCAAATGCGGCATTAAAGCCAAAAATTTTTCCAAATACTCCTGAAGGAAAAGAGGCAGAGACAAATTATAGGCTTGGCACACAGTTGCCTTATATATTTTTAGTTTCTCGCCTTGCTCATTATCTTAAGGTATTACAAAGAGAAGAAATTGGGAGCTGGAAAGAAAGGGCAGATATAGAGAATGGCTTAAACGAATGGATGAGGCAATATGTTTCAGACCAAGAAAATCCTCCCGCAGAGGTTCGAAGTAGGCGACCATTTAGAGGCGCCAAAGTTCTTGTAAGCGAGATAGAAGGGGAAGCAGGTTGGTATAGAATAAACTTAAATGTACGACCCCACTTTAAATTTATGGGAGCAAACTTTGAACTTTCTTTGGTGGGGAAACTTGACAGAGAATAAATTATGTCTTTTGTAAATAAAATTATTTCTCAACTGCATCCTTATGCAGATTCTGCTTATTTTGAAGATAGAACCAAAACGATAAAAGATCATATCTCAATCCTCATGAATACTAAAAATGAGGGCATAAGTCTTATGAATTTTGCAGACTTATCGTTGGAAGATTTGGATATAAATACAAAAAATCTCGCCCTGCTTATGTCGGAAAAAATCTACCATCTTGTAAATACTTATGAAACAAGGGCAAAGATTCTAAACATAGAATATGATGAAAGCTTTGCTCCTTGGCAAATAAGTTTTTTTATGCGAATGCGTCATGTTGGGGGTGACTTGTTAGATGATTTTAATATACAAATTGTCTTTAAAAATAATCGCTATTGTGATGTAATGTAGGCGGTTTGCTTGAGATAGTTTTAGGAAACCCCAAAAAGTATTTGATTAAAGTAGAAAAGGGCAGATAAGTGAAAAATATTCATTATTTCCGTAAAGAGCTTGATTATTTGCATAAAATGAGGGAAATTTTTGTTAATAAATATCCCAAACTTGCCCCATTTTTATCCCACAATAGTAATGATCCAGATGTGGAACGTATTATAGAATCTTTAGCGTTATTAACATCTAAGATTCACGAAGAGCTTGATGGCAATATTCCCCTGATTGCAGAATCTTTAATTAACATTCTTGCACCCAATTACACAAACTCGTTGCCATCAATGTGCATACAGGACTTTGCACTTAAGCCAGAAAGCAAAGAATGCAAGGTTTTTATTCCTAGACACACAAGTCTTAAATCTACTCCAATAAACCAAGTGCAATGTGAATTTAAAACTATCTATGATGTTTGTCTGCATCCTCTTAAAATAAGCGATATGTCGCTTACTAACGAAGGGAAGCAGAGTGTATTTTGCCTTGATATTGTAAGCACAAACAAATTTTTTAAAATAGCAGATATGGATATTCATTTTTTACAGATTTATCTTGGCAGTGAGGTTTATAGTGCCAATACATTGCTTTTATGGCTTTTATGTTATTTGCAAGAAATTGTTATTGTCTGTGCTGATACTCTCACATCTTTTAAGATTCCTTGTGATTCCTTAGAGACTACTGGTTTTGACAAAAATGAGAGTATGTTTAGTAATGGCGATATAGGCTTTAGTGCTTTTACACTTTTACAGGAATTACTTTTTTTGCCAGAAAAATTTGCATTTGTGAGAATAAAAAATTTAGAAATATTAAAAGAATGTCAAAGTGAAAAGATGACTGTTAAATTTATTTTCAAAAAAGAATTGCCTAAAGATACCCTTCCAAAAGCCAATCAGTTTTCGCTATTTAGCACGCCCATTGTTAATCTTTTTTCTACGCAGGCAGAGCCGATTCTTACTGACCATACACGAAATGGGTATAGAATATTTATCGATAGGGCGCATCTTAACGCATATTCTGTGATACAGGTATTGAAAGTTAAGGCTCATAATAGCGACTCAGGAAGACGGATATTAAAAAATTACAATAGTTTTGAGCGATTTGAATTTGTAGATAAGGGAAATGATTTTTATGCTATTTCAAATAAGCAAGATGCAAATGGAGAGCATTATAAAGAAATTACTATTTATAGTAATCAATCTCGCAGAGAAACACTTTCCATTGATGTTTTATGTAGCAACAACAATCTTCCAAATGGTTTGCAGATAGGCTCAATCAATGAGATTGTAGGATATCAAGATGTCCTTACGCGTAATCTTATGTTACCTACAAAATCGCAACATAGAAGTATTGATAATGCTACATTGTGGGATTTTATCGCTACCCTTTCTTTTAATTATCAAAGTATAACGCATAAAGAGAGCTTCTTAGCATTGTTGCATACATACAGCTTTAATATTGATAAACCAAAAAATCTTTACGAAATAATAAGTGAATCCTTACAAAAGATAGAATCCAAGCCTGCTTATAATGTCAATGGATTTATTACATTAAGAGGTATGCAAATTACTCTATATATTGATGATTCAAAGTTTTATTGTTTAGGTGAGGCATATAAGATAGGCTTAGTGCTTGCACACTTTTTTTCTTCTTTTGTTAGTATCAATTCTTTTTGCGAGGTATCCTTGTGCTGCACAACAAGTAATACATCTTTTAGCTATTCTATCGTCTATGGCAATAAGGTATTATTATGAATTTTACTTTTTATCGGCTAATAAAAATGCTCTTGGTTTCTTTGAATAGGGAGCAAATCTTTTTACGTAGTGCTAGGAGTTTGGGACATGCGTATAAAGAAGTTGATATATTCCAACATCATGATATGGCGGATTTAGAGTCGAAAGATATGCTTCCACTTGAGGCTTCATCTGTAAAAGTTATGGAAAAATTACCTCAAAATATATCTTCCAAAATGCATACTGAATCTTTCGTGGAAGTTTTTAGTCATTTTTTTGGATTGCTAGGGCAATCTTCACCTCTGCCTTATTATATGCTTGATAATTTTGCAAAAAATGAAGATGATGGCGAAGGCTTTAGTCTTTTTTTTGATTTTTTTAATAATTATCTCTTATGGCTATTTTATGATAGCATATCACTTAGAGGTTATCATCGCTCATTTGAGACAGATTTTAGCGATAAAGTTTCTTTTGTATTGTTGAAACTTTTAGGTTTTAGTGATACAACAAGTGCAAAGGCATATCTTCCATTTGCACCTCTTATTTTAAGCCTAAGGAGACCAAAAGCTTATATTGAGAAAATTTTGGCACATAATTTTCATTTGCACGATAGAATTTCTATTGTCGAGAATATTCCACAAGCCATTCGTATCAATAAGAATCAACAGAATAGTTTAGGGTTTAAAAATGTTACTCTTGGTAAAAGTTTTCTACTAGGTAGCACAATATATTCCTATCAAAATAAAATATTACTCCGCATCAAGGATTTGCATTATCAGGAAGCCCTAGATTATTTTCCACATCATAAGCAGCACAATAAACTTAGAGAGAGTGTAATTTTTCTCACCAACAATGAATTTGCCATTGATGTTCGTTTAGATATGCAATATAACCCCAAAATGGATTTTAGGCTCGGCGATATTGCGAGGGCTACTCTTGGTTTTGGGTTATTATTAAATAAAAAAAAGGCGAATTTTGCACAATGTAGTATGTTAATGACACTATGTGAGTAAAAATATTTATATTTTTATAAAACTTAATTATTGATTTTATTTTTTTGTGTAGAATACTTCGCTTTTATATGGATAAAACTAACAGAAAGGAGCATACTATGGCGCAGCCAGCATATATTAAAATTGAAGGTGTTACACAAGGACTTATTTCTAGTGGGGCTTCTACGCAAGAGAGCATAGGTAATCGTTACCAAGCAGGACACGAAGATGAAATTATGGCTCAAGAGATTTCTCATATTGTAACTGTTCCCACAGATACACAAAGCGGACAACCATCAGGTCAAAGGGTGCATAGACCCTTTATTTTTACCTGTTCTCTCAATAAAGCTGTTCCTTTACTTTACAATGCCCTCACAAAGGGTGAAAGATTAAACAATGTAGAAGTACATTGGTTTAGGACATCAATAGGTGGTGGAGCAGAACATTACTTCACTACAAAATTAGAAGATGCTATTATTACAGACATAGACCTTATTATGCCAAATGCACAAGATACAAGCAATAATAACAAAACTGAGCTCTTTAGGGTTTCTCTTAATTATCGAAAAATTATTTGGGAACATGTTGTTGCAGGAACGAGCGGAAGTGATGACTGGAGAAATGCTTAATTTCTTCATATCTGTCTTAAAAAAACTTTTTACACACCCTTAAAGTTGTAGTAGAAAAACGGGATGCTTTGTGAGATAGTGAGATGAGCCTCTTTTTTCACAAAAATACCCCTAAAGGATAGTTTTATGAGTGCTTTTCTTTCTTTGGATATTAACTCTATCACCTTTACCATCACCAAAGCCCATATTAGAGAAAGTTTGCAGTCTCCTTTTCATATTACTTGTAATGGTTTTATAGAATCCTTTTAT
>NZ_JRMS02000001.1:0-255566 GCF_000762925.2 Helicobacter sp. MIT 03-1614
AGAGAATGTTGAGATTGCTAATTCTAGTGCAGAGATTAGTGAGAGAGTAGATAAAGTAGCTAAAGATATATTAGATGATGTGAATAAGAAGAGGTTTTAGAGTTTTTTACAGGGTTTTATAAAAGAATATATTTAGCCACGCACATCAAGGAGAGATTCTTTGAATTCATATAAAGCTGAGAGATTGGTGTCTATAGAGATTTTGCTTACCTTAAATCCTTTGAGTATATTTAGATTGTTTTCCAGCACCACTTTTGTCGTTTCATAGAGCACTTTTATATCTAAAGTATTCCCACTCTTATATATCCCAATATCTCCTGAAATAATCCCTAAAAGTGGCATTATTGCGCTAAAACGCACTTTATTTGAAGCATATTTTTTTATTTGCAATATCTCATCTTTTTCTCCAATGACAAGGCTTAAAACCCCGCTCTTTAGCCCAAGTAATATATTGCTTAAAAACAAAAATTCCTCTTTGCTACTTGCTTGAGTAAGCTTATGGGCAATAAATTCTTTAAAGCCCTCAAAAATATCACTTTGCTCCCCTAAAGTTTGTAAGTCTTGAAGGGTCAATTTCAATGGTGCATTTTGAAAAAAATCCAAAATTTTAGGCTGGAGAATAAGATTATGTAATGTAATATGTCCGAGGGAACTTCTCCCCATTTCTCCCCAATATCGCTCCCCTACGATAAGTGCTTTATGGCTTTTTGTTTGCATCTGCTGTGCGCCAATTTGCAGAAGATACATATCGCCCTTTAGCTTTTGGATAACGCGTATTAATATGGGAAGTGAAGCATTATAAGTTGCTGGTGTTTGTTGGCTATTTTTTAACAAATGCGAAAGCTTTTGAAGCTTTTGTATCATTCATCACCTTTAAGAGATTGTAGTTGTGAAAATGCACTAGCAATACCAAAAGCAACTTCAAGCTTTGAACCACTTACCTCTTGTATGTCCTTATGTGTAATTATTTTGATTCTATTTGTTTCTCCACCAAAAGGGTTTTGAGAACCCACAACATTAAGGCACACCATTTCACACTCTTTTGCCTTTAGCATATTTTGAGCATAATATAAGGCATTTACATCATCAATTTCAGCCTTAAAGCCTACTTTATAGGCTTTTTGCGATGAAATAGATGACAAAATATCATTCGTTTTGGAACACAAAAGAGAGAGACTCTCTCCAATTTGCTCTTTTTTAAGTTTGCCACTTTGAGGTTTTGGCGCATAATCTGCAAGAGCTGCTGCCATAAAAATAATAGGTTTAGATTCTATAGAATCTAAACTATTAAACGTTTTATGAATTGCCTTCTCAAATGTTACCACACTCTCCACACTCACACATTTTATGTCCAAGGGCAACACAAGTGGGAATGAGCTTGAGATAAAAGTTACCTCCGCGCCAAGCATATATAGAGCTAAAGCAAGATAACTTGCCTGTTTGCCACTGCTTCGATTAGAAATATAGCGCACCTCATCTATGCTTTCTTTTGAACCACCACCACTGACAATAACACGTTGCTTGCTCCAAAATGTATCCCTCAAAATCTCTCTGCCAAGCCTATAAATAATCTCTTCTACCTGAGCAAGAGCCCCTTCTCCCTCATCTCCACACACAAGGATACTTGAACGTGGAGCAATGATTTCATAGCCCATATCTGCAAGCATAGAAAGATTATGCTTGGTTTGAGAAGCATTAAGCATAGCTGTATTCATTGCAGGAGCTACAAGTTTAGGAGCACGGGTAGCTAAAAGCGTAGAGAGCAAAACATTATCGGCAATGCCACAAGCAATTTTTGCGATAGTATTTGCTGTTGCTGGAGCAACAAGCACAATATCTGCCCATTTTGCGTAAAAAATATGATTTGGGCTTACTTCTTGTAAAGTTGTATGCCAAGATTGATTATCATCGTGCAAAACAATATTATGGCTCATAGCCTCAAAACTTAGTGGAGCAATAAATGCGCGAGATTCCCTACTCATAACAACTCTTACATCTGCACCATATTTTGTCAGCTGTGAGATACAATCAAGCATTTTATAAACGGCAATAGAGCCGCTCACAAGAATAAGAATTTTTTTATTAGCAAATATGTGATGCATATGCTCTCCTTGAGCTTTTTATTGCTTGGTTTTCACGCAAAAGCTAGATTCTTTAAGAATCTAACATAAGGGAGCTTATTTTGAGGTTATTTTGAAGCAAGTTCTTTAATAAATCTATCTGCAAGATAAGGACCATCACCATTTGAGCCAATAAGCTTAATCTTATCTACGATACCGCGAAAAAGCGCTTCTTCTTCGTGCTGCTCACTCACATACCATTGTAAAAAATTAAATGTCGGATAATCTTTGCTTTGAAGTGTAAAATCTACAAGTTCATTAATAGATTGAGTAATTTTTTGCTCGTGGGCATAAGTTTTTTCAAATACATCAAGCAAACTACCAAAATGAGATTCAGGAGCTGCCACTTGTGCAATATTTACTTTAGAATCTGTTTCATTGAGGTAAGTAATCAAACGTTTTGCGTGTCCGCTTTCTTCATCGGCGTGCTGAAATAAAAATAACCCCGCGCCATCAAAGCTATTTTCATAACACCAAGAACTCATACTCAAGTAAAGATTTGCCGCATACATTTCTTTTGCAATTTGTTCATTGAGCATTTTTACAATACTATCTAAAATCATTTTGTATCCTTTAATGAGAATTTAAAAACATTGCATTGTAAAATGTATTTTCTAACAACTTGCTTAAATTTTATCATTTTTGGATAATTTTGAGAATTTCATTCTGTGTCAGCCACCACGAATTAGTTTCACTGCTATATTCAAATCCTGATTGCACAGGAACTCCTTTTTCTCCCTTACGCGTTTTATAATAATCAATAGGTGTTTGAAAATTAATAGTAGGCATAAGAATAAAAAATTGTTCAAATTCCGCACATAAATGAGAATCATCGCGTGGCACCATTACTTCGTGGAGCTTTTCGCCCGGACGTATGCCGATAATTTTATGTGGCAAATGTGGTGCAAGCGCACTTGCTAGCTGTGTAATTTTCACACTTGGAATCTTTGGTATAAATATCTCGCCTCCGTGCATACGCTCTAAATTCTCAAGCACAAACTTTACGCCAGATTCTAAAGTGATAAAAAACCTACTCATACGCTCATCAGTAATAGGCAGTTCATTTGCACCTTCTTCAATAAGTTTTTTAAAAAATGGGATAACCGAACCACGCGAACCTACAACATTCCCATAACGCACCACACTAAATTTAGAATCTTTATTGCCTTTAATATTATTTGCAGCAATAAAAAGTTTATCTGAACATAACTTTGTCGCCCCATAGAGATTGATAGGATTTGCAGCCTTATCTGTGCTAAGGGCGATAATATGCCCAACATTATTGCTTAAACACGCACTAATAACATTACTCGCACCATCAATATTTGTTTTTATACATTCCATAGGATTGTATTCAGCAATAGGCACGTGTTTAAGTGCAGCCGCGTGAATACAGATATCCACGCCATCTAGTGCGCTCTCTAGCCGATTTTTATCTCTGACATCACCAATGAAATAACGCATTCGTTTGTCATTAAAAACCTGCGCCATTTCATATTGCTTTAGTTCATCACGACTATAAACAATAATTTTTTTTGGATTATGATATTTTAATATATATTCAACAAATTTTTTACCAAAACTTCCTGTGCCACCTGTAATCAAAATACTCTTAGAATCAATCAAATGCCCCATAAGCCCTCCTTGAATTATTTAATATAGCCTAGTTCTTTAAGCTTGTTTGCAATTTTTACAAGCACAGGTCCTCCGCTTCCTCCGCTTCCTCCGTGTTCAATGAGAATTGTAACTGCATATTGAGGATTCTCATAGGGTAAAAATGCAGTAATCCAAGCGTGAGAACGATGAAAATATTCCATATCTGCCTCCCTAGTTCGTCTTTGTATATCTTGAGGAATACCCACTACTTGTGCTGTCCCTGTTTTACACGCAAGACTTACTCTTGTGCCTTGCGTGCGATAATATGCTGTCCCACCCGGCACAGAGCATACTTGATACATACCTTTACGCAAAACATCAAGTTTAGATTTTTGAAAATCGCTTAGGATATCTTTAGCCTCAAATTCTGCACTCTCTTCATTAAATTCTTTTGCAAAATGTGGTGTTACTAATTTACCTGATGCAATAAGCGCCGTATAACGAGCGATTTGCATAGGTGTAGAGAGAAAATACCCTTGCCCAATAGAAGTTGTAATCGTGTCCCCCTTATACCATTGCTCACCATAACGTTGCAATTTCCATTCAGGCGTAGGAAGTATGCCACTTACTTCATTGGGAATATCAACGCCTGTAAGCTCACCTATGCCCATTTGTCGCAATACACTTGCCATATTATCAATCCCTGCACGTTGAGAAAGCAAATAAAAATACACATCTACAGATTCTCTAATTGCTTTGATTGCATCAGCACTCCCGTGTCCTGATGCTTTCCAATCGCGAAACTTTCGCCCACCAAATTCTATAAAAGGCGGTGTTTGAATCAAAGTGCTTTCATTGATTCCTGCATATTGTAAAAATGCCAAAACCATACCCATTTTAATAACAGATCCGGGTGGATAGCGCCCATACACAAGCTTATTGATAAGTGGCTTATGAACATTTTCAATAAGTCCCTCCCAATTTTTATAGCTAATGCCATCAACAAACCAATTAATATTATATTCAGGATAGCTCCCTGCTGCAAGTATTTCACCATTATGCACATTCATCACAATTACAGCTCCAGAGCGTTCTGTAAATTCTGAATCAATACTTTCTTGGAGCTTTAAATCAAGCGATAAATATAAATCATTGCGTTTAAGCACACTATCTTCTTTTAAAAGCTTGATTTCTTTGTGAAGAGAGTTAATATGAGATTTTCTATATCCTGCCTCGCCTTGTAAATACGAATTATAAAATTTCTCAATGCCTTCTTTGCCAATAACCTTGCTGTATTGAGAAAGAGGATTATTTTGTATATCTTTATCATTTGCCTTTGATACATAGCCTATAACGTGTGAGGCTGCACTTTCATTTGGATATAGACGCTTACTATTGGGTGCAATAACAACATAAGAAGATCGTTTAAGATAGGCATAAATACTCAACATTTGGGCATAAGGAACAAAATTTACAATTTCTATAGGCAAGTGGTTATAGGCGTGATTATTTTTTTTATAGAGATTGAAAAGTTCCTCTTTATCAAGTGAGGGCAAAAATGAAATGATTCGTTCAATTTCAGATTCGACAATACGACTATTACGTATTTTGGGTATAAGTGAGATAGAAAACCCTATCTCATTAATTGCCAAAGGTTCGGTATTTCTATCAAAAATTAACCCACGCATTGGCACAAGCACTTCAGTTTTTGTGATATTTTTCTCAGCAAATTTTTCATAATACTCGTGATTAATAACATTCACCACAAAAAGACGTATTACAATAATAAACCACACTACGATAAAAAAGAAAATAAGCAACCAATAACGCAAATTAATCATAGGAATATCACTACAAGAATTTCAATAGCAATATAATAGAGCACAATCCATATACTTGGAGTGATAGTGCTTCCCATAAAAGCATCAAATAAAGATAGCACAATATAAAAGCTTACATAGGCTAAAGCAATATAAACAACCCTCGCTGTGCGAAGTGTGCTTAATACAATCTGAATACGTGAGACAACGAACAAAGAAAGGAACAAAAATAATCCCAACACTATACCCAAAGGTAAATTATTCTCTGCTTCTATAAAAGCTATGCCACAAAGCACAGCTAAGAATCCATAAAAATTATCCTCTTTATCAAAATGCAAAAACAAAATAAAGTATATGCCGATAAATGGCGGTAGCCATATCCACATACTTGCTATACTCTCATAAATATAAAGACCTATAAATAAAATAAAAACTACGAGAGTTTGTTTATGAGTGCTATTTCGTCGCATATTGGAAAATGTTTGCATTTAATACAATCCGCCCATATTTTGTGATTTGGTAAAAACGATTTCTCTATTATAGCAAAACCTAACCTTTGGAACAAATTTGCTTTATAAGTAAGTGTTAAAACTTCCTTTACACCAAGCTTCTTCCCCTCCTGCAATGCCGTTTGTATAAGCTTGCTTCCTAAACCCAACCCTCTAAATTTTTCTTTAACAACCAAAGAACGCACCTCAGCTAAATCTTTAGAATACACATACAAAGCGCAAAATCCTGCAATTTCTCCACTTTTGCTCTCACGAGCAAGCTGATAAGAACGGATAGCATTTGCCATCTCATCTTCGCTTCGCTCTAAAATCACGCCATTTTTAACTTCCACACTTACAATCTCTCGCATTTGAGGAATATCTGCGAGAGTGGGTTTAATAATTTCAAATTCCATTTTCTAATCCTAAAGTATATTTAACAATCTCCTCGCGCAAATGCGTTAAAGACACCATTTTACGATGATTTTTACTTATCGCGCTAAAAAGTAAGCTTTGTGTGTGTGTATCATCTGTATCTGCACCTTGCACTTTATTCTCTTGTATATACACTCTCTTATACAAAGCATTAAGTGCAGACTGATTAAGCTTATCGGCTTTAGTGTAGATTCTTAAAATACATTGGTCGCCTCTACATATTTGTTCCAACATTGTAGCTACAGATGTATCAATAGCTAGATCTGTATGTCGTGCATCAACAAGATGCAAAAAAAGCTTGATAGATTGACGCATAAACAAAAAATTAAGTAGATGCCTTTCCCATTCTTTTTTGATAGTTTTACTTACTTTTGCATAGCCAAAACCGGGCAAATCAATGAAAGTAAGTGGCAACCTTTGATTATGCCATACCCACACAGATGCAAAAAAATTAATAAGTTGTGTTTTACCCGGCGTAGAAGAGCTTTTTGCAAGAGGTTTGTTTAAGAGCGTATTAATAAGTGTGCTTTTGCCCACATTGCTTCGTCCTAAAAACACTATCTCCGAAGCATTTGGTGGTGGAGCATTATCTAAATGGCTTGCACTGCTCATAAAGCGGGATTCTATAACCTGAACCATATTTGCCTCATTGCTCTTTTCTTAAAGATATACATTTGATTTATGTTATTTCTCATTTTTCTTATCTTCCATAATAAAAGTCATCATTCCGGGTTTTTGGCTTGAACCCTTAACAAAAGCCTCCTGAGATTGTGGATTAAAAACAATCATATTACCCCTAATAATATTTTTTTTTCCAATCTCCTCAAGCACAGCACTATCTATAAGCTGATATTCATCTTTAATCACATTATAGATTGCTTTCTTTGCTTTTCCTCTCATTTCTTTATTAGGCATCTTAGCATAGAATCTTACATTGCCTGTCGCTGTATATTTTTGTGGTTTGTTTTTTTTGTTTGTCTCAATTACAACCTTATCTGCCCATAATTTATCCTCACCTTTGACAACTAACACTTCACCACTCAATTCTGTTAGCCCATTTTTTAAATCACTCTGAAACACCTTTGCACTTACTTCAAGTGTATCTGCTGCATTCATACACATACATACGCATACGCATTTCACAATCCAGCGCATTATCTTTCTCCCATAGCAATATCTGCCTTGATAGAATCTGCTCTCAAATCCCCTTTAAACATATTGTAATAAATATTTTTCCCTGTTGCTCGGGTCGTGTGGTTTTCTAAGACAAAATCTCCTTTGCCCTTAAAAATACGTTTGTGATAATCATATACACCCCATTTGCTCCAAAAGCTCAAACCATCTACGCGCAAATAATCTGCACCTTGAGAAAAAGTATAAAGATTATCTTTACTCAATACAAAAGGGGCATACATATATTCATTAAGTTTATTATTTATTTGATTGACAAAAATATCATAAATTTCCTCGTGGTCTTCAAAACGTAGTGCTTTTCTCCCTTGCGAAATTGCTTGCGTATATTGCGCATTTAAAAGATAAAGCGTAAAATCTGATATTTCAATGTTTGGCACTTCTTTACCTATATTCGCATAAAGTTCATTATTGGAAGTAAAAAATACAATGCTGCTCAAACTAAAACCAAGTAACGCAATAAAAAAAGCATAGATTCTATAAGAAATATTTTTCAAGCTTTTTATCTCCATTAAGTTTTAAAACATCTTCTATCATTTCACGCACTGCACCATTACCGCCAGAGTGTTTAAGAATCTTATACGCATATTTTTTGAGTGCTTTTGCGCCATTTTTTGGCATATACGCCTTTGCACAAATTTTAAACATACTCAAATCATTTAAATCATCACCAATACAAGCCACTTCAGACATATCCATTTTAAGTTGCGATACAAGATCTTGTAATACCTTACCTTTATGCTCACACGCCATAAAAATATGCTCTATGCCTAGCTCTTTTGCACGCTTGCGCACTATATCAGATTCTCTACCTGTGATAATAGCACTTGCGCGGCGCATTTGACGATTCCATACACTAATCGCTAAACCATCACGCGTGCTAAAACTTTTTATTTCTTCTCCCGATTGCGAATAATACACTTTACCATCGCTTAATGTCCCATCAACATCAAAGACTAAAAGTTTTATCATAATACACCTTTTGTTGATGGAGTGAGGATTCTTGGATTTAATGTGAGTGCGCGGCGCAAAGATACACCAAAAGCTTTAAACATCGCTTCAATAATATGATGAAGATTTTTGCCTCGTTTAAGGACAATATGCGCACTCAAATGAGCATTAAAACAAAGTGCGCGGAAAAACTCCTCAACCAATTCTACATCAAGTTCGCCTACTCTACCCTTGAATGGCAGTTTATAGGCATTTGTTTCAAAGACAAGAAAGGCACGATTGCTCACATCAATATCACACTCCACACACGCTTCATCCATTACTATACTTGCATTGCCAAATCGTTCAATACCTGCTGCAGGGTAAATGCCTTGAGCTAATCCTTGCCCTAATACAATCCCACAATCTTCTACGCTATGATGCCCATCAATAAATGTATCACCTTTACACGCAAGCTCCAAATCTATAAGGGAGTGTTTGGTAAGCGATTGCAACATATGGTCAAAAAAGCCTATTCCACTTTGAATCTGTGCGTTACCATTGCCATAAACAAGAAGTTTCAAGCTAATGTCTGTTTCTTTTGTTGTGCGCGAAATCTCTATAACATTTTTTGCCATTCTCTCCTGCATACCTCACTCCTTTAGTTTTTCTTTTTTAGTCACGGATAAAAAATCCTCCTTGAATCTGCGTATTCTTTTTTAAGAAATCACGCGCTTCTTGTTCACTTTGGAATCCTCGCAAAAATACACGATAAATAGGCGCACCATTAAGTTCAAATTCTTTTATCACACTCTGATATGGAGGCATATGCGAATATCGTTCTTGAGTGATTTGTGCGCCTTCATATCGCCTAAACGCTCCCACTTGAATAGCGAAATCTCCACCATTTACTGATTTTGGAGTGTTAGCGACTTTAAACTCATTGCTTAAAATATCTTCGCTCTCCACATTCTGCACTTTAGCATCCTTATTGATAACACCACCAAATCCAATTACTTCTAGTCGCACTTTTGCTGTGCCAACTTTTACCATATCAATATCGTGTGCAGCGGCACTGCTTAAATCAATAATGCGCCCTTCCACAAATGGACCTCTATCATTAATTCGCACAATAGTGCTTTTACCATTTTCAACGTTAAGCACTTTTACAACTGTATTCATCGGAAAAGTCTTATGTGCAGCAGTATGGGCATACATATTATAAGTCTCACCATTAGATGTCTTTTTAGAATGAAAATCTGGACCATACCAGCTTGCATATCCATCAAACTTATCTCCAAGGCTCACTTTTTCAGGATAGTACCATTTCCCTGCAACTTGATAAGGGCGCATAGTAGCCTCTTGTATAGCAGGTGATTCTCGCATAGAGTTTCCACCAATATTAGGTGTAATACCTTGATTAAAAGCATCTAAATCATTAAAGCTTTCATTAAAACCCTTTGCTTTTACCCCGTTCTCATTCCATTGTGTATCTTTTCCTAAACAACCCCAAAACAGCCCACACAACACACTTAAACTTATAGCAATTTGTATTTTTTTTAGACCTTTCATTCTATTCCTTTACTCTACCTATTATCAGCAATCGTCGTAGATTTGCCTTTGAGCACAGGAATTATGAGCTTTTGATTAATTGCGATATGTGAACCTTTGATATTATTTGCCGCTTGTAGTTCATTGAGCGAAATTTTATAATTCCGTGCAATAGAACCTAGATTCTCGCCCTTTTGCACAATATGGGTTATAAATGAAGCTTGAGGATAGCTTTTTTCATTAAAATATCTCTTAAAAGTGCGCAGCTTATCATAAGGAATATAGACATTATAGCGCTTATTACCCTGTGGAAGCAAAGAGCGCGTAAAATGACGATTATACTTTTGTAATTCACCTAATGGAATCCTCGCACTTTTTGCAATCGCACTTAATGATGTTCCACCCCTAATGCTCACACTTGTAATACTATCTGTTGCCCCACGATTAAGTAAATAATCAGCATTTTGCGCTTTAAGAAAATCTACATCATTAAAAAGCAAACTCATAGCCAAAATTGTGCGAATATAATTGCGTGTTTCAGCCGGAATATATTGAGCCTCATCATCAAGCAGCGTTTCAATGCGCTTATCGCCTCCTGCCTCTTCAATGCCTCGCTTTAAGCGTCCAAGCCCACAATTATATGCCATTGCTGCCAAATACCATTCACCTGTGGCATCATAAAGATATTTAAGATACTTTATTGCTGCCTCTGTGCTTTTAATCGGATCTCTACGCTCATCAATATATGAATTAATTTCTAAGCCTAAACTTTTACCCGTTGCTGGCATAATCTGCCAAATACCTATGGCTTTTTTAGAGCTTTTTGCACTCGGGGCAAATTCGGATTCTGCCATAGCAAGAAATAAAAACTCTTGAGGAATCTGCTCTCGCGCCATCATATTTTTTAATGTAGGGATAAATTCATAACTATGCTCAAAACGTTGCACAAAATACTTCCATTTCTCTTGTATTTTCTGTGCTCTTGCATCATCTGCGATAGTCGCAATAAAAGCTGTATGTACCCCGAATGAATTAAGCACATTATTTGCACTTCTATTATGTGTCATTGTATAAAAACCATTTTCATCGCTCAATGACACATTTACTACACAAAATAAAGCAAAAATTATCAAACATATATGACACTTTGCATTTTTCATTGGCATTCCTTCCTCTTTCTTTATTGAATCTCTTTAAAAAGCGTAATAGCGTTGTGTGTGCTTATATCTATCACTTCCTCTTCACTCATACCAAGCACTTGAGCAATTTGACGCATAATCAATGGAATATAATGCGGCTCATTGCGCGTCCCCCTATATGGGTGAGGCGTAAGATAAGGTGCATCAGTTTCAAGCACAATGCGTTCCTTTGGTATAAGCGGAAGCACTTCAATAAGTCGCCGAGCATTTTTAAAGGTGCAAACTCCACCGATTCCATAATAAAATCGCTCACTTAGTTTAAGCAAGATTCTATCTGCATTATAGCAATGCAACACTCCGCGCGCTTGAGGATAAGCCTGTAAAATCTCAAAGCTATCTGCGCTTGCTTCTCTAATATGCACAATAAGCGGCTTTTGTAAATTTAAAGCAAGTTCAATTTGTGCGATAAAGCATTGCTTTTGTTGTTGCTTTATTGTCTCTTTTTCATTTTCATTTTGTGATATTTCAGACAAACGATAATAATCTAACCCGCACTCTCCAATAGCAATACACTTTTCATCTTTTGCATACTCTTCAAGCACCTTTATATCAAAATCAACAATCTCATTAGGATGCACTCCTGCAGCAAAATATACATTAGGATAAGTATGAGCGATATTTTGTGCAAGGGGTAATGTGCGTATATCTGCACCTGGAATAATGATTTTAGCGACATTTTGCTCATACGCACGCGCAATTACTTGCTCTAAATCATTCTCAAAACTTTGAGAATCCAAATGACAATGTGTATCTACCATATATCTAAAATTTGCACTCATACGCCCAAAAATCCTTAAAATTATACTAATTGTGCTAGAATAAAGCCAAGATTCTAACATAATTATCTTTAACAAACTAAGGAATTTTAATGTTTAGTGGATTAGTTCGTCAAATCGCCCAAGTAAAGAGTTTCACAAATAATACTCTTGAAATTATCACACCTTATAAGGCACAACTTGGGGATTCTATTGCTATTAATGGCGCGTGTTTAACAGCTATGAAGCTTTTTGAAAATGGCATAGCAATGGAGTTAAGCCAACACACACAACAAAGTATAGCGCTTGAAAACTATACACAAGGTGCATTTGTGCATTTAGAGCCGGCTTTACAAGTGGGTGATAGATTCGATGGGCACATTGTGCAAGGGCATATTGATGCGATAGGGCGCATCAGCCATATTGAGCACCACGCAGATTCAAGCGATTTTTGGATACAATCTTCCCCGCAGATTCTATCTCTGATTATCCCTAAAGGCTCGGTATGCGTAGAAGGCATAAGCCTCACAGCAATAGAGTGTAATGATAAAGCCTTTAAACTCACACTTATCCCTCATACATTGCAAAATACGCTTTTTGGGAAATTTAAAGTAGGCAGAAGGCTTAATATTGAAACAGATATTATCACGCGCAGCGTAGTAAGCACACTTAAATCTATTTTTGGCACTACACATAACTTCAACAAACCTCTTTCTTGGCGTGATATTGATACACTCTCACTCGGGTATTAAGGTAAAAAATGAAAGATAAGAAAGCTGTTGCACTTGCTTATAACGCACAAAATGACAGCGCCCCTCGTGTCGTAGCAAAAGGCAAAAATGAACTTGCTCTCAAAATCATCGCCAAAGCACAAGAATTTGATGTGCCACTTTTTAGTAATCCGCTACTTGTGGATTCTCTTTTGGAAATCCCTCTTGATTCTCATATTCCACCGGAGATGTATAATGCTGTGGTGGAAGTTTTTGTATGGCTTTTAAAATGTGAAAAAGCTGCTCAATTAAGCAAGGACATTGAGTGAAATATAAAAAAGCCTACTTAACACATCTTATCCATTTTTTCAGACGCGAATTTAATGGCTTCGTGCAGGATAGATTCTCACTTTTTCTTTGCACACTCGCTCCTTTGCTTCTTGGGCTTTTTGTATGGGGAGTGTTTTCTCAAAGCTTTGTGCGAGGCGCACCTATTGGCATTGTGGATTTAGACAAAAGCCCTTTAAGCCAAGAACTTGCGCGCAACCTTGATGCAATTCCAGCCGTGAGTGTTACTAAAGCTTATGCAAGTCTCACAGAAGCAAAGTCAGATATAAGTAATGTTAGAATCTACGCAGTAGTCGTATTTCCTAAAGGACTTCAAACTCACACAAAAAAGGGAGTGCTTACCCAAATTCCT
Organism: Helicobacter sp. MIT 03-1614; assembly: GCF_000762925.2. NCBI lineage: Bacteria > Pseudomonadati > Campylobacterota > Epsilonproteobacteria > Campylobacterales > Helicobacteraceae > Helicobacter > Helicobacter sp. MIT 03-1614. The sequence continues at coordinate 13,496 of NZ_JRMS02000001.1, forward strand.
ATTTATTACAACGCACAGCTTGTGCTTGTGGCAAAATCTATTGAAGGTGCGTTTAAGCAACTCATTCTCACAAGCAATGTCAAAGCAAAACTTGGCAAAAATCTTATTCAAACACAAAATATTGATGCTGCATTAGCGAAAAGCTCACCTATTTTAATGCAAATCACCCCACTTTATAATATCAATAATAGCTATGCACAATTCCTACTCACAGGAATTTTACCTTGCTCGTGGATTATGCTTATTATTATTTGTGTGATTAATTCTTTAGCACGCGATGAAAGTGATGTGGGCTTTGTCAAAGGGAAAACAAGTCAAATGCCCGATGGAATCAGCGCATATGTCTATATTCTCACGAAGGTTTTTGCCTATGCGGGGATTTTTTCATTATGGTGGGTAGTGATGATGATATTTTTTCATTCTCTTGGCTTTGAATGTCGCGGGAGTTATATCACACTTTATCTTGGGGCATTGCTTACTTTTTTTGCCTATGCGGGGGTGGGGGTATTTGTCTATGCACTTTTTAAAGATCATACGCGTGCTTTAGCTGTGGCTGCGATTTATTGCGCTCCAAGCTTTGCTTTTGCTGGACTTACCTTTCCTGTAAATTCTATGGGGAGTTTTGCGACATTTTGGCACACAATATTGCCTATTAGCCATTATTTGAAGCTCTATGTGCAAGTAGCAAACTATGATGTTGGATTTTTTACCGCTTTTAAAACAATGGGCGAAATCCTGCCTTTTATACTCTTTTTAATCTTTGGGATTTTGATTTATCGCAAAAGAGAGCATTTGGAATAAGCCCAAGTGTGTATTTATCCAAAAATCACGCGGATTCTATATTTATTTATTATTTGGTATTTCTTTTACTTCCTTAAAGTAATCTATATCCTGTAAAGCCTGAAGCAATACAAAGTAACAACCCAAATAATACACCTAACCATTACTAATACTAAAAAATTATTTTGATATTAGGATATTATTTTTGTAAAGTGCGGTATTCAATATTCAAAAACGATGGGGTAATGCTGCTCCAGAGGAGATTTTAGCATTTTAACCTTGAACATTGTTACAAAATAGCCAAATCACTTAATGTCAATGTCAGAGAGTTCTTTTAATCGTGCGAGTCTCTCTTTTTCTTTTTCATCGCACACTTGCAGTGTATTTAAATCACAAAAGCTCAAAAACATCTGCAAACATACAGATTGTCCATTTGCAAAATATGCTCTTGGCTTGAGATAAGCAAGTTTATTGCCCAATCTATCCCGAGAAATTTGAATAGCCCTAAAAACAACTTCTTGTCTTTTGTCGTGTTTGAGCTTTACTTCATATAATTCATTACAAAGAAAAGATGTTCCTAAACATTCTATCTTTTTATCTATATGAGCCATTTATGCCTCCCGCTCCAAGCAAATAACTCTTTGCCCCCATATATTCGCGTATGATATTCCATACTTCTTTATAGAATCCTTAAGGGTAAGGATTTGCTTCACTCAAAGTGTGTAATTTTAGAGAATCTACTTAAGCTCTGCCCAATTTTTGCCTATGGAGATACCGCATTTAAGCGGCACTTCAAGCTCATAGATATGATTCATAATCTGCGCTGCCTCTTGTGCATAAATATGTGCTTTTTCTTGTGGGGCTTCAAAAATAAGCTCATCGTGCACTTGCAAAAGCATTTTAAAATCACTATGTCCATATCGCTTGTGAATCTCACACATTGAGAGCTTAATCAAATCTGCCGCACTCCCTTGAAAAATAGAATTTATCCCCTCACGTAAAAAGTTTGCTTTCATAAAATCCGTAGCATTTTTAAAGTCAAAATATCGCCGATGCCCAAGCAATGTCTGCGAATATCCATTTTCAAGCAAAAACTCCTTTTGAGCATTTAAAAAATTCTTTATAGTAGGGAAAAGCGCAAAATAACTCTCTATATAGTTTTTTGCTTCTTTAAGTGAGATTTGCAATGTTTGAGCAAGCTTTTTACTCCCCATACCATAGATAAGCCCAAAATTAATAGATTTAGCAATGGCACGTTTTTGCGCGGCTAACTCTACCCCAAAAAGTCGTGCAGCAGTCTCAAAATGAATGTCTTTATCTTGTTTAAAAGATTCTATAAGTGAAGAATCTTTGCAAAAATGTGCCAAAAGTCGCAATTCAATTTGCGAATAATCAATACTAATAAGGCTATGTCCTTCTTTACTGATAAAGGCTTGACGAATTTTTCGCCCCTCCTCTCGCCGCACAGGGATATTTTGGAGATTTGGAGATTTGGAGCTCAATCGCCCTGTGGCAGTGCCACTTTGGAGAAATGATGTATAGATTCTATGTTTATCATTTGCGCTACCAAAACGAAGTAATGGCTCAATATAAGTGCTTTTAAGTTTATTTACTTCACGATAGTCAAGAATAAGCGCAATTACAGGGTGGGCATCAATAATTGCAAGAAGTGTGCGCTCATCGGTGCTTAATCCACCTTTAACACTGCGTCCTGCCTTCAATCCAAGACGATTAAAAAGTATGTGTGCAAGCTGTTGAGGAGAGTTGAGATTAAAAGTCTCTCCACAGAGTTCAAAAATCTGTGCACTCAGTTGCGAAATATGCTCGCTCGCTTTTTCTTTGAGAGATTCCAAAAGTGGAATATCTACTTTAATCCCCTCACATTCCATTGCGAGAAGCACTTTAATAAAAGGATATTCAAGCTTATTTGCAAGTTCAAGTATGCTACTCCATTCACGCTTATAAAATACTTCTTCTAACCTATGATACAGCCTAAAGGTTGCAATGGCATCTTCTGCTGCATATTGTGTAGCTGCAGCAATATTTACTTGTGAGAAATTTTCATCTTTTGCCACCACAGAATCAAAACTAATCATTGTATGATTAAACCATTTAAGCATTTGCTTATCAAGCCCTATAGGTGCAATACTATCATAAAGCCACCCTAAAATCATACTATCATAAATTTCCCCTGTGTGCTCTAACTCTAAAGTGTGAAAAATAAGACTCAAATCAAATTTAAGATTATGTCCAATAAGTGGATATGTAAAAATACGCTTTAAAGCTATTTTTGCTTGAGTATGTGTAAGCTGACACCCTACACCCAAATAATGATGCCCTACTGGCACATAATAAGCATTCTCTCCATCAAAACAAAATGAGAATCCAACTAAATTTGCTTCTTGCACATTTAAACTATCGCTTTCGCAGTCAAACCCTATCTTCGCACCACTAGGGATAGAATCAAGCACAGCTTCTAAAGCCGTAAAATTATCAAGTAAATGCGCCTTAAAGCTAAAACTTTGCGCAGATGAAGAAGATTCTATCACATCGGGCATATCATTGAGCGAACCTATACCTTTTTGCGCACTTCTTTTTTGCGCGTATCGTTCGTGTGGAGATTGCACTTTGGAAATAATATTTTTCAAATCATATTTTTTAAGCTCATCTAAAATTTTAAGCATAGGATTGCTCTCTGGCATCAAACACTTACTCAAATCAATATTTTCAAGTAAATCATCATAAAGTGTTACAAGCTTTTTGCTTAAAAAGGCATTGTTCTTTCCTTCACGTAAAAGATGAGCAATACGCGGTGTAACTACCTCTTCTAGCTCACTTTCACGCTCATACAGAGATTCAATACTGCCAAAGTGCGTAATGAGTTTTTGAGCACTTTTTGCTCCTATGCCTTTAATACCTACAATATTATCGCTCGTATCCCCAACAAGACTTTGATAATCTATAAAGTTTTTAGGATTTACACCATATTTGTGTAAGCACTCAGCCTCTCGTATATCCCTTTTTCCAATAGGATCATAAATATAAGTATTCTCATCAATAAGCTGGTAAAGATCTTTATCGTGGCTAATAATACGCACAACAATATTTTGTGCATTAGCAACTTTATTAATTGAGGCAATCACATCATCAGCCTCATAGCCCTCAATGCTAATGTTCAAAAAGCCCATTTTTTCAATCCATTCAATCGCAATAGGAAGCTGCATTAGTAGTTCTTGTGGTGGAGGTTGACGATTGCGCTTATAAGCATCATAAATTTGCCTTCTTTTATTCTCGCCTCCACCCTCAAGTGCAAATGCTAAATAAGTGCAAGAGGGGTCTTTATAAAGGGATTGTAATAAATTACAAAATCCTACAAGTAGTCCTGTGGGGAATCCTTCCTTATTTTTTAATGGTGGCAGGGCGTAAAAACTCCGAAAAAAAAACCCAAAAGTATCAATAACGCTCAAAGTATTCATCTAAACTCACTTTGCTAGAGAGGTAAAATGCGAAATCATAACTGAAAAATATTGTATTTGCAAATATCATAAAACCATTTAAGATTCTATAAGTTTAAAAATCAATCTTTACATCAATAATTGACAAATTGAAACCTTTAAAACTTTAAGATACAATTTTGTCTTTATACTTTTTAATTAAAGAGAGGATATTATGACTATCATTGCTGGTAATTTCAAGGCAAATCTCACACGCATTCAAGTTGCTACCTTTGCAAAAGAGCTAGATTCTATACTCACAGATATGCAAACATCATCTCATCTTCAAGTAGATATTTTTCCTTCTCATACGGCATTACTTACGAATAATTTTAAGCATTTTCATATCGGCGCACAAAATGCGTATTTTGCACAAAATGGGGGATTCACGGGCGAGATTGGACTAAGCCAACTCCAAGAATTTAATATTAATCGCCTTATTATTGGGCATAGCGAACGTAGGACACTTTTTGGTGAAAATCAAGATTTTATTAATAAAAAATTTAGATTCTATGCAGAAGCAGGATTTGAAATATATTACTGCATTGGTGAGCCCTTGAGTGTGCGACAAAAGGGTAAAAATGCGCTCAAAGACTTTCTAGGCACACAATTAAATGGTATTGACATCACTTATCCTAAGCTTATTATTGCATATGAACCTATTTGGGCTATTGGCACAGGTGAAAGTGCGACTTTGGAACAAATAGAATCTACTCACTCAATGCTTGCTACATTTACAAGTGCCCCGCTACTTTATGGAGGCAGTGTGAATCCCACAAATGCAAGAGAGATTCTTTGCACTCCTTACGTAAATGGTGTGCTTGTAGGCTCTGCAAGCCTCAATATACAAAGCTTTACGGATATTATTCGTGCTAGTAAATAGCACAAAACCTTTACTTAATCTTACCGATCGCTTTTGCCACACCAATAGCAGCGCTACAAGTTTTAATTGCAGCCTTAGATTCACTGCTTGTAATACTTATTTTCTTTAAGGCAGACTCTGAAGCATCTTTAGTCTCTAGCCTTTCTTTAGCACTACCACCCAAAAAAAGTTTTTCATTTTGTGTAAGTTGCTTAGTAAGTGCTGCTGCTACGCATTCATTAAGCTTTTGAGCATCTACTTCATTAACCACCTTGCCATAAGTCTCTTTGAACACAACTTCATTTTTTTCTGCGATATTTCGCTCAACATTTTTCTCTAGCTCTAGCTGTGGTGTAGGCGAATTTGAGAAACACCCTACAAACAAAAATGTAAAAGCAACCAAACCTAACTTTTTCATAAGATTCCTCCTAAAAAATTTTAAAGATATTTTATTCCTTCAAAAATTACAAAAAAATAAAATCAAATATATTTTAGTCTATACATAACCAAGCTAGTGTATAATAGTGCATAAATTATTTAAGGAGTAAGTATGTCTGGAATCTTAGCAGGGAAAAAGGGGCTTATTGTAGGTGTGGCAAATAATCGCTCAATTGCTTATGGTATCGCTAAAGCGTGTAAAGCACAAGGGGCAGATTTGGCTTTTACATTTTTAAATGAAGCTTTAGAAAAACGAGTGCGCCCTATTGCAGAGGAACTAGGCAGTGAAAAATATGTATATGAACTTGATGTAAGTAAGGAAGAACACTTTAGCGCACTTGCAGATGCACTTAAAAAAGATTTTGGCACATTTGATTTTATCGTGCATTCTGTAGCTTTTGCTCCTAAAGACGCATTAGAAGGAGATTTTGTCCAAACAAGCAAACAAGCCTTTAATACCGCTATGGAAATCTCTGTATATTCACTTATTGAGCTTTCTCGTGCAATGTTGCCTCTTCTCAATAAAGATGCGGCGATTCTTACTCTTACTTATCTTGGAAGCGTGAAATATGTAACAAACTATAATGTTATGGGTGTAGCAAAGGCTGCCTTAGAATCTTCTGTGCGCTATCTCGCTTATGACTTAGGAAAACAAGGCATTCGTGTCAATGCTATCTCTGCAGGTCCAATTAAAACTTTGGCAGCAAGTGGGATAAGTGATTTTAATATTATGCTCAAATGGAATGAAGCAAATGCGCCTTTGCGTGAAAATGTGAGTATTGAACAAGTAGGAAATGCTGCAATGTATTTGCTAAGCCCTCTTGCAAGTGGTGTTACAGGAGAGGTGCATTATGTAGATGCAGGATATAATATTATGGGTATGTGCGCCACCGAGCAAGTCGATGGCAAAATCACACCTCGTTGGGATATTTTGCGCTCTTAAAAAGCAATCATAATATTCGCGAGGTAGTCAATACGCATAGGCAGAGATTCATTATTATTAGCTCCTAGTTCCTTAAACTTATCGCTTAAAGGAAAGCTACCTCGTCCCATTACCTCAAGGCTGACAAAATCGCTTAGCACAAAACCTAGTCCTAGATTCACATTCACGCCAAATCCTTTTGTGCTCTCATCATTGAGCTTAAGTTGTGCATAATGCACACCCGGTCCGCCAAATGTATAAAATCGTGGAGTGAATCTATACCCTTCTTCCCAAGTGATACCATAGCTCCGATATGTTGGCTTTGAATCGCTTTTTAAGAGGTTTGAATGCGTAATTTCAGCAAGGATACGCGTAAAAAGCTTTTGGCTTGTATTTATTTGTAAGCCCACCGCACCGCGTCCGCTTAAACCACCCTTTTCATTATATAAAGTTTCACCCATATTACTCCATTTGACATTTGTATCAGCATTTTTAAACCAAGTGGTTTGAGAACCTATACTTCCACCTGCTATAAAGCGATACTGCTCATCTGCTCCAAAAGCACATAATGCAAAAATAAGCGAAATAAAAGCAAGAATTTTTTTCATTCTCTCTCCTTTTTAAGATTATAAGCTCATCAGTTTAGCAAACCACAGCTTAATATAAAAATCGCACTTTTTTATAAAAATCTTAGTGTAAGTGAAGACCAATCGAATAGCCACCATAACATATTTTCCTCCTTTTTATATGAGAATATATAATCACAGGGCAGATTTCTGCCCCTGCACCCTCAAATTAAAGTTGAGTGCCAAGAATGATTCCAGCAATAAACGCCCACATAATCCACCTCCTTTATAAAACTATCTCAAATCACAATCTTATGATTTGATACAAAGCATTATATATAAATAAAATAATAATTGTTATTATTTTATAATTTAATTTTTTGAAGAATGTAATTTCGTAACACAATCATTTTTAAGTCAAATTTACTTACAATGTGTCTTTTATTTTTATAAAGGATTCACAAACAATGCGTTTTAAAGCACAACAGAGCCTCCACCTCATCTCGCTTGGCTGCACAAAGAATCTTGTAGATTCTGAAGTAATGCTTGGACGATTACAATCTTATGCCCTCACACAAGAGCTTGAGAGTGCTGATGTGATTATCATTAATACTTGCGGGTTTATAGAATCTGCTAAGCAAGAGAGCATTCAAACAATCTTTCACGCTTCAAGCAGTCGCAAAAAGGGTGCATTGCTTGTAGTAAGTGGCTGCCTCGCAGAGCGTTATACCAAAGAGCTTAAAGAAGAAATACCAGAGATTGATATTATCACAGGCGTGAGTGATTATGACAAAATCGATAGTATGATAGCCCAAAGACGCGCTATAACATCTAATAAAGTCTTTTTGGCTGATGAAAACGATAAGCGCGTGATTGTCGGCTCATCTTTTCACGCTTATATTAAACTTAGCGAAGGTTGCAATCAACAATGTAGCTTTTGTGCGATTCCGTCATTTAAAGGCAAACTCCATTCACGCACATTGCAATCCACACTCAAAGAATTGACAAATCTCTATAATCAAGGATTTAGAGATTTTAGTTTTATCGCTCAAGATTCTAGTTCATATATGCGTGATTTAGGGCAAAAAGATGGGCTTATACAGCTTATCCGTGCAGTTGATAATCTTAATCTTCCTATAAGTGCGAGAATCCTTTATCTTTACCCCTCTAGCACATCACTTCAACTCATAGAAAGTATAGCACAATCAAAAAGCTTTCTCCCCTACTTTGATATGCCTATCCAACATATTGCAGATGCTATGCTTAAAACTATGAGGCGCGGTGCGGATAAAGCTACTCATTTAGAACTCCTTAATGCGATGCGAGCAGTGCCTCATAACTTTGTGCGCACAAGCTTTGTGATAGGACACCCAAATGAAGATGAAAAAGCTTTTTTGGAATTGCACGAGTTTATAGAATCTTTTGCTTTTGATAGGATTAATCTTTTTGCTTACTCGCCACAAGAAGGCACTGCTGCGGATTCTATGCCCAATCGTCCTAACACAAAAATAACAAATCAACGTATCAATACACTTAATAAAATTATCCAATCTCAATACAAAGCTCATAATCTCGCGCTTGTAGGACAAGAAGTAGATGCCATACTTGAGGGTAAAAGCGAAGTAAGTGAATATTTTTATAAAGCGCGATTAAAACTTTGGGGCAAAGATATTGATGGGGAGATTCTGATAAATGATAGTGAAATTGTAGATAGTAATAATCAAATGCTCACCCTTAAAGAAGGATACTATCGTGTGCAAATTACTCAATGCAAAGATAATTTTCTTTTTGGCAAAGCCCTCTCCCACCTTTAGCAAATCTATCAGTAAAAAACATAAAAAATGTAATAACAATTTAAGGCACAATACATTAGACTTTGCACTCTGATTTTTGCCTTAAGGAATAATATGACTTCTGCACTTCGCCATTTAAGCATCAAGATTCAAATTCTTGCACTTGTAGCAATTCCCATTATTGCACTTATATATTTTCTCTTTATTCAGTTTTCTTATACGCTTGATTCTATCTCCCAAGCACAAAACCTACAAAAACAAATTCACATCTCCGAACAGCTCTCAAGACTCGTGCACGAAATGCAAAAAGAACGAGGTATGAGTGCTGGATTTCTCGCAAGTAGTGGCACAAAATTTGCGAATGAGCTTAAAGGGCAGAGACTACTCACAGATAAAGAACATAAAGCTCTAAGCGACATGCTCTCTCAAAGCAGCAATTTACCCCAAAGCTACCTTACACAACTTCATCAAGGTTTAGAATCTGTGGCAAAAATACAGCAGATTCGCAATGATGCAGATAAATCTATTGAAGATAAAATCAATATAGCACCACAAGTTATTGGCTATTATACTTCTACGATAGCTTTTTTACTTGATAGTGTTTTAGAATCTACAAAAATCATTTATGACGCACAACTTGCTAAATCTATGGTGGCTTATACAAGCTTTTTATATGCAAAAGAACGTGCAGGACTAGAACGCGCTACTATTAATGGTATCTTTACCCACAATGGTGTGCCAAATGATAATAATTATAATAAAGTTGTCTCTTTGATTGCCGAACAAGATGCGTATATAAAATTCTTTCTCTCAATTGCCTCACAAGAGAGCATTGATTTTTACAAAAATGCAATTAAAAATCCAAGCTTTGAACAAGTCCAACAAATGCGTGAGATTCTGCATTCTAAACGTCATAGTGGAAATTTTGGGATTGAACCAAAAGTATGGTTTGATACCATTACAACAAAAATTAATGTGCTTAAAGAAGTGGAAGATTTTATCGCCCATCGGCTTGATAGCTTTATCACTCAACATATTCAAACATTACAAAACGAGTTTATTAAATGGCTTATACTTGAGGGTGTTATTATGATATTTACACTCTTTTTATGCTTTATTGTGGTAAAAAACATTCTCACACGACTTAACAATGTCAATACCAAACTTGCTTATATTACACAAAATAAAGATTTAAGAGAGCAAATTAAAGTATTAGCCAATGATGAAATTTCTGCTATGGCACATTCTGTAAATGCTTTTATCCGCTATATTCACAATGTATTTTTAGAAGTAATTAAACAAACAAAAAATAATCTCTCTATTACACAAATACTTATAGATGTTTCCCACAAACTTGATAGCAACACCAAAGACATTGCTAAGATTTCTGAAAATAACACAGGACTTGGAGAAAAAAGCTACTCTATCATAGAGCAAAATATTACACTCTCTCAAGCAACAAAGGAAACATTAGAATCTGTGCTTTTAGATGTTAATCAAACAAAACATATCATAGAATCTATTAATGAGGAGATTGGGCAATTTACAATAAAAGAAAATCAAAATGTAGAAAAAATACTCTCCCTTGCTAATGAAGCAAAAAATATTCAAAGTGTGCTTATAGCAATTACCGATATAGCAGATCAAACAAACTTACTTGCTCTTAATGCAGCAATAGAAGCTGCACGTGCAGGAGAACACGGAAGAGGATTTGCTGTTGTTGCAGATGAAGTAAGAAAATTAGCTGAGAGAACTCAAAAATCCATTACAGAAACAAGTAGCATTATTCAATCCATATTGCAATCTATCAATGAGATTTCCTCTGATATGGAGCAAAGCTCTCAATCTATGAATCATCTCACACAACAATCCGAAATAATGCATAACAATATAGAATCCCTCTCAAATATCGTGCAAGAAGCAATGGAAAAATCACTTCTTAACTTAGAGGGTGCGCAAAAAGTCAATGCTAATACATCAGAAATTTTAGATAATGGCATTAAGATTGCCTCTTGTGTAGCACAAATTGTAGAGATTAATGAAAAAATGCAAAAAAGTTCAGGCACACTTGGCACACAAACAAAAACACTTAATGAGATGATTGATACTTTTAAAATATAAATTCTCAATTATTTTTCATTCAAAAAAAGCATTAAGGTTAAATAAAGAAAAATAAAAAAGATAAAAAAATCTTGTCTAAAATGTATCAAAAATACACATTGAGTAGTAAGCTACTTTTTAATATGTATAAATTAAACACACTTAGTTTATGATTGAATCTTAATAACTTTTTTTTATTTTGGAGGAGTAGCTATGAGTTTTATTGATACAATTAAAACACAGGCAAGGAAGAATAAAAAAACGATTGTTCTTCCTGAAACATCAGATTCTAGGACAATAGAGGCAGCGGTAAAAATTCTAAATGAAGACTTTGCAGAGCTTATTTTAATTGGAGAACAAGAACAAATCCTCTCCACATACCAAGATAATGCTCAAGTGCTTAAAAAAGCGACTTTTCTCCATTCTTCAGATACCGCATTGCTTGATGAATTGATTGAATTACTTGTCAAATTGCGCGCTCACAAGGGTATGGATAAATCTAAGGCGAGTGAAATCCTCGTAAATGATAATCTCTATTTTGGTGCAGCACTTGTGAAAGCAGGTAGGGCTGATGGTATGGTAGCAGGAGCAATTCACGCAACCTCTGATGTATTGCGCGCAGCACTACAAATTGTCGGCACTGCTCCAGATTCTAAACTTGTATCAAGTTTCTTTGTAATGGTAGTGCCCCAATGTGATTATGGATTAAATGGCACATTTGTATTCTCTGATTGCGGACTTTGTCAAAATCCAAGTGCTGAAGAGCTTGCACATATTGCTCTCTCAAGTGCAAAAAGCTTCGCGTCCATTATGCACGAAGAACCTATGGTAGCTATGCTTAGTCATTCAACTTATGGCAGTGCAAAACACCCAGATGTTGATAAAGTCGTTGAAGCAACAAAAATTGCTAAGAGTTTAGATAAGAATCTTAAAGTTGATGGGGAACTTCAACTAGACGCAGCAATAGTGCCAAGTGTAGGTGCTTCTAAAGCAAAAGGTTCAAATGTAGCAGGAAAAGCAAATGTGCTTGTATTCCCTGATTTAGATGCAGGAAATATTGGATACAAACTCGTGCAAAGATTCGCAAAAGCGGAAGCCTATGGACCTATCACGCAAGGTATGGGTGCGCCTATCAACGACCTTTCACGTGGTTGTAGCGCTGATGATATAGTGGGTGTAGTAGCTCTTACTGCACTTCAAGCCAAATAAATTCATACAAGGAGAAGAAATGAATATTTTAGTCATTAATTGTGGGAGTTCATCTTTAAAATTTCAGCTTATAGACACTGACACAGAAAAAGTCTTAGCAAATGGTATATGCGATAGAATCGGTATTGAGGGTTCAGTCTTACAATATAAAAATAAAGAGGGCAAAAAAAGTGAGAAAAAAGAAGCTATGCCAAATCACACTAAAGCCATTGAAATGGTGCTAGAAGCTCTTACAAATAAGCAAAATGGAGCAATTAGCTCGCTTGATGATATTCGTGCCATTGGACATCGTGTCGTTCACGGAGGAGAATTTTTTAAAGAATCTGTGCTCATTAATGACACGGTTATTGCACATATCAAAGAATGTTCAGATTTAGCACCACTACATAATCCAGCAAACCTTATGGGCATTGATGTTTGTAAGCAAAAAATGCCAAATACTCCTATGGTGGCAGTTTTTGATACAGCATTTCATCAAAGTATGCCACCGCAAGCCTACACTTATGGTGTGCCTTATGAATGGTATGAAAAACACAAAGTGCGAAGATATGGATTCCACGGGACAAGCCATAAATATGTCTCTCAACGCACAACAGAATTTTTGGGGCTTGATTATTATAATTCTAAAATCATCGTATGTCATTTGGGCAATGGTTCATCTATCTCGGCGATTAAAAATGGTAAATGTGTAGATACAAGTATGGGGCTAACGCCATTAGAGGGCTTGATTATGGGAACTCGCTGTGGAGATTTAGACCCTGCAATTTTAGAATACATCTCAAAACGTGAAGATTTGGATATTCAAAGCATTTTAAATGTTTTAAATAAAAAATCCGGTGTGTTAGGTATTTCTGGCGTATCAAGTGATTTTAGAGATTTGCTTGATGCAGATTTAGGCGGAAATGAACGCGCCAAACTTGCCCGACTTGCTTTTGCTTATCGTGTAATGAAATATGTAGGCGCATATTGTGCAGCAATGAATGGAGTAGATGCTGTGAGTTTCTGTGCAGGAGTGGGTGAAAATGCAAAATTTATACGCGGTATGATTGTAAAACATTTAGAATTCTTGGGTGTAGAGCTTGATGAGGAGGCAAATAATATCTGTGGGCAAGAGGCAATCATCTCTACTGCAAACTCTAAAGTGAAAGTGTGTGTGATTCCTACAAATGAAGAGCTTGTCATCGCACGAGATACAAGAGCTATCGTTTCACAGCTTAAAGACTAGGCACACAAAATGCAACCCTTTATCAAAGCAAAGAAAACTTTATTTATTTGCATTGATGTGCAGGAGCGGCTTTTAGGGCTTATGGCTCATAAAGATGAGGTAATAAAAAATACTAATATTCTTTTAGAATCTGCGCAGATTCTAAAAGCGCCTTTGCTTATCACAGAGCAATATCCCAAAGGACTAGGCAAAACGGATAATGCAATTAAATTGCCACCAAATGCAAAAGTATTAGAAAAAACAAGTTTTGGTATCTTTGGTGATAAAAAAATCAAAGATTATATCGCCAAAAGTAAGTGCAAGAGTCTTGTATTTTTTGGGATAGAAAGTCATATTTGCGTCCTGCAAAGTGTTATTGCTGCGCAGGATTTGGGCTATGAGTGTATACTTGCCGCAGATGCGCTGAGTTCGCGCAATGAGATTAATCATAATCTCGCGCTTGATTTTTTCCGCACGCAACAAGGGGTAAATGTGCTTCCTACAGAATCTATTCTTTTTGCAATTTTAGGAGATTCTATGCACGCCTCTTTTAAGGCAATCAGTGCGTTAGTAAAATAATTTAAATAAGTCTTCTTTAATCCGATTTTGTATATAAAGGTTTCTAAAAGAGGGCATTTAAGGAATTTTCTTTGCTTTATTTGCTCAACAAATGAAAGATTATTCAAAGGATAGACACAGGCAATGAATGTAACACTCTTGCAAAAATATATTCAAATCACTGTTGAGGAAGAGAGTGATTTTCTTCACAAAGCCCTTGCCTATGCAGAAAAATATTTCTCTAAAAGTTATCGCCTCTCAAGCACGATTCTTATCCTTGATGATGGCGAGAGATTCAAAAAAGATTATCTTGTGAATTGGGCATATCACGCTTTTGGGCAAGATGAAAAACATCAAAAATTGCATCATTTTCTAGATTCTTTGCAAAGTGATTTGCCTTATTTAGGAGAGAAGGCTCAAAAACCAGCTTTAGACGCGATAGATTCTATGCAGAAGCCTATTGAAGAGCCATTGCAAGATTTAAAATATTTGCTTGATTTTACTTATCTACCTATTCGCATTAAAATTGTGAAAAAAAATTCGCTTATCCAACGCGTGAAAATTGCTTTACGACTCTTAAATACGCGCCGCGTAATGCTAAAAATGGACCAAGCTAATAGTGTAGCTCGGCGATATATTGCAAATATTTTTGAGGATTATTATGTGGGGTGTGATAGAGATGAGATTTATCTAGATAGCACAAAGCCTTACTTTTGGGAAAGTATCATTAATCTCATTAGCTTTAAAGTTATTCACAATATCATTTTAGACTTTGATTATGATAGCTTTAAAAATCGGGGTGGTTTGGGTAAATTTGAAAATTCGTTTCTTACCGAAGAAGAACGCATATTGCGAAACTGCTATATGACATTAGAATGCCATTATCAAGATGATTTTGAATTTGTGAAAAAAAACTACCTTAAACTTGCTAAAGAATATCACCCCGATAATGTATTTGGGCAAGATGAACAAATTGTTGAAAGCTATAATGACAGATTTAGGAAGATTCAAGAAGCGTATGAGAGGATTAAAAGCTACACAAAAGCTTCTTAGCAAATACAAATGGAGGGGGGATGCGTTTTGTTTTACTACTTTTATTCTTAATTTTTCATTTTATACATCTTAATGCAGAACAATACAAGGCTACAAGACACTTTCCAGAGCTAAAGCAAAAAGGGGAAGTTACTCACTCCTCACTTGATATTGCAAAAATATGGGGTTATTGGGCGATTTATAATGGCGAGATAGAGCTAAGCGGCGTTTTAGAATTAGCCGACTATGGCGGTATGAATATGCACAAACTTTATGGTCATATTGGTGTATTAAGTGTATTGAACTTTTACCCTGATACTGCCACTTTAAAGCAAATACCTTTTGTTTTTCCCTATACCAATTTTGGTTCTCTTTCGTATATGTCTTATAATGCAGACGCATTCAAATTGTTTGGCATACATTTAAGAAATTTGCAGTGGTGGAAAGAGCATTTTGATGATGACCCCCGCATTATCATTGAAATTATAAGGCGCAATGAGCATTCAAGCAATAATACTCTACCTCCATCTCTCACAAAGCCAATTTATGGCGCAAGTGCAGTAAGGGCAAAAGTGCGACTAAAAAATTATAGAACAAGCAGTAGTGATTATACAGAATCTATCAAAAATGCCAAACAAGAAAAAATCAAAACAAACCCACATTTTAATTACTCTGCTCATTATTTTATAGATGCTAAACTCATCTCCATTGAACTTTTGGGCGATGTGGTAGTGAAGTATTTTCCTCGCCCAAAGGCAGAGGATTATGGCTTTATTCTTAAATATAATTCAAAAGATGAATATATCAATCTCCGCCAAAGCCCAAATGGCAAGATTCTCACTCGTATTTATAAAAAAGATATGCCCTCAAATCAAGCACAAGCCTTAAATCTTGAAAAAGGACTTATTATATATGATGAATATAAAGATTCCTATCGCATAGATTGCACTTTA
Source organism: Helicobacter sp. MIT 03-1614 (assembly GCF_000762925.2). NCBI lineage: Bacteria > Pseudomonadati > Campylobacterota > Epsilonproteobacteria > Campylobacterales > Helicobacteraceae > Helicobacter > Helicobacter sp. MIT 03-1614. The sequence continues at coordinate 29,407 of NZ_JRMS02000001.1, forward strand.
CAAAAGGATTGTGTCGCAAATCCACCGCTTACCTTTAAAGATGCTTATCAAGCACATATATACGGAGAGAGTAACATATTACTAGCAACCTATAACAACAATATAGACGACTATTGCGGGCAACTTTGTGGAGGCATAAAACGTTTGCAGTGGATAAATGCTATACTTGATAGAGAGAAACCAATATGGCTGCCTATCGTGTATTTTCCACCTAATGTAACTGATGGCAGTGGAGCTATATATGGCTATATCCACAACTCGCAGTTAAGTAGATTCTATCATTAAGTATAGAATCTACTCCGCCCTTTGGCACTCTTTAGGCAGAGTGTGTGAGGACATTAATTTTTGGAGGAGTTATCCTAGAAACTAAAGACATATCTCGCACCGACATTATAAGTATGCGAGGCTGTTACTTTTGGAGTACCTGCTGCCGCATCTGCTTTTTCCAATGTCGTAGCAATAAAAGGCACGCGAGCAGCGATTTCTATACTATGATGTTTGCCAAATTGACTCCTTAAACCAGCATTAAGCGCAACATTTAGCCCTGTCTTACTATTAAAATGTTCAATATCTCTGCCGCCCCAAGTATTAGCACCAGCTCCTACACCCACAAATACACCAAAATTCGCATTTGCACTTGCAACCAAATTATAAAGTGCATCAACATTTACGCCATAATCCATTACATTGCCTATAAGTTCCGGGTCTCCGTCTTTTGCTTTTTTACTTGCATCTGCATAAGCGAAGTTTATGTAATAACGCAATCCAAAACTAGGAGTAAAGAATTGCTTATAACCAGCAATCACTTCATAGCTTATGCCATTCAAATCCGTCTTTTCGCTCCCAAATTTAACTTGAGAGGCACCATAGCCTACACCAACACCTACAAATGCACCACTCTCCTCAGCTACAAGTGCAGAACTAGCCAAAGCAAGGGCAAGAGTAGAACTTATTATATATTTATATTTTTTGATTGTTTTCATTAGAAACCACCTTAATATTAATAAATTTGCGTTAAACGCTATTTAAAGTCTACAGCCCTTTCTTTACCAATTTTGCTTTTAAGTAAAATTTTGGGGTGTAAAAAATATATTTATGTAGAAAAATGTAGCAATATGGAGAGAATCTTAAGGCTGTGTTTGTTGAGTGCGTAGTCATATTCACTCGTAGGTTTGCCTTGCTTTGTGAGTGCATTGCGTGGCGTGCATTTGCTAGTGGGAAAAATTTGAAGTGTGTGCGTATCAAATGCTACGCGACATAAAATTCTTGTGTGAAATGATATTTTTGATACGCCTTTTTGAGGGTAGATTTACTTTTTTCTATACCATTGTGGTAGATTAGATTCTAAAGGTGTATTTTTAAACATCGCCTCTTGTTTTACATTGCTCTTTAGCTGCTCTCCCCATTGTTCAAGCGAAAAAGACATTGAAGTGTTTTCAAACATCTCACTCATATCCTCTACATTAGAAATATCCCACCCACTCAAATCGCAATTCAATGATTTTACATCTTTAAACATAGCCCTCATTGTTTTAACATTACTCACATTCCACTTTTGTATTTGGCAACCAGAATGACGATAATAGACATATTCAGAAAATAATCCTGCCATATCTGTAATAGCACTCGTATCAATATGATCAAGAGCTATTCGTATGGGTTGTCTCAACAATAAAATAAGCTCCTCTTTATCTTGTGGGTAATATATAATTCCTTTCTTGGGTATGCTTTCAAGCTTTGCTTGTTCTTTCTCTGTCAGCTTGTAAACCCAATTTGGCAAATGAGATTCTAAAGGTGTGCCCTTAAAAGTTTCTTCCGCAAGACAATCACAATTATATTCCATTTCAAGCATACGCGAGACTTTCCACATATTTAAGTCTTGATTAAAGGTAGAGGCATTTTTAAATATGTATGTCATATTTACAACATTTTCCACATTCCATTGGTTAAGAGGTTGATTAAAACTCTCTGCATTCCAAAACATTTCGCTCATATTTTTTACATTGCTGACATTCCACGCATTTAATGGTTGATTAAAACTTATTGCTCCTGTAAACATAAATTGCATATTTTTAACATTACTTACATTCCATTTATCCAAAGGTGCATTGAATGCGCTCGCATTCGCAAACATACCCTCCATACTTTCTACCTTAGAGGTATCCCATTCATTAAGTCCATCAAACTCCCAAGTTACTCCTGCAAACATATATGACATATTGGTAACATTGCTGACATCAAAATGTGAAAAATCACTAGGCTGGAAACTTGGTGCATTTTTATCTCGCATACACCCCCAAAAGGAGAAGAAATCATCATAATCAAGCTCGCATTCTAAGGCATACAAAAAGCTCATATCTGTAATGTTGCTTGTGTCAATATTTTTAAAATCAATATTTTCAGAGGTGAGAAGGTAATAGAGCTCATATTTATCCTTTGGGTGAAAGATACCCTTGTTGTCAATAGCTATATACATTACTTCGGATTCTTCAGATTCTGCGGATTTATTTTGTCCTCCATAAATACCATCATAATATACAGACTTAAAAATATCATCTGACAACAAAAGACCATTTATTTCAAAATCTTCAGTAACTTCAATATAGCCGTGATTATAAAGCCACCAATGAGCTAGTTTCTTTTCACCATCATAAAGTATTCTTGCTATGGCTGTGCGTTTGCTTTGTGAATCATAAAAAATAAAATAATCCCCTACAACTTTTGCAAAATCAACGCTGAACTCTAGCCCATTGGGTATAGAATAAAATTGGCAACAAGTTTCTTCTGGGTCTATCTCCCCAAACATTAAAATAGCTTTTTCATTCTTTCCTATGAGTGTTACACCAAAAGATTTATCTAAAGTATTTTCTTTTAGGATAAAATAGGGTGTAGCATATATGATTTCATTATCTTTTTGATTGACGGGTATCATCATCTCAGTGGGTTTATCAGGAAGTTCAAATAATGAATGTCCTTGAGAATCTTTTAACTCTAATAGTGGAAAGTCATAAGTGTAATTATCGGGGTCGTATGGGTGCTTGAAATGAGGTTTATCTTGTTGGTTAAACTTAAAATCTTTGGCTTCCAAGCCTTCAGGAAGTGGCACTTCTGGGATTATAGGAGGTAATATATAAGTCTCATTTGGATTTTGAGATACATCAGTAGAAGTAGAATCGGCATTATTGAGTGTGGCAATATTGTTTTGAGTATCTTGGAGCAATACACTTTCTACATTTTCAGAAACAAGAGATTTAGAATCTCTTAATGCCTTTATTCCAAATGCAACTGCCCCCACACAAGCTAAAAACACAAATCCAAAGATAATTTGTTTTTTCATTTTCTCTCCTTGATTATTTTCTTAAATTTACTTTATAACTTAACGAAAATATTAAGAGGAATTAGGCTTTAATACATAAGCAATAAAAGTAGGGGGGGGGGATTAGTAGATTCACTCTGTGAAATCTTATGTGTGTAAGAATCTTTAATTATATTACAAGCCTTTCTTGCCATTGCTACTCCCCCGAAGTTTTAAAATGTCGCATTATAAAATAATTTTGCTTAAACATCTTAATCTGCATATTTTAAGGCTTCTTGATAAGATACCTTATCGTGGCTCCTAGCTGCTCTACTCCTAACACTTCATAGCCGTGATTTTTCGCATCAATGGGGATATTATTAATGCTTTGTGGGCAATCACTTAGCACTTCCAAAATCTCGCCACTTTTAAGCTCGGGCAAAACCTCCAGAGTTCTTACCGCAGGATAAGGGCAAGGCTCACCTTGCAAGTCTAATCTAAAATTTGGGATAATTTCTTGTTGCATATTCTCCTCCTTTATGCGCGTTCAAATCGTTTATTTTTGGCAAAATATTGCCGCTCAAGAAACAGCACAAAGGCAAGGAATGCAAAAAGCAGCACATAGCTTACCACCAAGCCACCATAATTACCAAAGGATTCTAAAAGATTAATTTTAGGGAAGCTTGTCGCAAGCGGCACAGAATAATAATCCCAAGTCGCTGCCAAAAGCGTAGAGCCAATGACATTACCAACACCTACAATCCAATAATGCACCTGCCCCTCAACTGCGCGATACATCCAGCCACATTCACACCCTCCTGCAATCACAATACCAAAGCCAAAGAGCAATCCGCCAATCACTGCATTTGGCGCAGCCCACATAATTTTAGGCGGAAGTCCAAGCATAATGTAACTAAAAACGCCAATAGTTGAAACCATCATTCCCACAATCACCGCTCTTGCCATATATCCACGCCCTGTGATAAATAAATCCCTAAAGGCAGAAGTAAAGCAAATCTGCGCACGTGAGATGATAAAGCCAAATCCCACACCAAATACAACTGCAAGCGCTAAAATCGGAATCTTTTTACCCTCTGGAATATTGCCATACGCCATTAGATACGCTACCCAAACGCCAATTCCAACTAATACCAAAACACCAAGTGCAAAAAGGAGTTTTGCCCTACTCTGATTTTCTTTGCTATTTCCAATGTCTTTTTGTGAGCTGACTTTCTCTAGCTTTGTATGAGAGCGAAAAAGTGGGAGTAAAACAACCTTTGTGCCTAGCCACACACCAACAAGCGTCATAATCGTAAAAAACCACGCGTGCAGGCTAAATTGTGGAATCCCCGTAAAGAAACTCGCCAAATTACAACCCATACCAATCCTCGCACCAAATCCTGCGATAATCCCACCGATAAGGGCTTGAGCGATTCTAATATTGCTTTGAGGCAAACGAAACTTGACATTATTTGCCATTGCCGCAGCGGCAAACGCCCCTGCAAACATTCCAATAATCATCACGCCATCTACCCTATCTAGCGGAGTTCCTTGCAAACCTAGAATCTTAAAATAACCCCAAGTGCTTGTATCCACACCCAAAAGATTCATAATATGTCCGCCCCAACGCGTAAATTCACCTGTAACAGCCCAATAAGTCCCAGTCAAACCAAAATAATAAGCAGCCATTACGCCAAGTGCGATAATAGCAGGCATAGGCGACCAAAATTTGACTAGGAATCTTTGCTTGAAATCCTCAAACATAACATTCCCCAAAATAACAAAATAAAATTAGAGTGCGTAAGAAAAAGAAGTATGATGCGTCTCTAATGTAATGCTTTACACGAAAGCCTTTCTAAGATAAATTTAAGATTGTATATTACAGCGACTTAATAGAATCTTAACCTTATGGTGGAATATTTTTTGCTTGTATTCCTTAAAAATAAGGAGCACCAAAGGCGTTATAACCTCTAGCTTTTGACATATACAAGGAGTGTATAGCTATGGAAAGGAATTCATCAAAAATAAAAATTTTTTTAATATTTGTCCTGCTACTTTTAGTGGCTCTTGGTGGTGTATATTATTATATAGCAGCAGATTCTGATATTTCGCTTGAGGATATTAGTGAAAAAATAGAATCTAATCTTTTACAGCAAGAAAAAATAGAAAAATCTGAACTTGATTCTAAAGACACGCAAATTCAACGTTTAAAAGCCCAAACCAAAGCATTAAAAAAAGAGCAAGAGAGCACTCCTGTGAAACTCCGCTATTCTATCAAACCAAAAGATAAAATCGTGGCACGTTGTGTCAATATGAAAATAGGACGTTGGGGTATGCCAAAAAACTGCACTGAAGAGCTTACAAGTGGTATTGTAGCAATGGCAAGGGCAGATAATAAAATTGTGGCTTTTGAGATTTCAGGCGTGGTAGATAATCTCCCTTATGCAGGGCTAAGCCCAGAGCTTAAACAAGAAGGATTAGCGAGTTTTCGCGCAAGAGAGGCTATTTATATAGTGAGCAAAAGAATGCCAAATGTCGCAGCATTTGAGGGCTTAAGTCAGCAAAAGGCAAATCAAAGGGGATTTGTTGTCCGCGCATACTATGTGGAATAGACTCTAAAATGAAATCTCATAATGCCCCTATTACAAAAGTTGGTGTTATCTTGCGCCCTTCAAGCCCGGAGCTAAAAACGACTTTTTTGCAAATAAAAGAAGAGCTTAATAATGCTGGCATTGAAGTGATATTAGAAAGCATTAGTGGGGGTATGATTGAACTCTTAGGAAGAGATTTTCATCAGCTTGCTACACAATGTGATGCACTTTTTAGCCTTGGTGGCGATGGGACACTTATTTCTATGCTTCGCCGCGCATTTGAATATGAACTACCTTGTATGGGGATTAATACAGGACGATTAGGCTTTCTTACGGCACTTATGCCTCAAAATCTACATACCTTTACTTCTCATCTTAAAAGTGGGGATTACACTCTGCAAAAACATCTCGTGCTTCAAGCGCGTATATATTCCACCTTAAATACCGCATACGAAGACAATTTAGACAATAAAAACCAATCTCCTGCTCAAACGCTTATTGCCATCAATGAATTTCTTATCTCCAAACACGAATTAAGCGGTATGGTGCATATTGATGCAAGTATTGATAGAAAATATTTTAATACTTATAGATGTGATGGGCTTATCATCGGCACGCCTGCTGGCTCTACCGCATATAATATTAGTGCAGGTGGTTCAGTTATTTATCCTTATTGTCGCAACATTTTGCTTACCCCCATTGCACCACATTCGCTCACGCAGCGCCCATTAGTCTTAAGTGATGAATTTATGCTAGAATTTTATGCCAAAGAAAGAGCAAAACTTATCATTGATGGGCAAGAAATGATTGATATTATGCCCTCTGATAGAGTGCAAATTCAAGCTCTGCCCCAAAGTGCTATGCTGATGTATCCCCCTACACGAGATTATTTCAGCGTTTTAAAAGAAAAATTTAAATGGGGTGAGGAGCATTAAAACAAGGAGTAAAAATGGTTAAGAGAATCTTAATCCATAATTCCCCCGCTTTTAGTGATTTAGAGCTATATGTGCAAAAAGGCTTTAATGTTTTTAGTGGTGCGAGTGGCAGTGGTAAGTCAGTATTTATGGAATCTCTGCTTGCAATTTTTGGGATTAAAGAAAGCAATGCCGACCTCATTGAAGCAAACATTGAGATTGATTTGCCCACATTTGATTGGCTAGAATATGGCATTCCAAATGATAATGAAAATGAAATCGTTCTTAGCATTCTCAAAAAAGATAAAACACGTTATTTCATCAACCACGCATCAAGTTCCAAAAAAAAACTCTATGAAATAGTATCAGGCTTTGCAAAGCATATCAGCACAAAAGGTGCAGATGAACTCAAACCTGCAAATATTCTTAAGATTCTTGATTTATTTATCACGCGTGAAAATCCTACACACAAGGAGATTCTCAATCAGTTTCAAACAGATTATCAAGCATTATGCCAAGCCCACAAAAAATTAAGTGATATACAAGCTCAAGAGGCAAATATTGCTAATTTAAAAGAGTTTGCAGCATTTGAAATTGCCAAAATAGAATCTATAAATCCAAAAGAGGGCGAATACGAAGAGCTTATTACCCTTAAAAAAATGCTCTCCAAGCAAGAAAAAATCAAAGAGCAAATATATAAGGTGCGTCAAGCACTTGAACTCTCACGCGGTTTTGAAGAATTTTTGGGGCTTGTGGATAAAAGCTGCCCCAATCTTATTGAAGGCTTAAATGAATTTGAAGCGATTGTCCAAGCCCAAGAAGAGCGTTTGGAGGACTTAGCAGAGATTAATCCTGAAGAAATATTAGATAAAATTGCCGCACTCTCCGAGCTTAACCGCCGATTTGGTGGCATTAAAGAAGCACTAGCATACCTTGAAGAACAAAAGCAAAAACTCCAAGAATATGAAAATCTCAGCTTTGATAAACAGCATTTGCAAAAGCGTGTAGATGAACTTTCCCTAGAATGCAAAAAAAATGCCCAACTGCTTCATACAAACCGCGAACGCTTTGCGCCGCAATTTAATGCTTTGCTTCAAGAATTATGCGCAGAGCTTAGGTTAAACCAAAGCAACATAAAAATAGAAAATGTGAAAATGAATGAAAGTGGGGAAAGCTTATGCGAAATAAAACTTGGCAATAGTAGTGTAGATGTGCTCTCCTCTGGGGAATATAATCGCTTACGACTTGCGATAATGTGCATTGATACGCAACTTGAACCACGCAGTGGGATTTTAGTGCTTGATGAAATTGATGCGAATCTAAGCGGAGAGGAAAGTGAGGGTGTAGCGAAGATTCTTAAAACGCTTTCCCAAAGCTATCAAATCTTTGCTATTTCTCATCAAACGCATATGCCCTCTTTGGCAGATAATCATTATCTTGTGCAAAAACAAGGAGAAAAAAGCATAGTTACAAAGCTTGATGAAGAGGGCAGAGTGCAAGAAATTGCGCGCATTATTAGTGGAGCAAAAATTACTGCACAAGCACTTGAGTTTGCAAGAGCACATTTAAAAACTTAGCTATTCCATTAAAGGCAGGGCATTGAATCTCGCATTATTAAAGGGTATAAGCACATATCTGCAAAATATGGAAAACATCTTATGTTTTAAACGCAAAGAAATAAACCTCTTTATGCTCCTCTGCCAAGATAAACAAGGCAATAAACATAGAATCTATTTTGATATGACGCGCTCTCAAAGTGGTGCATTTATAAATGAGCAAGAAATACTCAATACGCAAGAGTTTAAAGCCCCATTTGATAATAAACTTGCTCGTTGTGCTACTTATGCGAAAATAGAACAAGTGCGCGTAGATGGAGAAAATAGAATCTTACAGATTCTCATAAGCCAAAAGGGGCACTACAAACTCCAATATTTTTGGCTCATATGTGAATTTACAGGAAAGCATACAAATGTCATAATATGTGATGAAAGCTTTGTAGTTCTTGAAGCATTGCGACACATTCCACTTAGTAAATCGTGGCGTGAAGTGCGTGTAGGCAAAGTGCTTCAACCTCTACCTCAACCCTCCAAAAAGCCATTTCCACAGGAAATCCCCTCACTTAGTCAAACGCTCGACTTGCTTCATCGTGCATATGTGGAGAGATATTGCCAATCTCACAATACCAAAAAACAAGCTTTGCTTAAATCCCTGCACACAAAAAAAGAGAATCTCCTGCAGATGCTTCATACTCTGCCAAAATATGATGAGCTTTTAGCATCTGCAAAGCAATACGCACACTATGGTGAAGTGCTTTTTGGCTCATTGCATCTTTTGCCAACGCATAAAATCACCTCATCGCATTTATCCTTGCAAGATTTTGATGGCGGAGTGCTAGAGATTGAACTTCCTGCTTTTGCTAGAGATTTACAAGAAGCTGGAAATTGGTATTTCACTCAAAGCAAAAAATACCATAAAAAAGCTCAACATCTCCATAAACAAATAGAGAATCTCCAAGATAAGATTGATTTTCTCTCTGATAAAATTGCACTTATAGAGCAATGCGATGAGTTAAGTAATATATTTGCCACTCAAGATAAAAAGCCCAAAACCAAAGATAAATCTACGCAAACAAAGGATATAGAGAGTTTTTTTATTGAGGGATTCAAAATTAGTGTAGGACGCAATGCAAAGGAAAATCAACGACTTTTAGAATCTGCAAAGGCTGATGATTTGTGGTTTCATATTAAAGATGTGCCAAGTGCACATTTAATCATACATTGTGGGAAAACAATGCCCACAAATGCCGTGATTGAAAAAAGTGTGGAGATTCTTGTAGGGCTATATGCAGTGCGTAAAGGTGGTGGTGATTTTGTAGTGGATTATACCAAGCGGCGATTTGTCAAACCCGCGCAGAATGCACAAGTAACTTATGCCAAGCATAAAAGTATAAAATATAAATATCCATAGGGATTGTTTTTATAGATGAAATAGACCACTACAACCCAACTTATGCCATATGCTAGAGAATATTAACACTCTTTGAGATTCTTCATCTTGTGCTTGTAATTCTATATTGAGTGTCTTTTTGAAATGGTTTGATTGTTGGATTATCTCTCTTAGATTCTAATACATCTGTGTAGAGATAGCCATTCCCTAATACTTTACCTTGCGAATCTTTTGGTATTGGTATTTCTTGATTCTTATTTTTATTACCAAATAACATCATCGTAATAACATTTCTAAAATTATCTGCTAGGAGCATTGTATTCCTTATGCTACGGCATATCAGGCAATTCTTGTTCTATGTTATCAAGAGCAGTTTGTGTGATTTGCTCAAAAGTTCTTTGGTAGTCTTGAATTGCCTTTTGTGGTAGATTCTGTTCTTGTGTTACATATCGTGCTAAATCATCAAAAATCTGCATATACAAATTACAACTTGCCTCAAACTCCAAACCATCAAGACGATTGCATACGTTGATAACATCTTGTAAATGATAGGTTACTTCAAAGCCTAGTGTATCACGCAAGGTTTGTAAATTTGTGGTGCTTAAAAAAGCAATGATTTTGTAATGCAGAATAGAATTTAGCGAATTCATATCAGTGGCTATGTGTTTTTTAGCTATAAGTTCCGCAGTAGTGGCTTTAAGATTCCATATTGCAACATAGTAGCAACTTTGCTCTTCACTATAAGTCTTATCATTATTCTGCGAATCTTGCAAGTTCGCATTATAAGTATATTGCAGCTTTTCGCATTCCTCTTGTGTTAAATTGTTTAGGGAATCCAGTGTAGCTTTATTAATAAGATTTTCCAATACAGAATCTAGTAATACAATATTTGCATTCTCTTTTATTGGCATACTCAAAGCATAACACCCAATAAAGCTATATAGTAACAATATTATTATTCTTTCTTTTTCTTTACTCCTCATTCCGCCTTTACCTCCAATTCCTCGATTATACAAGTTTATTTATAGCCTTTGTTGGGATAACAATAATTCTCTTTAAATCTCATTATCATATAGAGTATTTCAAGCAAAGAGAGCAACAAAGATAATAAAACTAATGGGATTTGCGATATTCTAAAATCATTGCATAGGCTTCATCTTTGAGGCGAAGCTTTTGTTTTTTGAGCACCTCAAGCTCCATATCACTCATAAGTTCCTCGCCATCTTCAATCTTTTTAATTCTATCATCAAGCTCATTATGCTCATCAAAAATCTTTGCAAAATGCGCATCACTTGTTTTGAGCGCAGTAACCTCATCTCTATATTCGTGAAACATCTTCTACTCCTTTGGGGCAAATTCAATACTTTATTATAGAATATTTTCAATAATAGCGCATTTTTTTACTCTAAAATCATACTACTTTTTAAAATCTCCAACAATACAACAGAATCTAGCTTCTATAATCAGCATTAATATCTATATAGCGATAGCCCAAATCACAACCATAAGCGACAAAATGTCCCTCACCTATGCCCAAATCACAAGTGATTCTAAAACTTTCTTGTTTCATTACAGCCGCTGCCCTTGCTTCATTCTCTTTATCAAAACATATCTGCCCCTTATCAAATACTACCACAGAATCAAAGGCGATTCTCAAACTTTCCTCATTGCATTCTACACCACTTGCACCGATTGTTGAGGCAATTCTCCCCCAATTTGGATCTTCCCCATAAATAGCAGTTTTTACCAAAAGTGAATTTGTAAGGGCTTTTGCAGCACATATAGCTTGTGATTCATCTCTTGCGCCACACACTTCAAAGGCTACAAGCTTAGTAGAACCTTCGCCATCTCTTACCATATCAGTAGCAAGTTTGTGCATAATCATTTTCAATGCTTCTTTGAAAGCCGCTTCATTATATACCCCACTGCGTCCATTGGCAAACAAAAATACGGAATCATTCGTGCTCATATCGCCATCTACACTAATAGCATTAAAGCTTGTCTTGGCGCATTCACGCAAGATTCTATCACCTTCATTTTGAGGCACAAGTGCATCAGTTGTGATAAAACAAAGCATAGTTGCAAGAGCAGGTTGTATCATACCTGCTCCCTTTGCCATAGCCCCAATACAAAAGCTCTCACCATTATCAAGTCGAACCCTTAATGCGATTTCTTTACTAAAAGCATCTGTCGTGCGTATTGCATCGGCAGCACGAGTGTGAGCATTTTCACACTTAGCATTAAAATCAAAGGAGGCAAAAGAAGCAATTATTTTCTCTTTAGGGAGATACTGCCCGATAACGCCTGTGCTTGACATTATAGGGTTTTGTATAAAGGGAAATTTTTGCGTAAGTGATGATAAAATATCGCACACATCTTGCACCCCTCTCTCTCCTGTCATCGCATTTGCATTTTTGGTATTAATAAGCACGAAATTACTCTCTTTGCCTTTTATAAAGTGTTTAAAATGCGTTATGGGAGCTGCTTGAAAACGATTACTCGTAAAAAGTGTAAAGGGCTTGAGCACATCTTCACTATATAAAAATGCTACATCAAGTGCGGGAGCACCATTAGGAAGTGGAGGCTTTAATCCCGCACTTACACCATCTGCGTAGAATCCTTGTGGCGCATTGACACCACCTTTAATAGGAATAATCTCAAACATAATCAACCTCTCTTGGTTTTTGCTTTTTCATAATCAAACGTTTGGTAGCACGAATATTTTCACTTGTGCCAATCACAAGGAGTTTGCATTCGCTTGAAACAATTGTATTACCATTTGGCATAGTGATATAAACGCCATCTTTTTGCGTTAGTCCCACCACAGATACATTTGTAACATCGCGGAAATGTGCTTCTTTAAGCTTTCTTAGCACAAGCCACGAATAACGTGGCACGATAATTTCTTCCAAATCAAGCGGCGTATCACGTTGATATAAAAACCGCTCAAGGAGATTCTCCATATCAGGACGCACTGCCATTGCAGAGATTCTCTGTGCCATAAGCTTAGAGGCAGAAATTACGGCATCACAGCCTATTTTTTTAAGCTTTTTGCTCTCTTCTTGAGAATTAGCGTTAGCGATAATATAATAAGGCTTTCTTCTTAGCTCTTCTTCAAAGATACGTGCACTCACCACCATAGTAATATTATCCGCAGGATTCTTAGAAAAGCTTATGATACCTTTTGCACTTGAGAGGTGAGATTTGAGCATAGCTATATGCGTATGTGGGTCATCAATAATGTAATAAGGATACTTATGCTTTTGGGCTTGGACTTCAAAATCAGGAGAATTATCCACCACGACAAAGGGAATATGAGCTTCTAAAAACTGCTGGGCAAGTTCAGTAGTAAATTCATTGTGATAGCAAATCACATAATGATTTTGCAAACGCGCAATTTTATATACCATTTTTTGCTCCTTAATTAATCTAATAAGAGTGCCATTATTCACCACACTCATAATAAATGCCACGCTAAAAGTTACAACTCCCGCTCCACACACCATTAAAATGACGGTGAAAAAAATAGTGATTGTGCTAAATTCATTTTCTTTTAATGAGCCAAATCCTGTATTTGTAAAAGTATAAGAAGTTTGAAAAAATGCCTGCATTAAATCATAATCTTCTAATGCTAAATACCCTAATGTGCCAAAAAGAAGAAAAAATTGAACAAGAATAAGCGGAAGTCTAAAGGGTTTGAGCTGCTCGTAGAGCTCACCAGCTAAAGAAATGTCTGGTTTCGGGGTATTGCCCCAGTGAAGAAATTTCTTAAATCTTGCAAACAAGATAGATAAAGCTCAGTTTAAGAATATTTTTTTATCGTTCGCAATGTGGAAGCAGCAACTTTTACTCTTACACTTGTTCCATCTTCAAGTTTAAGTCGAATACTGCGAAGATTAGGCAAAGAACGCTTTTTTGTTTTGTTATTTGCGTGACTTACATTGTTTCCAACCATAGGACCCTTACCTGTGAAAAAACATTTTCTTGCCATAACAGACCTTTTTTATAAAATTAAATAAGCTATGCATTTTAGTAAAAATTACCCCAAAACTACCTTAAACTAATCAATAAGCACGCTCATACCTACGCGTAAGCCCTCAATAGGAGTGGTAGGATATGCTTCAACTTCAAATGTTTTCACATCATAACCTTTAGACGCACTTGTGGCTCTCCAAGTAGCAAAATCTCCCATAACAGAGACAAATTCTACTCTAAATTCTGCTCTTTTATCCAAAGCGGGGATAAATGCTTCAAAAGTCGCACCTTTAGTAAAATCTTTTAAACGATATTCGGGAAGATGAAAGACAATCCACGCATCATTCATATCAATCATCAATGCCACAGGGAATCCACTAGGTGCAAGCTCACCTTCGTGCAGTAAAACATTGCTTACCTCTCCATTTGTTGGTGCAATAGCTTGAGTATCTTTAGCATAGCTTTCAACTTCATTTACTTGTCCGGCTGCCGCATCCTCTTTGGCTTGTGCAGCTATTTTTGTCTCGGCACTTGCGCCATCAAGAGCAATTTTGTATTGTTGATAGGTTACATTTTCATTATGCTTGGCAGTAGTGTAGTTTGCATATGCTTCATCACGCCTTTGTTGGCTCACTACACCATCTTTATAAAGGGATTCTATGCGTTCATAAGTGCTTTTAGCAAGGTTCGCCATTGTTTTAGCACCTTGCCAAACATCTTTTGCTGATTGGATAGTCTCCACTCTTGCGCCTTGCTTCGTCTCTGTGCTTAGAGCTTTTGCTGCTTGATACCCAGCTTTTGCTTGTTCAAGCTTAGCTTGCAACTCTGGAGAATCAATACTATATACCAAATCACCCTTTTTAAGCATATCTCCTTTTTTAACAAAGATATTTTCCACTCGTCCTGCAACCTTAGAGCTAATAGCGTATTCACGTGCTTGCACTTGGGCGTAGATTCTATTTTCCTTTGGCTCATAAGCACGACTAAAGCTTACCACGAGCCACAATAAAAATGCCAAAGCTATAACGACTAATGCTACAAGCTTGATATTTATTTTCATATCTTCTCTCCCATTTTTTGCTTAATTAAAAAATCCATAGAATCTTTCCACCTCTCCGCTTAAAGCAAGAAGTCGCGCAAGTGAAATTGCATAGCTATATGCTACACTCTGGCGCTCAATAAGAACAAGTGAGAGAGCATTTTGCGCATCACTTACTTCTGTGCTTGTGCTCATACCTTGCAAAAATGCCTTCTGACGCAATTTTAGATTCTCTTTGGCAAGCTCAACCGAAGAATCAAGACTAAAATATTGTGATTTATATGAAAGGACTTCATTATAAGTTTTTTCACAGAGCGTTTTTAAATCTTTTCTAGCTTGTGAAGTAGCGAACTCCGCTTGAATAGAAGCTATTTTGCTTGCTTGATATTTCTGGATTCTCCCATTAGGCGAAAGAAGAGACCACCTTGCACCTATACCCACATACCAATTTGGCATAGCTTTATCAAGCAAGGAGCTATTATCATTGAGCATATAACTTCCAAAAGCTCCTATTTCTGGTAAAAATGAAGAAAATTCAATATGCGAAAGTTCGTGCGTAGATTTAACTTGATTATCCATTATATGCAAGGCTGGATAGACTTCAAGTGTTTTATTTACAAAATAATCCACATTTTGTAATATCGCATCTTGTTTAATATCAATGTTTGGTGTTAATTCGAAAGGTGCATTATATTCTCTATTCAACATTGCATTAAATGCCATAACGGCAATATTGAGATTATCGCTTGCTTTTTGCACTTCAATCGTTGATTTATCATAATTTACTTGGGCTTGGAGTGTTTCTAAACGTGCAATTTGCCCTTTTTCTTGCAGTTTTTGTGCATTTTTATAATGCGTGAGATGTCCCTCATTTGCATCTTGGAGTGTATCAAGAATCTGATGGGCTAATACCACACCATAATAAAGTTTTGCACAATCTTCAAAAAGGCTTAACTCTTTGAGTTTAAGGGTAAGAAGTGCATCATCAAAGGCAATGTCAGAAAGTTTATTAGCAAAATGCCGCTTACCACCTGTAAAAAGCGGATACATAATATTAAGTGCACCAAAGATAATATTTTGATCTTGTAGAGTGATAGGTCGTGCGAGCAAGGGGGCAATACCGCCAATGCCACCAAGATTCCCAAGTTCAGAAGCATTAAAAAGATGTGTATTCATCGGTGATTGCAAATGTATATAAAATGCATCAAGTGAGACTTGAGGGAGGTAAAGCATTTTGGTTGCATTCTTGAGCTTTTCTTGTTTATCAACTGCACTCTGCGTAGATTTTAATCCATCATTATTTTGTAAAACTTGCTTATAGGCACTCTCTAATTCCAAATACTCTGCTTGTAGAGTATTCAAAGCTACCCCCACAAACAAGAATATCCATTTTTTCATTATTTGCCTCTTTATCGAAATTGCGTTAGAATCTATATTAGCGCAAAAATACCAACGATAAAGGAATATCGTGAAAAAGCTTAAGGCAATGCTTGATGCTCACTATATGCTTAAAAATACTTCTCAAGAGATAAATGCGCAAAATCCAGACCCTTTACTTGTGGCAAAAAAATACCAACACACGCCTTATTTTGCAGAAATTGCTCTTATATGTGCACTTCTCTCTTATGGAAATGCAAAAGCAATCGTGCAGATGCTCCAAAAACTTGACTTCTCACTTTTGCACTCTCGCACAAAAATACGCAATGCGACATTTCCTTATTATAGATTTCAAACAAGTGCAGATATTCAAAATATATTTGAATCTGTGGCTTGTATGCTTGAAAATGGTGGTTTGCTCACATATTTTCTTAAAGCTTATAAAAATCCTCCTGCACATTTTGCACTTTGGCATCAAAGTGCAAATAAAAACCACGCACACATTCTTTATAGTATTTATCATTGTATTGATGCTCTTTATTCTTTTTTATGTAAAGATGCTAAAAGTAAAGGGTTGCATTTTGCATTTGGCACATCTTATAGCGTCCATATAAATACTTATGGCGCATTTCCCACTGGTGCTTGTGCATTAAAACGTTGGAATATGCTCCTACGATGGCTTGTGCGCAAAGATGAGATTGATATTGGTTGTTGGCAAGAGCATATACCAACTTCACACTTAATATTGCCTCTTGATACTCATACTTTTAAACTTTGCCTTAAGCTTAAGATTCTAAAACGCAAAAGTTATGATTTACAAAGCGCACTGCAAGCCACTGATACTCTTGCAACTTATTGTGAAAATGACCCTGTGCGCTATGATTTTGCCCTCTATCGCATAGGACAAAGCAAACAAGATATATGTGAGGATTTATTTATCTAATATCCTATCACTAAAATCTTTGCAAAGAGCCGAGGAAAGTTTGCAAGAAATTTTAGGATTTTTTTCAAGGGTAGGCGGCTCAAGTGTAAAAGTAAGATATTCTATACCAATATGGGCAATAATCTTGCTTCCTTGCACACTAAAAGCACACTTTGAAGTATTGCTTTTCTCCAAATGCTTTAAAATACTTTGTGCTTGAGTATAATCTATCACATCTGCACGAATAAAAGCATCTGCATAATACATACTCAAAGCATTTTGCGTATGGGCAAGTTGAGATTTAAGGCGAGAGATACATTGTTTATGTGCAATATGCCCCATATATCGCACCCCTACACTCATAATAATGGCGATGATAATAATGACACATAATATTTCAAATGAGCTAAATGCTCCTCTGTTAGAAAATTGCATTTGAGGTGCTAAGCGGCACTTCTCGCCTCATCTTATGTCGCTCAAGTAATTTGGTGCATAAAGTAGAATCTGCTTTGGGTTGAATAAAAAAGATAATTTTACCATTTTCTTGCATAAGCGTTATGCAATCATTTTGTGTATCAAGCACACCATTTTTGGCAAGTCGCACACCATTATTTTGTGCTATCCAGCGCGAATGACTAAGGCCAGCAAGTTCAAGCATTTTTACTCCATCAAGAGTAGAGGGTTCAATATTTTGACTAAAAACTTCGCGCTGAATTGCATTAAGCGCTCCAATAATATCATTTTCCACTGCAATAAGTTGAGCATCAGAACGTGTGAGTGAAAGTCGTGGCAACGCAATGGCGGCAAGAATCCCAAGTATAATGATAACAAATACAAGCTCCATCATACTAAATGCTCCACACTTTGTGCGTATATAGTGAGCATATCTCATACTTATTCCTTATTTTTTAAAATCTTCAAGCATAAAGGGTGGCAAAATAAAATCAATTACACCTTGTCCTTCAAGTCCATTGCTGCCAGAATGAAGTATAAACCTCATCAATACGCCCTTAGGGACAAGTGCACGAAATGAAGGACAAAGATAAGTTGCAAAACTCTTTAAATCAGGTTGATGTCCTACAATAAGCGCATTTTGTGCTTTTTGAAATGATTTTTTTTCTATAAGCTTCATATATCCCTCAAGTCCGCAATCAGGAAGAATCTCATCACACAGAATTATAGAATCCGAACGCACATATTTGCTTAAGGGTTTAAGCGTTTGCTGTGTGCGTTTAGCAGGTGAGCAAAAAATGACATCAAAGTGCAAATGTTGTGCAGCTAAATGTGCTATATGCTTACTTTGAGTTTTACCAAGCTTACTTAATGGACGAAAAATATCACTTTTATCTTTTTTATTGTTGAGTCGGTATTCTTCCCTACTTATTGTATCGGCGTGGCGCAAAAGAGTAATTGTTTTCATAAAATGCTCCTTTATTTGTGGGCTAAAATCATTTCACACATCATCATTACAAAATCAGCACTGCGTTTTGCCGAGCTTACCAAAAATTCATCAAAGCTTACATCGGCGTTTCCATCAGCACTATCACTAATGGAGCGTAAAATACAAAATGGCACAGCAAGCAAATCGCATACTACAGCTACAGATGCTCCTTCCATTTCTACTGCATCAGCTCCAAAATGCTGGATAATCCACTGCTTTTTTTGAGAATCAGCTATAAAAGCATCACCTGATGCAATAGTGCCTTCTTTAAGTTTAATGCCTTGATTCTTTGCAATCTCACGTGCAATGCTATTGAGTGTAGCATCAGATTCTATAAAAATTTTGCTCTCAGGAATAAAACCCAATGGGTGTCCAAATGCACTAATATCTACATCATATTGACAAAGTTTTTGCCCCAATATTAAATCACCCACTTTCAAATCTGCACTCAAACCGCCTGCTACACCACTAAAAATAATTTTCTCGCAACCAAAATGTAAAATCATTGTGCTTGATGTCAAAGCGGAATGAACTTTGCCAATTTTGCTATAAGCAACAAAAATTTTGTGTTCACCTCTTTGAATTTCATAATAAGTATTACCGCCCACTTGTCTGCCCTTATAATCACCAAAGAGCTCAAGCAAAGGTGTAATCTCTTCAATCATTGCCCCAATAATACCAAGCGTCATAGATACTCCTTTATTTAAACTCCACCCTTAATGCTATCAATACATTCCTTCAAGCTTGCAAGATTCTCAATATTCCAAGTAGGTAGAGTGCTTAAGCGCTTATTTAATCCCCGCAATACACTGCCATTACCAAATTCAATAAAAGCATCAACCTCATCATTAAGCTTAAGAATAGATTGCTTATAAAGCACAGGGTGTGTAAGCTGTTTGCTTAGTAATGATTTTGCTTGTGCCTTTATATTATAAGTTTCAAGTGTAGCATTTGAAAGAATAGGTGTGCTTAGATGCTCATTCAAGCTTTCATCTAAAAGCTGTGTGAAAGCTGGTAGAGCTGATTCTAGCATAGGACAATGGCTAGCAACCGACATAGGAAGCAAAAGTACCCGCTTTGCACCAAGTGCTTTAAGGGTAGATTCTGCTTCACTTAAGTCTTTTTTACACCCTGCAAGTACAACTTGTCCATTGCCATTATAGTTTGCACACCAAATGCTTTTACCATTTTTTTGTGCTTCTTGCGAAAAATCCTCAAGTTTTTTATCCTCCACGCCTACAATAACCATCATTCCTGCATCTTTGCCTTCACACGCCTGTGTCATAAGCTCTCCACGCTTATGTGTAAGTTTTATCCCTTGTGAAAAACTCATACCTTCAGATAATACTACTGCACTTACTTCACCAAGAGAGTGCCCCATAGCCACTTTTGGCATTAATGGACATTCGCTTTGAAAAACACTATGAGCAATAGCACTGACAAGAAAAATTGCTGGCTGAGTATATAATGTAAGGTTAAGTTTATCATTTTCTTCAAAAAGAAGATGTTTCATATCTAAACCCAAACTATCAGATGCTTCCTCAAAAAGCTCTTTTGCCACAGCAAAGTTATCATAAAATTCCTTGCCCATACCTATTTTTTGGGAGCCTTGTCCGGGAAAAATAAATGCGTATTTCATCATAATCCTTTAAGCCTAAAATGAAAAGAGAGGATTCTAACATTACTTTGCTTTATTTGTCTTTTGGTATCTATGAAAATTTTATTTTCACTTTGCCTATCCTTTAAGTGGCGTTAAGTGTAGTTTTATCATTTTTCCCCTACAATAGCGTTCTTTTTTTATATGGACAGGTGGGTGAGTTGGCTGAAACCACATCCCTGCTAAGGATGCATAGCCGCAAGGTTATCGAGGGTTCGAATCCCTCCCTGTCCGCCACCTCTTTACAGAATCTAAAATTCATTAAGAATCAAAAATTTATAACGCAAACT
Organism: Helicobacter sp. MIT 03-1614; assembly: GCF_000762925.2. Lineage (NCBI taxonomy): Bacteria > Pseudomonadati > Campylobacterota > Epsilonproteobacteria > Campylobacterales > Helicobacteraceae > Helicobacter > Helicobacter sp. MIT 03-1614. The sequence continues at coordinate 49,854 of NZ_JRMS02000001.1, forward strand.
CTCTACATCGTGTTTTAATCGCCTATTTTCATCAATAAGCATAGCATACTGGGTTTGAAGATTTGCAATCTCTTTGCTTAAATAATAAATATTGCTAGAGAGGTAGATTTTTGGCACGCTTATTATCAGCACAAAAAGCATAATATAACCAGCAACTTTAAGTTCATACCAACCCAAGCCTTGTGTATTTTTCTTTGAAAAACTATTTTCTTTTTTACCATCTTCGCTTTGAATGGCATTTGCAATCTCTTCTTTTTCCCATTCGCTCACACGCGATTTAGGAAGAATAATATCATCAAGACGCATAGTTTTATAATTTTCACTATTCATTTATACTCCTTTATCTTTAGAACTCTTTAATTCAAAAATTCTTAATTTTGCGCTACGAGAACGCTTATTTTGCGCTATCTCTTGTGGGGTTGGGATAATTGGCTTCTTAGTAAGAATCTGCCCTTTAGCGTGATTATTGCCACACTCGCACCTTAAACTTTCTTCTGCGCAAATGCACGATTTGCTCCATTGTTTAAAACATTGCTTAATGATTCTATCTTCTAGAGAATGAAAAGAGATGATTCCTACCCTACAAGATGCAATTTTGCCCTCATCAAAAGCAAGTTCTATGTTATGGAGCAATCGCTTAAGCTCGCCTAGTTCATCATTAACCTCAATGCGTAGTGCCTGAAAAGCTAGTGTCGCTGGATGTATACCTCCAACACGAGGAAAATGTTGCTCAATAAGTGTACTTAATTCTAAGCAAGAGCTAAAAGGCTTTTTCTTGCGTTCGTATGCAATAATCTCTGCGAGTTTTTTACTCTGGCGCACTTCTCCATAGATTCTGAAAATCTCTTCTAAACGAATAGGCGAATAAGTATTAATCACTTTTGTAGCATTCAAGTCTGCTCGTGTATCCATACGCATATCAAGCGTGGAAGAGACAAAGCTAAAGCCACGTTGCGTTTCATCAAGCTGCATAGAGCTTACACCAATATCAGCAATAATGCCCCTTACACGAGGCAATACCACATTTGGCACAATGTCTAAAAATTGAGAAAAAGCATTATGACAAAAATGAATGTTTTGCAAATAAGGTTTTAATCGCTCTTTGGCAAGATTAAGTGCATATATATCTTTATCAAAAGCATAAACTTCAATATTTGGATAAGCCTGCAATGCCCCAAGAGTATGCCCTCCAAAGCCCAAAGTGCAATCAATCAAGATAGAATCTTCTCTCAAACAATCCAAAGCCTGTATCATTTCATTTTTTAAAACTGAATAATGTTTCATTATACTCTATTAAGGCTTGAAATAATCAAATCGCAAATGGTTCTCAAGAATAATTTGATGTTCTTTATAATCTGAATTTTTTAAACTTATCACTATCACAAAATAAATTTGTTTGCTTTTCTCATCAAGTTCCATTTTAAGCGGCAACTCTACACGCGCAAAATAAGGCATTGTATTTGCCCATAAAATAAAATCTTCAATACTCTGTGTAGTAGGTGCATAACCGATAACTTGGTATCTTGTATCAAGAATATCTTGTTCGCGCGTGGTATTGAGCTTTTTTACTTCTACTTCTGTGAAATAATCTTGCAATAAAGCTTGTAGTTTTGCTTCATCGCCTTGATTATGAAGGCTTAAGAGCATCTTATAATGTTGGATAGAGAGTGTTTTAAGTTGTGCTTCTATAGCTTGATAATCTTTATTGATTTGGTTAAAAGCAATTTTTGATTTTTTACTCTCAAGAGCTTGTTTTTTATATTCATTAATTTGAGGCAAAAGAATCTTGCTCACACAAAAAACACAAATGGCTGCAAATACCAAAAACCACACAAAGTTTTTAAGCGCAAATTCTAAACGAAAATCGCTATTCATCACTTTGCTCCTTTTTGTCATTTTTAAGAGGTTTAAGTGTAGGATTCGCCTTGCTCACAGCAACAAAATTAAACCACCCGCTTACAAGAGGATAAAATTCTACTCTTACCTGCGTAAAAATTGCACGCAAAGGAGCTTCCAAAAGAAATTTATAGACTTCCTTTGAAGGTGTTAAACCTTTCATTATAAGAGAATTATAATTTAACTCTATACTTTTAGCTGTGATTTGGTCTGGAATGAGTTTAAGAAGATTTGATAACCCATCTTTAAGCATTTTATTTTGTGTTTGTATATTCTCGCCCATTGTTATTTCATAATCTAGTCGCTCTATATAGTCCTTAATTACAATAGTTTTAAGCTTGATGTTTTGAATATTTTCCTCAATATGAGTTTGTTCATTGATTTTAGCAATAATTTGCTTTTCCAATACCTTTGCAAAACCACAAATACATACCACAGCCAATATACTATATACAAACCAAATTTTTGTATAACGTTTAAAAATACTCTTAGGTTTAGGGCGTATGAAACTATAAGCCATATTTTAACCCCTATTATCTTTAAGCTCGGCTTTAGCAAGATCAATAAGAGCATCGGGAATATGAATTGAGCGCACTTCCACTTCAATCATAAGCGTATTACGGATATGGGCAACTGCTTGTTCTGTCATACCATAAGTATCCAAAAGCACGATAGTTTCTATAAATTGTGTGCTATTATAGATAGGATTGCTATAAAACTCATTAATAGAATTTTTGAGAATCTCTGTTGCATTTGAAGCTCGCGCTAAATCCCTTAATCCTTCCAAACGAGACATTTCAGCCTCTTGTTGTTTTTGAGAATCTATCTCTTGGGGCGTAAATTCCTTGCGAATAAGCTCTTCATCTAAATCTTCTAGTTCACCTATTTCTTTTAGCTCATCAATAGAACCAAGTATAGAATCCAAATCACTCATTTCTTTCGCTGAATGTATCTCAAGCATAGAAGCACCTTTATCTTCATTGTTCTCCAACTCACCACCAACCATAAAAAACCCGCCAAAATACACACCTTTTTTATCTGCTACAAAAAGCGTAATGCTTGCTCGCTCTTGTAATACATACAAGCGCACTTTTTCAGTAAGTCGCCCCTTAATACTCTCATATACAAGCACAAATGGAGAAAAAAGATAATCCAATCCCAAAGCACGAATAAACTTTACGCGATTTTCATCAACAGCCAGCTGTTGGATATAAAAAAGCCAATGATTAGGCATTTCAATAATATGTGAAGTCTTAGCATTAACGCCAAATTTAATCAACTCACCCTTTTTAGAACAATTTGCCAAACCCTGATTATAAGTCTTACTCATTGCGCTCAAATAGGTAAAAGGATATTTTCGTTTATAATCAGCAATCAACTTTGCTGCCTCCATAGGCAATTCTTTATTTACAATTTTAAATTCCTTGCTTACACTGCTTTTAACGTGTCCATTCTTAAGCACAACAATTTTGAGCGAACAAACTTTGGCGTCGAGATTCACGCCGATTAAAACCGTAGAAAAAAAAGGACGAAGCAAAAACTTTAACAACTTACACACCCTCACATATTTACAATTTTTATCAATTTTAGCAAAACTTTGGTGAAGTTTGAATCAATTATAAGCATTTAGAGTTCCTTTTCTAAATGTAAGCGCACTAAATTTTTTGCATCTTGTAAATTCATATTTTTATCAATGACAAAACCATCAAGCATATGATAATCAACCCGCGAAAATGGTTTAGGAATACGAAATTTATCCCAAGTTTTTAACTCCCAATAACGACTATACACTACGCGTATAGGGACAATATACCGCTCAGTTTTTTGACTCATCACCACTATGCCATCAGATATGGAATGATAAGGTCCTTTTGGTCCATCAGGAGACATTCCTATATCGCACCCTCCTTTAAGCAGCTTCAAGGCTTCCATTAATACACGCAAACCACCTTTTGAAGACGAACCGCGTAAAGTTTTTAAACCAAAAAGTGCAATAACACGCACCATAAGTTCAGCATCAAAATGATGAGATTGCACGATATAAAAACCCTTATCACGCTCCTTACTTACAACCTTTTGGAATCTCTTATATAAAAAAGGCAACATAAGAAGTTCTCCGTGCCAAAATGCACCAATAAAATTGTGCTCTTTTGCGTGCTCATTGATATGAAATCTATGTCGTGTAAGAGCATATAAAATACGCAATGCAGCATACATAATGGGTGGAGCGATTTTAATAAGTATCTGACGTTTTCTCTCACGACTTAGCATAAGGCACCTTCTTGAATGTATATAGGATTTTGAAAATATTCCTTAGAAGCAAGTGCTTCGCTAAGACTTAGTTCATTTATAAATCTCCCCATAAGCCCACCACCTTCATTGTGTGTTATCTCTACTTTTACGATAGAACCAATCTCACATTTTTTATCTAAAATTTTAATCAGCTTATTGCTACTGCTACGCCCCTCACTCCAACACTGCCCCTCACCATTGTAGTGATTTTCAATAAGCACATTATGAATGCGTCCAATTTCAAGTTGTGCTTTTTTGCTAAGAATCTCTTTATGAAGATTTTGCAATCGTGCTAAACGCTCTTTTGCCACTTCAGGAGACACAAGCATACTTTTGTCATATTCAAACGCACTTGTATGCGGACGAGGCGAATATACAAAACTATAAAGCGTATCAAACTCTACAAGAGAAAGTACTTCCATCGTGTCTTCAAAGTCTTGCTCGGATTCGGTAGGAAATCCCACAATAATATCTGTGCCAATGCCAACATTAGGGACAAGGGACTTAAGTTTAGCAATTCTGTTAAGATACCATTGCTTATCATAACCTCTTCTCATCATTTTGAGAATCTGGCTTGAACCACTTTGTAATGGAATATGTATGCCTTTGGCAATTACAGGATTACTTGCAAATTCCTCTAAAAATTCATCGTCCATATGCAATGGGTGTGGAGAAGTAAAACGGATTCTGTATAAACCATCAATCTCGCTCAAAGCGCGTAAAAGCTGCGTAAAATTTGTTTTTGGGTGAGAGTGTGAAAATCTCACGCCATAATTATTGACATTTTGCCCTAATAAAAGTAATTCTTTCACACCACTTGCCACACATTTTTTTGCTTCAGATATAAGCAAATCTGTAGGAACTGAAATCTCTTTACCACGCGTAAAGGGCACAATACAATAACTACATTTTTTATCACAACCTATGGAGATGTTAAGATGCGCTTTAATACCCATACCTTGTGAAGAGGCAAACACATAAGTGCTATCATCATAATCAATATCTACCTCAACGGCTTTGGGACGCTCAAGCACTTGCGTTATTTTTGATACATTTCTTGCACCTAATACAAAATCTACACTTGGAGCTTTTTTGATAATTTCCTCACCCAAATGACTGGCTGTGCAACCACAAACACCGATTTTTGCCCCTGCTTTTTTTTCTTTGGCAAATGCTCCAATTTCAGAAAAAAGCTTTTTTTCTGGTTTTTCGCGCACAGAGCAAGTATTAATAAGAATCAAATCTGCTTGTTTAATATCATTTGTAAGAGTATAATGTTTTTTATCGCGTAATTCGGCAATCATATGCGCAGAATCGCGCTCATTCATTGCACAACCCAATGTTTGTATAAAAAGTTTCATTGTCTCAAGTGTATAGATTCTATGATTTTAGATAATATGAAGTTCATAGATATAACTTGCTTCATCAAGACCATAGCGCACTTCATTGAGATATGTATTATAGCCTGCTTTTTGGAAAGAAGCACATACTTTTTGCATTTCCTTATGCGAATTTTCTTTATCAAAATAGAAAATATGTTCTCCTTGTGCGCATTTTTTGAGCATATCTTCATAACTTATTTTTGCTACATTGACTTTATTTTTAGCATTCGCTTGAGAGAGCGTGCTTTTAGCAAGTTTAAGTTCCATAATCTCTCCTTAATTTAAAGTATAGAATCTCGCATTATAGCCAAAAAAGGCATATTTGTGAAACTTTAAGCAAAATTTTATTATAATCTATAATTCTTCATTAAGCCATATAGCCTACAAATCCGCAAGCTATGAAGGCATAGTCCCACAATATAGACCTAAGGAGATGGATTTTATGGAAAAGATTTTAGATATTATTGATTTAATTGCTTATGATAAAGGCTTAGAATCGCAAGCTGTGTTAGAAATTGTCAAAGAAGGCTTAATTAAAATTGCTCAAGAAGAGATTAATCCACATTATGATTATTTTGTTGAGCAAGATGCTAAAGAGCGCACACTCAAGCTTTTTTATCGTATGAAAGTATGTGCAGATGAGCAAGATTTAAGCGAGGAGAATCTAGGGACATTCCTCCCTCTTTCTCAAGCCAAAGAACTTGGTGATGTAAGCATAGGCGATGAAGTAGATTGCGAATTGCAATTAGATGCTATGAGTAGAGGGGCTATTAATAAGCTTTTTTTAAATCTTGAATACAATTTGCAACGTTCCATTGAAAATCAAATCTTGCAAAACTTCCGCGCAATGGTGGGTAAAATCGTTAATGGGCAAGTTGTGGGCATAGATGATAGCGGCAATACCTTTATAGAAATTGAAAGTATCCGCGCAATATTGCCACAAAAAAATCGCATTAAAGGCGAAAATTTCAAAGTTGGTGATTGTGTGCGAGCAATTTTAAAATTTGTAGGCATTAATCGTAATGGATTGCAAGTGGAACTTTCCCGCACAACGCCGAAATTTTTAGAAGAACTCCTCGCAATGGAAGTGCCAGAGATAAAAGATAATGAAGTGATTATCCACAAAAGTGCGAGAATACCCGGTGATAGGGCAAAAGTTGCTGTATATTCAAATAGTGCGCGTATTGACCCCATTGGGTGCTGCGTAGGTGTTAAAGGTGTAAGAATCAATGCTGTAAGCAAAGAATTAGCAAATGAAAATATTGACTGCGTGGAGTATCATAGCACACTTGAAATTTTTGTCGCTAAGGCTTTGACCCCCGCACAAGTAGTCAGTGTTAAGATTGAAGAGGCACAAGAGGGAGAGCGAAAAAAAGCAATCGTGCAAATAAAAAGTGAGCAAAAAAGTAAAGCTATTGGTAAAAATGGTGTAAATATACGTCTTGCAAGTATGTTATGTGAATGCGATATTGAACTCCAAGAAATTACAGAATCTAAGCCACTTGAAAATGAAAATACCCCAGCTGAAAAAACAGGTATAGACGCGCTTAGCTCCCTCTTTAAGTCTTAATTTAGATGTTGCGCGATACACTCTTGTATTTTTGTCTCCTCTTTTGCCTGTTGCTCACATAAAAGCTTAAGCACTTCACGATAATAATTTCCAGCAAATATTTCTACCTGCAATGGTATTAATCCTTCATTATTGCGCACTGAAGAATCCCCTCCGAGTGCCAAAAGTTGAGCGATGAGATAAGGGTTGCCTTTTTGTGTCAATATATGCAAGGGCGTATCACCATTTTTATTTTTCGCATTCACATCTGCACCAAAATCTTTAAGAATATGAAATACACTTATATTGCTTCCGTAGGTTGCTTTATATGCAATATGGTGCATTAGCGTATTACCATTTTCATCTTTAGCATTTAAATCAATATCTTCCCCCTTATCCTTTAAGATGAGAGGCAATAATTCATAGGATACTCTTGCAAATCCTTTATGAGCAGTATTATCTAGTGCAATTTTTCGCACAAGTGTATAAAACTGCTCTGAAGTAATATCCTCTCGGATTGGTTTGTATAAACGCATAAAGATTCTTTGATTTTGTGCCTTATTTGGAAAAGTCTTTAAAAAGTAACTCAAAAATTCTTGCACATCTTCAAATGCTACCTTTGCCCCTTTATCAAGGAGATATTGCAAACTCAATTCATTAGAAAATGTCATTCTTAAAGAACTTTGCTCTTGGGGAACATCCTCATAAAAATAACTTCTCGTACCCTCATCATCCATTGGCTCAAATCTTTCCCATGTATAATAAACAAGTGGCTTATTTGCCTCTGTTTGATTTGTAATGAGCACTGACAAAGCATTATAACAACCATAGTTTAAGCTTAGATATGTCATAAAATCCCACGCATTATTAAAATATGATATACCCATATTATTAAAATCATCAAGTTCTCCTAGAGTGTCTGGGTAAAATCTATCATAAGGAAATATAGCGAGAGAAAGCACTCTGAGAGCAAGGAGTTCTCTCACACAAAGGCGAGCCTTATTAGAAGGGAGATTCTGACAACTTTGTAAAGTTTTAAGCCAATCGCGTTGCATTGATAAAAGCATATTTTTAAGCTCTTTTTGCCCTATTGCTTGAAGTTGTGGGTTACTTTCAACAAGTGTGGGGATATAATCTTTGACATATTTATAACGTTGTGCCATAAGCGCATCAAGCATAGCAATCTCTTTGTCTTTGCAAATCATTTGTTCTATGGCATTGTGAGCTTTTGTGCAATCAAAACTTGGTGCTTTTATCGGCTCTATATCATCTTTAAGCGTTAAGTCATCATTGAGTGCATTATCAAAGCACACTTCATCACAATTTGCAAAAACTGCCAACGGGTGCTTTCTAAGCTCATCTTTTGCATTTACCCCCAAAGGCAAAATCCACACAAAGACAAAAATATACCAAACCCTCATTAATCTATCTCCTCCATAAAATATAGCAAGATTATAAACTATGAAATTTAATGTTAAAATAAAGAATCTTTCCCATTTTAAGTGTTTCTAATGGAGTTTATTTTATAATTTCACTTACTTTTAATAAAATGAATATTACATTCAAAGGGCATACTTATGAGCTTTACACATCTTCATCTTCATACCGAATACTCCTTACTTGATGGCGCAAATAAAATTAAATTCCTAGCTAAACGCATTCGTGAATTAGGTATGGAATCTGTTGCGATTACTGACCACGGCAATATGTTTGGTGCGCTTGATTTTTATGTAAGTATGAAAGAAGAGGGGCTTAATCCCATTATCGGTATGGAAGCCTATCTGCATAATGGCGATACACTCGGTGATAAAACAATCAAACAGCGATTCCATCTCTGCCTCTTTGCCAAAAATGAAATAGGTTATAAGAATCTAATGTATCTCTCCTCACAATCTTTTATTGAGGGATTTTATTACTATCCTCGTATTAACAAAGCTTTACTAAGAGAGAGGAGCGAAGGGCTTGTTTGCTCTTCAGCCTGCCTACAAGGCGAGATAAATTGGCAACTTAATATCAGCAATCAACGCAATGTACGATTTGGAGCAAAAGGTTATGAAGTAGCCAAAGAAGTAGCATTAGAATACAAAGATATTTTTGGTGAAGATTTTTACCTTGAGCTTATGCGACACGGCATTAACGACCAACTTTTCATTGATGAGCAGATTCTAAAGCTTGGCAGAGAGCTTGATATTAAAGTGATTGCGACAAATGATACGCATTATTCTTTACAAGAAGATGCAAGTGCGCAAGAAGTAGCAATGTGTGTGGCAATGGGTAAAACATTTAACGACAAAGATAGACTAAAACATTCAGTTAAAGAATTTTATGTTAAATCCCCGCAGGAGATGCAAAAGCTCTTTTGTGATGTGCCTGAAGTGCTAGAAAATACGCAAGAAATTGCGCAAAAATGCCGACTTCATTTAGATTTGAAAAATATTGAGATTAAAAACAAACATACAGGTGAGATACTATTAAAAAATACTCCAGCAACCCCTCCTACTTTTAAACATACCACAAATTATGCGCTTAAAGAAAATTTGCCACAGATTCTTAATTGCTCTTTAGAATCTATTGATGATGCAGTGTATTTCGCCTTTAAATGTCGTCAAGGGCTAGAGGAGCGACTTAAACATATCCCCACAGAATCTCACCCTATGTATAAAAAACGTCTAGAACACGAGATAGAAGTGATTAGTTCAATGAAATTTCCCGGCTATATGCTCATTGTGTGGGATTTTGTCAATTTTGCAAAACAAAATAATATCCCCGTAGGACCCGGACGTGGTTCAGCAGCAGGCAGTCTCGTAGCGTATTCACTTAAGATTACAAATATTGACCCGCTTAAATATGATTTACTTTTTGAGCGTTTTTTGAATCCCGAGCGGGTAAGTATGCCCGATATTGATATGGATTTTTGCCAACGCAGACGCGGCGAGATGATAGAATATGTAGCAAATACTTATGGCAAGTTTAATGTCGCACAAGTTATTACCTTTGGTTCTCTCCTTGCAAAAGGTGTGATACGAGATGTCGCACGTGTGCTTAATATGCCCTATAATGATGCCGATGCTTTTGCAAAACTTATCCCAGCAGAGCTTGGTATCACCCTTACAAAACACATAGGTAAAGATGGTAAAGAAAAAGATGGTGCGTGGGAAAAAGAGTCGAGGATTAAAGAACTTGTAGAGAAAAGTCCTTTAGCAAAACAAGTATGGGATTATGCCTTGTTGCTTGAAGGATTAAAACGCAATGCCGGCACACACGCTGCAGCTATTGTAATAGATTCCCAAGAAGAGCTATGGCACAAAGTCCCTCTTTATACAAATGATAAAATGAATGGTGTCGCTACGCAGTATTCTATGAATTGGCTTGAGCCTGTGGATTTAATTAAATTTGACTTTTTAGGACTTAAAACGCTCACTGTAATTGATGATGCAATTAATCTTATTAAAAAGCGATACGAAAAAGAAATTGACTTTAGCACAATGGAAATGGACGATTACAAAGTCTATGAAACAATCCAAAGCGGAAATACGCTCGGATTATTCCAAATAGAATCTGAAGGTATGCAAGCAATAGCAAAAAGGCTCAAACCAAGCAATTTTGAAGATGTGGTGGCAATGATTTCCCTCTATCGTCCCGGACCTATGGATCTTATTGATGATTTTGTTGCGCGTAAGCACGGATTGGTAAAAATTGAGTATCTCATAGATGCTCTAGAGCCTATTTTAAAACCTACCTATGGTGTTATTGTCTATCAAGAGCAAGTTATGCAAATTGTGCAAACCATTGGTGGATTTTCTCTTGGCGGTGCAGATTTAGTCCGCCGTGCTATGGGGAAAAAGAAGCTTGATGAAATGTTAAGACTAAAAAAAGAATTTGCTGATGGAGCACAAAAGCAAGGCTATAATCGTGCTAAAGCGGAGGATTTATGGGAGATTATCGTAAAATTTGCTGGCTATGGATTCAATAAATCTCACGCCGCAGCCTATGGAATGATCACCTATCAAACTGCATATTTAAAAACTTATTATGAACACGAATTTATGGCAGCTATGCTCACAAGTGAGACAAACAAAATAGAATCTATAGCAAAATACATTGATGAGGTAAAATCTCTTGGTATTGAGATTGTCCCTCCACACGTGAATATTTCTGAAAACAATTTTGGTGTGGGTGAATTTGATGGAGTGAAAAAAATCATTTTTGGACTAAGCGCTATTAAAGGACTAGGCGATGCACCTATTGAAAATATCATAGAAGAGCGTGAAAAAAATGGTGCATACAAGAGTTTGGAAGATTTCGTCGCAAGGGTAGATTTCTCTAAACTTACAAAACGCTCTTTAGAGCCATTGATTAAATCCGGAGGATTGGATAATCTAGGCTACTCACGTAAAAGTATGCTTGAATATATAGATATACTCTGTGATAAAGGGCGAGAAAAAAGTAAAGCTCAAGAAATGATACATAATTCACTCTTTGGTGAAGATGAGGTAGAGATTAATATATACTTACCTATCACTCATAAAGGTGAATATGATATACGCACTTTGCTTGATTATGAGTATGAATGTATGGGAATCTATATATCAGGACATCCTCTTGATGACTTTAAAGACAAACTCAAAAATATCAAAGGTATAATCAAAAGTCTTGAATTAGAGAATCTAGAATTTAATTCTGTATGTATGCTTGTGGGCAAGGTTCTTTCAATCAAGCGAAGAATCAGCAAAAAAAGCAACAAACCTTTTGGGAGTATTGATTTTCTAGATTATGGTGGAAAAATTGAAATAATGGTGTTTGAAAAGCACCTTGAAGCACTTGAAGGATTCAATCTTGATGAGCCTTTGGCACTTAAATGCAAAATAGAAGAGAGAGAAGAAAGATTTAATGTGCGTATTTTAAAGATTCTTAATCTTGAAGAAGCTGCTAAAGAAAAAATAGAGCCCATAATAAAAAATATTGCACAAGAAGATGAGGATACAAAGATTATCCCACTTGATATGAAGCCTAGTGAGATTGATGTTTGCACACCCTTATGTGTGGTTATTGATGCGAGCTGCGTTGAAAATGGCATTTTAGATAAACTTAAGGCTTACTCAAAAGAGCTTAAGGGTGAACGTGAGTTACGAGTGCGTATTAAAAATGATACATTGGGCTATACTTTTATTAGTCACCTCAAAGTTCATTCGCAGATTAAAGAAGCATTTAAAGAATTAGAGTGGCAGGAATAAAAGTATTTGAGATAATAGGCTACAATATGATATTTTTTAATAAAGGAGTTTTTGTGAATCTTAAATATTTTTTCTTATCAGGTATGCTAGGAGCATTGGTAATAGGTTGTGGAAATGCACAAGATATACAAAGAGATATTATGGCTAAATGGACACTCAATACATTAAGTGATGGACATAAAGAGATTAATGTAGGGCTAAGTGAGCATAACGCATTTATCCACTTTGAATCTGATAAAGGCTTTTATGGTAATGCTGGATGCAACAATTTTTTTGGCAATTACCAAATTCAAGCAAATACCCTTATAGTTGGCGGCGCAGGTATGACACGTATGATGTGCGCACCAGAGAGTATGGAAGTTGAAGATACGCTTATGCGGATTCTTAGTGATGGCAATACCTCTGCTTATATTTCAGGCAATAATCTTATTTTGCAAAAAGGAAATATCAAGGCGGTATTCAGTAGATAGGTTTATTTTATTTTCTCTAAGCTATAATAAAACAAAGCAAAAGGAGGAAGTATGCAATCTAACACGTTAACGCCTGATTTTACAGGATTTATTACTGAAGCACAATCACATTTCAAACATAGAATCTACACAGATTATTTGCGGAGATTTGCCTATGGCACAGACGCTTCTTGTTACCGTTATGTCCCACGAGTGGTAGTTTGGGCATTTGATGAAAGTGAGATTGTAAAACTTTTTGCTTTGAGCAGAAAATACAATACTCCGCTTACATTTCGCGCAGCGGGAACAAGTTTGAGTGGGCAAGCGTGTAGTGATAGTGTGCTTGTGCTTGCAAATGCGAGATGGCAAAATATATCCATACAAGATAATGCTTCAAGTATTGTATGTGATTGTGGCGTAATAGGAAGCGAAGCAAATGAAGCATTAAAGCCATTTCGCAAAAAAATAGGACCAGATCCAGCGACTATTAATAATGCTATGATTGGCGGTATCTTTTCAAATAACTCAAGCGGTATGTGCTGTGGCGTCAAACAAAATAGCTATAATACGATTAAATCTGTGCGGGTAATCCTTCACGATGGCTTTGTGCTAGATACAAGTGCAAGAGCAAAATCAAATGAAAATATACAATCATTTTTAACTCATCATAAAGACAAAGCTAACGCGCTTTTAGCATTACGTGATGAGATTTTAAAATCTGATGAACTCCCCAAACTTATCCGCCGCAAATTTGCTATCAAAAATACAACAGGTTATAGCATCAACACTTTGCTTGATTTTAGTGATATAAAAGATATTTTAAATCATATTTTTATTGGTGCAGAAGGAACACTAGGCTTTGTTTCTCAAGTAGAATATGAGTGCGTAGATGATTATACTTTTAAAGCGTGTGCTTTACTTTTTTATGAAAATCTCAAACTTGCAGCAAAGGCGGTGCGCATTCTTGCAGAAAATGAAGATATTGTCTCTGCTGCAGAACTAATGGATTATGCGTGTTTAAAATCAGCACAACATTTAGGTGATATAGACAAGCGAATCTTAAATGTAAAACAAGGACAATGTGCGCTCCTTGTGCAATTAGAAGATTCTACCCTCAAAGATTTAGAATCTAAAATAAACACGATTTCACAAGCCCTCAAAGTAGCACCTAGTTTGTTTGGCGAAAACTTTAGCACAGATGAAAAACAAATGGCATCGTGGTGGAAGATTCGCAAAGGACTTTTACCACTTTCTGCGTCTTTGCGTCCTAGTGGAAGTATTGTTATTACAGAAGATATTTGTTTTGAAATTGAATCTTTCGCACAAGGCATTGAAGAAATTACACGACTCTTTGCCGAGTTTAATTTTGAGGGTATCATTTTTGGACACGCTCTTTCGGGCAATGTGCATTTTATCATCACACCAAATTTGAATGATAAAGATGAAAGTGCTCGTTTTGGTGCATTTATGGAAGCTATGGTGGATTCTGTCATTTCACTTGGAGGAAGCACAAAGGCAGAGCACGGCACAGGACGTATGATTGCACCATTTGTAGAGAGAGAATGGGGCAAAAGTGCCTATGCTATCAATCAAAAAATCAAATCAATCTTTGACCCACATAATCTCATTAATCCCGATGTAATCATCACAAATGATGCCCGTATTCACTTAAAAAATCTCAAACACTCAAGTGAGGTAGAGGATTTTATCAATCAATGTATGGAATGTGGATTTTGTGAAAAAGTATGTCCAAGCAAAGAGCTTACACTCACTCCTAGACAACGTATTGCCGTGCGTAAAGAAATAAAAAGGCTTGAAAATCTACAATCCAAAAGCTTAGAAGAAGAGGAATGGCTTAAAGAACTTAAAGAGGGCTATGTTTATTTTGGCATAGATACTTGTGCTACTTGCTCTATGTGTGCAACACTTTGCCCACTAGAAATTGATAGCGCAAAAATTGCTCTTACGCTTAAACCAACTCTCACTTCTAATATTGCACAATTTATTGCTTCAAACTTGGGCAAACATTTTGGTAGCACCCTCGCACTTGCTAAAGGAGGGTTGAAGTTTGTGAATATGAGTTCTCATTTTTTTGGTGCAAATACAATAAGTAAATGGAGCAAAACCACAAAAAATCTCTTAAGAACACCTTATATTCCTACAAGTATGCCACGCGCTAATGAAAAAGTCTATTTTGGAGATTCTGTATCAAAAATAGAAAGTGATAAAAAAGTAATATATTTTAGCACCTGCATAAATCGTGTTCTTGCTCCTTCAATTAAAGCATTAGATAAACGTCCTTTGCAAGAAGTCTTTGAATCTTTATGTAAAAAAGCGGGCATAAACATCATTTATCCACATAATATTACAAATCTCTGCTGTGGTAAAGCATTTAAAGATTATCCAAAAACTTCAGAACAAAAGGCACAAGAGCTTTATGAGGCTTTGGAGACGATGAAAGGAAGTGAAGAGACAATAGATATTGTATGCGACCATAGTGCGTGCAGTTATGAGCTTATACAAACAATCAAACATAAGCAAGATTTACAAAATATAAGCGGCATCAAAGTTTTTGATATGCCAGAATACATTGCAAAAGTGGTTTTAGAAAGATTGCGTATTACACCTTTAAATGAGGATATTGCACTCTATGCGATGTGTGCCACTAAAAAAGGTGGGTGGGATAATACACTTGATATTATTGCAAAAGCTTGCACGAATGGAAATATCATTAAACACACCAAAACTCAATGCTGTGGTTTCGCTGGAAATAAAGGCTTTATATGTCCAGAACTTAATGAAAGCGCATTGAGAGAGTTAAGCGAATTTTATGTCCAAAAAAAGCAAGTGGATAAACACTTAAGACGAGGATTTGCGAGCTCTAGCACTTGTGAAATTGGTTTAAATGATAAAACAAATATTATATGGCAGAATTTACTTTATCTTGTTGATGAAGTCAGTGAATCTCTATAAACGATCAAGTTTTATTTTGGTTTGCATAAAGCAAATACAGCCATAATAAGAAGGAGTAATGCTACAACCAAAAAAAGATGAACGATTCCATATCTATGCACAATGGGCTGGGAAAATAATGGTGAGACAAACTGCCCAAAACACGCGGTAGCACTTAAGATTCCAATTGCTTTTGCTATGTGTCCTTTAGGCACTTTACTAAGCAATAAAGATGAATTATTCACAATCATTGCGCCTCCACCAGTGCCCACAAGAAGTAATCCCAATACAACCGCATAAATATTGTGCAATATGAAAATAAGGGCAAATCCGCTCCCCATAAATAAAAATCCAACAATATAAATATCTTTTACGGATAAAAATTGCCGAATTCTTGGATAAAAAAGAGATGATACACCATACGCAAAAGCTGAAGCTGAGATACAAAAGCCAACTATGATTTCACTTTTACCTAAATTTTCTATAATAAAATGTGGAATCTGCGTAGGTGAAGTATAATAGGCAACCATAATAATAAAACCAAAAAAATAACAGGGCAAAATTGATGTGATATGGAAATCTTTATGCGTTTCTTCTAAGATTCTCTTAATCTTACCTGTGCGAGGTTCAAAAAGTGTGCTCGCAACGAATATACTCAAAAAGATACCAAGCCCATATACGAAAAAAGGATAATGCCAATCAAAATGTGCCAAAATACCGCCAATACACATAAAAATTGCACTGCTACACGCTGTTGCAAAACCTTGTATACCCAAAGCCTTTGAACGCTCTTCCCCCACATAATAATCTGCCACTAATGTGCTTGCAGTTGTCATAACAAATGCTGTTGCAATACCAAAAAGTGCGCGAGAAAAAAGAATCCAATAGATATTTTCCCATACAGCCCCAAGCATACCACTTATACTCCATAGAATCATAGAGCCAACGAGGAACTTTAAACGTCCAAACTTATCAATAAGAATTCCACCTAATGGTGAAAATAACATAATAAAAAGTGCAGGAAGTGTCAAAATAAGCTTTGAAAGCGTTTGTATATGTGGAATATCTGCAAAATGCTTCTCAATAGCAGGTATCGAAGTGGCAATAATCATACTTCCAAACACGGTCATAGAGGCGCTAGAAAAGAGTGCAAACATAAAGCGCGGACGATGAGTTAAAATATAGATTTTTTCTTCAAAACGATTTTTAGGTATTTCTTGCATAATCTCTCCACAAATAACATTTTATTTACTAATATCTATAACTTTTTAAATAAACATATTTTAGCCAAATAAAGAAAATTATTAAGGCACGAGAAGCACATAGCGCTTGGTAATGCGCAAAGTATTACTACTAGATGGATGTAAGATACTGCCGTGTATATCAAGCAAAAGCGTGTGAGAATCTAAACTTGTAAGTGCTGTGCGAAAATGATAATCTTGAGGGAAAGAAAATTCTTGTGTGCGACAAGTGGGTATATCTTTCTCTTTGAGGCAGAGGATAATCATATCTTTGAGGCTTCGTGCATAGAGATAAAGTTGAGTTTTGGCGTGAATATGAGCGTGAGTGTGTGAACGATGGTAAGATTGACGAAGATAAAATGTGCAAACAATTCCTACGGAGACGATGATTAATATAGCATATATCATATAGAATCCTTTACGTTTATAAGCAATCTTGGATACCTTTTGTGATGATTGTTTAGACTTTTTCACAACATATTCTCTACAATTTCATCAAGCCACACACCCCCGCTTTCACAATGCTCTTTTAATGATGTCGCAACACAAAGATGTAATTCAATAAAGATGCCTTGAGAAAAAGATAGTGGTTTAATACTAAAAGAAAGCACATCAAAAGCAAGAGGTGCTTTATCAAGCCACAATATATTATCTCGCAGTTCAATAGAGTGCGATTGTATTGGCAAGGCAAGATAAGGGGTATGCTGTGGTGTTTTATCAAGCACAAGAGTTTGTGTGTGAATGCGTGTAATAGTATAGGGAGTGAATACTTCTTTAGGCTGTGTAACAAGATAGAGTTGCTGCTGGAGCTGCCATCCTTTCAAGGTTGTAAAGTATAAAGAAGTATCGTGATGAGATTGTATATTTATAGACACTAGAGGCAGGAGCGTATCTCCTTGCATAGGCGATGGAGCATTTTTGTATCCACCCCCAAGAAGAGATTGCTCATCAATGGCTGCAAACATAAGAGATGAACTTGCTACGCTAAGTGGCACTCCGCCATCTCCAATGAGAGATTCTATAATCGCATATTGTAGTAGATTCTCAATTTTTGCGAGGATTATATGCGCATTTGGGTCATTCAAACTACGAGTATAGGTGAGATTTTTGCTCATATGCAATAGCATAGAACTGCATATTATACCAATCACGCCCAAAATAACAATGCTCACTACTACCTCAAAAAGCGAAAAAGCCCGTTGTGTAGAACGAAAATAATGCAATATTTTGTGCATCAGTGAATAGCTTTGGGCATATAAAATCTTAAAAATTCAAAATTATCAGGAATGCTATAACTATGTTCTAAAAGTTCATAGGTAAGCAGTGGTGTAGAATGCGTATTCAAAGTCACTGATGTTGTCTTAGGTGAAAGAAAAAGCTGCTTGTAAGCAGAATATGTAGAAACTTTGGGAGTTGGTGCAAACGTATATAAAAACCCAAATGCAAGGATTAGAGCAGTTGCACAAATACAAAT
Source organism: Helicobacter sp. MIT 03-1614 (assembly GCF_000762925.2). Taxonomy (NCBI): domain Bacteria; kingdom Pseudomonadati; phylum Campylobacterota; class Epsilonproteobacteria; order Campylobacterales; family Helicobacteraceae; genus Helicobacter; species Helicobacter sp. MIT 03-1614. The sequence goes on from NZ_JRMS02000001.1 coordinate 68,323, forward strand.
ACCCATAACTGCATCAAGCAACATAAAAGCTTGATGTGAATTGTAGAGTTGCTTACTCATTTTATTGCTTTAGTGTTGTGTGTCTTTAATAAAGACTTGACATTCAAAATATGCTTTTTGTGTTGGTGTAACATATTTTTCTATTCTACTATAAGATATTTCAAGCACAAATTTCCACCGCCCCAAAGGAAGATTGTTAAGAATCTCACTTTCCCAAAGCGCATCATTATGAGTTCTATCAAGATTTAAAGGTCTTAGCTCGCCTAAATCTTGAATCTTATTTGCTTCGTGCATAGAATCTAAAAAAAGTTGTATTTTATCAATTTTATAATCATCTGGAAGAATCTTGCGCTGAAGGTCTATATGTAGCTTTACCTCATTGGGAGAGATAATGCTTGTTGGTATCTTGGCTTTTATATCAGGACGATTAGCTGGGGTATAATATGGAAAAACAAAGCTGTTATTAGCACATATTCCTTTTTCATCACTTAGCCAAATCTTATAATCATAAATGTTGTGAAAGAGGGTTTGTTCTTTAATTATTTCATTAATATTCTCATCTACAATACGCTTTTTTGCAAAATAGGTATTTTCATCTTGGATAGGGTTTTTCATTGCAATAGTAATAGATACACTTACCATAAATACACCAAAAAGCAGCACACCTATAATAGCGTGGGGCCAATAATTCTTTTCTTTCATTTTTACTCCTTAATGACTATTTCTTGCGTGTGAGATAAATAATGCCAATGATGCCAAACATAATGAGGAGCATAGCATACATACTAAATCGCACAAACTCTCTTCCTCCGCTTTCATCAACAGGCATATTATTTTCAAGCTTTACACTAAAATGTGCTGCAATCATATCTGCAGCTTCAGAATAACCATTAAGCATAATCGCGGAAATAAGCTGTGGTGTAAGGGCTTCATCTTTCTCTTTTGGCAATAATGGCACCATATATTCATAATAAACTTTATCTTCATCAAAATATTCTTTAGGCGTAGAACTTAGAATATCCATTTTTTTATCCTCTCTCATAAAGACAAGAACCGCGTAAGGTTGGGGCAAATCCTTTGTTAAATTTTTTTTATATCTATCACGATAGAGCTTTTTCATATCTTGCTCTACAAAATTATCGCCACCAATCACGCTATGTTTTAGATTCTCTGGGATTTTATCAACAACTGCGATATATAAAGAAAAACCAGTTTTTGAAAAAATCTCATTTGAAAGTGTATCAATAAAGCCAACACTTTTAGATATGAGGAGGGAATCAGAATTATCAAGGACATAATTTTTAAAAGAATAATCCTCAATTTTTTCATTTGCATCAAGTGTAAAGGCAACCAAGAGACTAATACATATTAGTCTCCCTAGTAGCAAGAGCATTTATTAAACCAAATGCAAAAAGAAATCAGGAATAAAAGGAATGACGATTGTCATAACAATAGTGACGACAAGTAATGTCCCAAGAAGCTTCTCAATAAGTGTAAGTTTCATATCTGCCTCCTATTCTGCACTTATGCGATGTTGCGCATTTTCAATGTCAATTTGCTTAATTGCATCTACTTGTTCAATCTTGTAATAATCTGTTGCCACAGATTTCTGCGTAAGAATAGCGCAAGTGCCCAAACCTGCAACAATGCTAAGCAAAAGCACTACAGCGATAATAAACCCTGTTAAACCATTAAGTCCAAATAAACCATTCATTACAATCTCCTTTATTCAGCTTCAGATGATTCTAAAGAGCGAATATATACATTAAGCGCCTCTTTTTGGCTTGGCGCAAAATTAGCATATTCAAACGAAGGCATAACACCAATTATACCTTTTTTGCCTTTTGCAAGCACTTCTGCTAAAAAGTGCGATGTGCCATATTGGCTAAGATCAGGTGCAAATCCATCTACACCACCTCCATTGCCCTTGCCTTCATCTCCGTGACAAGCTGCACAATGTATTGCAAAGAGCTCTTTGCCTTTACTTACCTCAAGCGGATATTTGGTGCTCTTCGTATTTGAAATATCTTGCATAACATAAGCTGCTATTGCTTTTGCTTCGCTATCGCTTACTGCTACAGGCACCATTTCGCCAGCCATATAATCTAAGCCTTTACTTCCTTCTTTAATAACTTTAATAATGCCCTCTTCTTTACCCCATTTTGTAAGGTTTTCTGCCTTACCATTCATACCTTCTGCTGTGATTCCGTGGCATTGAGAACATTGCACTAAAAAAATACTTTGTCCCATACTACCAAGTTCCTCTCCACTTAAATTTTCCCAAGTAGAAGCATATTTTTGATTATAACTTTGGACTTCTTGGTTATATTCTCCAATCTGCGAATAAGCATTAAGTGGATATCCTAAAAAGATATACCAAAAACCCCAAATAAGCACACCTAAAAAGCAGGCAGCCCAACCAACAGGAAGATTATTCGTCTGCTCACCAATACCATCCCAGCTCTCACTTGTCAATTCTCCTTCAGCTTTGCCATCTTTAATCTTTTTAAGATATACCCCTATTATAAAAATAGTAAGTATTAAGATAACAAAAGCACCTAACAAACCTAGTGTTGTTATATTATCTGACCAATTCATCTAGTTCCCCTTTCATTTTTTATTCGTGGTTCAATGGGCTCATCATCAAGATTATCATTAAGAGCAAGATTAGCATATTTTTCATAATCCTTTACACCTTTGGCTTGTGAAGAATATAAATGATAAACATATCCATACAAAAATACTACAAGTAAAAGCGTAACTGCAAGATAAATCTCTTTCTGATAAGCGACAATAAACTCCAAAAATGTAGCATTATTTATCATTGTGCTGCCTGTGATACTTGTGTAGCTGCACGACGTGATTGCCCAAGACTATTCATATAAGCAATAAGTGCTACAATTTGTTTTACTTCTCCTTGCTCAAAGGCATCTTTGACATCTTGACTTATCATTTCATCAACAACCACTTTAGCTTCTTGCATAAAAATCTCTTTTGCTTTAGAAAGTGTAGCCAGGTCATTTTTATCATAAGATTGCGCACCAATTTGCACTCCACCTTCTATATCATAAGGCACACCAAAAACGACTTTTTGTGTATAAGCTTCTGCAAAAGCAGTCTCAAAATCAGCATTTTTTGTATAAAGATGCTCATAAGCTGGCATAATTGAGCCAGGTACACGCGATTTTGGGTCTCTCATATGCCCATCGTGCCAGTCTGCTGCTTTACGGCTATCACCTACTCTATGCAAATCAGGACCTGTGCGCTTTGAACCCCACAAGAATGGTCTATCATAGGCATATTCACCACTTAGGCTATAAGCACCATATCGGTCTGTTTCAGCCTTAAATGGACGAATAAGCTGTGAATGGCAATTGTAACAACCCTCTGCAATATATACTTGTCTTCCTGCAGTTTCAAGTAAAGAATAAGGCTTTAAGCCCTCAATAGGTTGAGCCTTTTTTGCAAAACCGGGCAAAACTTCTACTAACCCTGCAATAGAAAATACCAATAAAAATGCAACCGTGAAAAAGAATGGATTTCTCTCTAAAAAACTAAACATATTCTCATTCCTCCTTTACGCCGCCATCGGAGTAGCATTTTGGGGTTCTTTTTCAAGCACCCTACCTGATGAAATTGTCATAAGAATATTATAAATAAACATTATAAAACCTGCCAAATACATCAAACCACCAATTGCACGGATAAGATAATAAGGGAAAAGTGAAACAACTGTATGGATAAAACTATATGTAAGGTTTCCATTATCATCAACATCTCTCCACATCATACCCTGTGTAATACCTGCAATCCACATACTTGAAAAGTAAAGGATAATCCCTGTCGTCATAATCCAGAATTGTGCGTCCATAAGTTTTTTAGAATAAAGCTCACGCTTAAATATGCGAGGCACCATATGGAAGCACGCTGCGATAATCATAAATCCTACCCAACCAAGTGCCGCATCATGAACATGTCCAATAATCCAATCTGTAAAGTGAGCCAAGCCATTGACTGAACGAATAGACTGAATTGGTCCTTCTAGTGTAGTAAGCATATACCAAGTTGAAGCAAGGATGAGGAATTTTATCATTGGAGATTCTTTAATTTGATGCCATTGCCCACGCATTGTTAAAAGCATATTAATAGCTGTCCCCCACGAAGGCAAAATCAAAATAACTGAAAACACAGAACCAAGTGTCTGAATCCAATCAGGTGTGGTTGAGTAAATTAAGTGATGTCCACCTGCCCAAATATAGATAAACATAAGTCCCCAGAATGAGAACAAAGTAAGTTTATATGAGAAGATAGGTTGCCCAGATTCTTTAGGTAAAAAGTAATAGATTAACCCAATAATACCTGAAGTAAAGACGAATGCAACGGCATTATGCCCCCACCACCATTGCACCATCGCATCATTTGTTCCTGCATAAAATGAAATTGAATGTAAGATACTTCCTACACCTGCGATAAAATAAGTTGGAACTGCAAGATTATTAAAGATATAAAGAGCAGAAATTCCTACAAAAGTAGCAATGAAATACCACAATGAAATATAAATTGTCTGCTCACGTCTTACACCCATACTTCCAAAAAGGCTTACACCCCATAATACCCACACAACAACTACAAGAATATCAAGAGGCCAAATAAGTTCAGAATATTCTTTTGATTGTGTTAATCCAGCAAAAAGTGTAATTACTGCAAGAGCCATCAGCACAATATAAATCCAAAAATGTGCTAAACCAACTGCACGTAAAAAGCAGTGCTCTTTGTATGTAATCTTAAGCACTCTTTGTCCTAAGTAATACCACGAAGCCCAAATTCCGCTCAATGTAAAACCATAAATAATACCATTGGTATGAAGTGGTCGAAGCCTACCAAAAGTTCCATATTCTGAAGCTAGATAGTTTAAATCTGGGAATGCCATTTGAAATGCAATAACTACCCCGATGAGTAATCCTACAAATCCAAAAGCCATCGCAGAGAAAACAAATAACTTAGCAATTGAGTAATCATACTCGAGTGTATTTGTCTGCATTGCAGTCTCCTTGTCCTTTGAAAGTTATTAAAATACAAATTTGATTATAGTGCCTTTGAAGTTATAGCTGCCTTAAAAAGTTAATAAAAAAACAACAAAGCTTTTCTAAAGGGTAAAAAAGTTGTCTATTTTTGCTAAAAAATGAGTAAAAAGATGTTGGTTTCCTTGCTCATTTACCAAATAATCAGCATCTGCATATGCACTTTTACATAACATTTCCCAAGCGCAAAATTCCGCCCACAGCAAGAACCGAAGCTTTGAGGGCACACGATGGGATGCACAAAATATTTTAAATTTTTTTGACATAGGGCTTTGTGTTACTATTTTATACATACTCATAGAATCTTGTGCAATATAGATTCTATGAGTATTGCTTGTAATAATAAAATGAGCAATTTTGCAATTAAATCTGCTTTTGCTTATCTCGTCTCTTTGAGCTGCGCTAAGCACATATCCACATTGTTTGGCTACCTTATCGCAAAAAAGCAAAAGTAAATTTTCATCATCTTGCACCTTTGATTTATGAATACTAAAAATTATGCAGCATATTTTATGAGTGTGCAATGGAACATTAATATTATGTATTTGTCTTAGAATCTGGATCTTCAAAGATTCTAGCTCTAAAGTATCTGCATAGAGCATATTTTCAAGGCTTTGCCTATCACGTTGGAGATAGGATAAACTGCGTGCAATGCCTGCGCTAAACTCATTCACTAATTTATCGCAAAATTCATATCTAAAATAATTTCGCCTAAATGTCTTATCTTGATTGCTACTATCTTCAAAATACTTTATTCCACGCTCCTTACAGAATCTATACAATTCATTTTTAGGTATAGATTCTAAAGGGCGCACAATTGTATAATTATTTAGAGATTTATCATAGTTATATCGTTCGTCTGCAAAACCTAGCAAATTCCCAAGTCCTGCACCTTTTGTAAGCTGCATAAGTAACCACTCTAAGCGATCATTAAGTTGATGAGCTAGTAAAAGATGTGTGTAGTGGTGTTTAATAATTAAAGACTGAAAAAAATCAAAGCGAAAAGAGCGTGCATTGCTTTCAAAATTTGCATTAAAATGTGGTGCGTGTGCCACAAAACAAAGCTTATTATAAGTAGCGGCAAGCTCTTTAGCATAAGCAACTTCATCATCAGCTTGTAAGCGCGTATGATAATGCACAATGGCAATATCAAAGGGAATCTCACACTCAAGTAAGAGAAAAAAAAGTGCCGTAGAATCTACACCGCTAGAGAAACCAAGCAAATTACGTGTTTGTTTAATTGAGGCAAAAGAGGGGGCAAGAATATCTCCAAGATTCGTTGCAAATAAAGTATCAGAAGTATTATATGTCAGCTTATAAGCATCTTTCTTAGCCACACTTTACCTTTGTTTATGAATAATGTAATAATAACACAATCCAAAACAAGAAATTAAGAACTATGTGAATTTGTATGTGGGCTTATTTTAGAATGTGGATTGCCAATACTACCAACTTGCTTTATCTCGCCATTTGGTAAAATATCATATGCCTGTCCAAAACCCTTTACAAATCGTCCAAATCCTAATTGCAACTCTATAAGATGAAAATCACTCATTTGGCGAATCGTTTTAATACCCCCTGCTCCACCCATTGCAGATTCTAAACCATTAAGTGCTTTCTCAAATTCCTCACTATTTCGTTCTATAAAACGCGCATTTGCACGATATTTTAAACGTTTGCGCAAAATCACAGATTTTGCCTTGCATTCATCTTCTAAAAACATTACTTCAATTTTAGAAGGATTAGCGGTAATGCTATGGAAATGCTCAGCAACTTCGCTAATATAAATATAAGCCCTATTTTCTATCTGCATAAGAGGTGCATAGGAACAAATTGCGTTGCCTTCTTTATCAATACTTGCAATCAAAATAGAACCAAATTCCTTTTTAAATTGAGCAATTTCATCACTTATCATACACATATCAGATGTTTTTGCCCCTTGACATAATGTAATAATTGCATCTTTAAGCGTGTGTTCATCTGCTTTTTTTGGAAACTCTACGCGCAAAGACATATTATCATTATAGATAATATCTAAGCCCTCAAAATCCACATTTACAAGGGAAACATTTTGTATTTTATTATTTTTTAAAACACTCAAGTCGCCATACTTTTTACATAAAGCAATAAGTTCATTTTTGTGATGTTCATTCATATGTTCAATAATACGATAATTCATAAAATTCTCCTTTGAAGATTTGTATATAAATATTGCACAGAAGCTACCTGTTTTGTTTAAGGTAGCCTATTTATGCAATCAAACAACAAATAAGGAAGGAAAAGATGCTTCTAACCCGCCCAACCCTACCAAAATCACCCAGATTCTCTATATCTCTGATTTTTGTTAGAAAGCATATTTTAAAAACAAGTCTTATTTTAATATAAAAAATCTTAAATATAAATTAATAATAATTATTAATTTATAAAATGATTATTAAATACTTAAATCAAAACTTTGAGTAACTTTCCACAATGTCAATATAATAGACAATGCGTAAATACCAATAAGTGCATAACGATGGTTACTCAATGTAACCTTGTTCATAAGATAAATGCCACAAGCTACACCAAACATTGATGAAAGTCCAACAATTAAGCCTGATTGAAAATCAATTAAATCGTGGGCAGCAAGTGAAATGCTCCCTGATACAGAAGCAAAAATAATGAAAAAAAGTGAAATGGGCACTACTTTTTTAGAATCAAATCCGAGATAATATGCAAGGATAGGCGCAAGGATAAGCCCTCCGCCCACACCCAAACTCACAGCAAAAATCCCGGTGAGAAAACCAGCAATAATCATAAGAACTTTTTGTTTAAATGGGTTTGTAATAGGTGGTGTAGGATTAGCAGTAGTCTTTACATCAAAAGCATATTTGTAAAAACTTATACAAGAAAGAAGCAAAAAAAGTAAAAGAAGGATTTGAGAGGAAAGTGTATCAACAATTACCCCGCTAAAAGCCGCTCCTATAAGACCTCCTAAGCCCACAAATACACCATCGTGAATATTAAGCTTTTTTTGGAAAATATTAATGAGTGAGCCAAATGCAGAGGAAAATATCATTTGCATTATTGAAATACCAATGGCATATTCCATTTGCATACCAAGCAAAAGCAAACAAGGGACGATAATCACCCCCCCACCTATGCCAAAAAATCCAGCAGCCACGCCACTTACACAACCAAGAATGATTAAAATCTCTATACTCATTTTTATCCTTACTTGTTTATTTGGGCGATTGTAATACAAAAGAGTAAGATTATTTAAAATAATACCTCCAACTCTACTCAAGCCTTAAGCATACAATTTCACTTGGTGCCAGAAAACGAATAGCAGGTCCCCAAAATCCTACTCCACTACTTACATAAAGCTGTGTTTTCTTAGGCAAAAACGCACTATCTGCAAAAACTTTGCGTTGTGGTAATTCATACAATCCATACACATAATGCTGGTCTAGCCATACAAAAAATGACAATGGAAATACTTGTCCTGCGTGTGTATGCCCACATAACACTACATCAAAATCGCTTACATCATTTGAACGTACAAATTTAGGCTGATGTGCAAGGAGAATACTTGGTTTATGCGGATTTATACCTTTTTTTGCAGATTCTAAATCTGGTTTTAAATGATTAAAACGCAATCCTGCTAAATCACTTACTCCAGCGAGATTTAAATCTTCTAACTCAATATTTTTATTATGCAAAATTGTAAGATTCAATGTATGCAAATATGCCAAAATATCATCTATGCCGTGATAATATTCGTGATTGCCTGCAACATAATATACGCCCTCTTTGCTCTGCAAATTTTTGAGTGGGTTTAAATCTACTTTAACCTCTCCTATCTTATTATCCACCAAATCACCCACAATCACTACAATATCAGCATTAAGCGCATTAATTTTTTCTACAACTTTTAAGAGAAATGCTCCACCTAAAGCTTTCCCTATATGCACATCAGTAATCATTGCAATAGTCTTTTTGTTACGCAAATTTGGGACTTTAATATATACTTCTTTAATAGGCGGCGGCAAAAGAGCATTTGTAAAACTTCTAACGCTAAAAATTACAAATAAAGCTGCTATACTTAAATCAAAAAGCATTTTTAAAAAGATGCGGCGCGATGATGAATAAGGGGATTCAAGAGATGGGGCTATGATTGGTGTATTTGTATTGACTTTTTGATATGAGTTTTCAAAGCATTGTTGAGAATCTAAAAATGAAAGTGGTATTTTATTTGCCAAAATACGTTTTAAAAATCGCAGAGCTATTTTTAATACATCTACACACAAAACTGCCATAAAAAAACAATAAGTAAAAACTATGCACGAACTAACTATAATGTATGGCGTAAGTGTAAAAGTCGAATCTCTTATAATAAATAAAGAGATTTCTCCGATTCCTAATGCCACAAGCAAGGCAATACCTATTTTTTTATGTCGTTCAAATACAACACTATGACACATAAATCGTTTGTATATATACAATTTCATTAGACTTAAAACAACAAAAATAACCCCCACAAATATAAGAATCTTTATCACTCTATCAACCTTTATTGTCCCACTCACAACCTTAAGTTCAATTATTAAAAAATAATAAGCTTAAGTATTACATTTTGATACTTTCATTGTATATAATTAAGTCTAACAATCTTTAAATCTATGTGCGAGGTGTGCTATCGATCCATATTTTATTATTTTATGCGTATTAGCTATGGCTGTTATTTCAGGCATTATCCTTAGTCGGCTTAAAATTCCAACAATCATTGGATACATTATCACAGGTGTTCTTAGTGCATATATTTTTGGATTCGCGTTAGAAGATTCTGAAAGTCTTAATAGTATTGCCGAACTTGGTATTGTATTTTTGATGTTTATGATTGGGTTAGATTTTAGCTTCAAAAGTATCACGGCAATGAAACAAGAGGTGCTAGTATTTGGCGGAATGCAAATAGGAATTTCAATCGCTTTTTTCTTTGTTGTATGCTTTTACTTTCTAGGGTTTAACTTTGCTACTTCTATCATTATAGCAAGTGCAGTAAGTCTCTCTTCAACAGCAATCGTGCTTAAATTTCTCAATGAAAGTAATCAAACCAAAACACCTTATGGCACAGCCTCAATAGGAATCTTGATTTTTCAAGACATTGCAGTTATCCCTATTTTACTAATGATTAAACTCTTAAGCGATAAGGATTCTCATTTATGGGCACTTATACTGACTACATTTCTTTCTGCTATTATTCTTCTCATTGTCCTTGTATTGCCTGGGCGAATCGTAGCAAAGGTATTTCTACGTTTTTCTGCAAATATGAAAACTGATGAGATCTTCGTTGGAGCAGTATTTCTTATAGTATTAGGTGCAGCATATATAAGCAAATCTTTTGGCTTCTCTCTTACTCTTGGAGCGTTTTTGGCAGGTATGATTATCTCGAATACACCTTATAAATATCAAGTTTCTTCAGTTTTAGTGCATTTTCGCGACATACTTTTGGGCATATTTTTTATCACTGTGGGAATGCAAGTTGATGTGATATTTTTACTTGAACACTTTGTAATTATCGTGATTCTAGTTGCATTAATGATGGGAGCAAAAACACTTCTTATGTATCTTTTTCTGCTCTTTTTTAAAGGACAAAGGATTGGTATGCGCATTGCCCTCTCACTCGCACAAATTGGGGAATTTTCATTCGCAATTTTCCTCCTTGCAAGTCAGCATAAAATCCTTAATCTCACCCTTGATGGTGGAATTTTAAAAGCCATTTTTGGCGAAGCGATTTTTGCAAATATCACACCTGAAGAAATTTATCAATTCCTCACTTTAATGGTAATTTTTTCTATGATTGCCACACCCTTTATCCTTGATAGGCTTGATAAAGTAACTGATTTTTTCTTACGTTATATGCACCCATTACATATATTTCAAACAACAAAAAATAATGAAGAAGAAGAAACACTACAAGAGTCACACCATAAGGAAGCAGGACTTGAAGGACATATTATTGTATGTGGATATGGAGAGCTTGGACGCAAGATTCTAGAATATTTCAAAGGTTGTGATGTGCGCTATATTGCCGTAGATAAGGATTATAATAAAGTAGAAAGAGGCATTAAAAATGATGATAATGTGATTTATGGAAATATTACTCGTAGGCGCATACTTGAACAATTGGGTATAGAGCAATGTGCAGCTGTTATTATAGCAATAGATTCTATTGAAGTAGTCCAACACGTTTATCAAGAGATTCTCTCTATTGCGCCTTTGTGTAAGATTATCCTTAAAACTAAAAATTCTGCTTTTGAATCTCAAATGAAAACCCAAGGCATATATGGTATAGTGCACGAAAGACGCGAATTAGCAAAAATTTTAAGCGATTTGGCTTTGCAAGCCACAAATGAGTACTTACGAGATTAAGTCTGACTAAAGTTTCTCCCACGCAATGGGTTCTTTAGCGTGCTCTTGAAGATAAATATTAGCCTGAAGAAATACATTGCTCCCTACAAAGCCACGTGCTAAAGGACTAGGGTGAGGTGCAGTGATAATTTTATGTTTAGAGGCATCAATAAGTGGTGCTTTTTTCTTTGCATAATTACCCCATAGCATAAACACCAAATGTTCTTTGTGCGCCGATAATGCCCTTATCACACCATCGCTAAAATATTCCCACCCAAAATGCTTATGTGAAGCAGGTGCATTTGCCCGAACACTCAAAATTGCATTGAGTAATAAAACACCTTGCCTTGCCCAACCACTCAAGTCTCCGTGTGTCGGTGGTGTGATATGTAGGCTCTGAGAAAGTTCTGCATAAATATTTTTCAAAGAAGGTGGGGTAGGCATACCCCGAGGCACACTAAAACTTAAGCCCATTGCTTGAGGAGTTTCTACGCCTTCAATAATGCCACTGCCGTGGTAAGGGTCTTGTCCAAGTATTACAACCTTAAGAGAAGAAAGAGGTGTAAGGTTAAAAGCAGCAAAAATCTGATGGGGTTTTGGATATATCATTTCTTTGTTTTGAAGTGCATTCAAATAATGCGTTTTAATATCTGCAAAATAAGGGCTTAAAAACTCGCTAGCAAGGAGTTGCTTCCAATCATCTGGAATTTTTATTTTGTCAAGATTAATTGTCATTCAATGATTTTGGGGACGATAAAAAAGTTATCTTGTGCATTTGGAGCGTGAGTAAGCACATCTTGTGCAATATGAGAATCTTGTGGCTCATCTGCCCTTAATGGATTCTTAAGCGAATCCTCAAAGCATTCTTGTGGCACCTCAACAGCAGCAATATTCTCTACAAATCCAAGAATCTCGCTTAATTGTGTCTGCATATCATCACGCTTATTCTCATCAATATGGAGCATAGATAGTCGTTCAAGCTTGCTTAAAAGCGCATCATCAATACGCATTTTCTCTCCTTGATTAAATCTTAAATATACATTATAACATAAATTCGTAGGCTTTCTATAAAATCTCATTCATAAACGATGCAATACGTTGTATCTCTAAATTGCCTTTGTTATATTTTTGTTTGCAAAAAAGCTCAAATGAAAGAGCCGCTTGATTTATAAGCATTTCTTTTCCATCACTACAACTAAGATGGAATGATTGAGCTAAAGCAAGAAAAGGTGTGCATTTCCCATAAATAAGGTCAAATGCATATTTACCACAAGAGCAGAGTTCTTTAAGTTGTGATTCATCACAAGGCAATAGATTATCATTAAGCCCTGCACTTGTAGTATTAATAAGAATATCATAACTACAAGTGGGTTTAAATTCACTGTTTACATAGCATTCAAAACCTTTATGAACAAAAAAGCTAAGATTTTGCACGGAGCGATTAATAAGCGTTGTTGGAATATTATGAGATTGAAGTATCATCGCTACTGCCTTAGCTGAACCACCTGCGCCAATGATAAGGGCATTTTTAATCTTGTATTCTTTAATGCACTCATAGAATCCTTGCGCATCTGTATTATAACCAACAAGATGATTTTTGTCCTCAAGCACCCAAGTATTACAAGCGCCAATATTTTGGGCTACTCCGCGCACCTCATCACATTGATTAAAAGCTTCTTCTTTAAAGGGTAAAGTAATATTTGCTCCACTTAAGCCATTTGAAAGAAAATTTTGGCGAAGGTTTGTACCTTTATCAAGCAAAATACGACTATAATAGCCACTTAAGCCAAGTTTTGTAAAGGCGTAATTATGCAAAAAAGGGGATTTAGAATGCGTGATAGGATTGCCATAAACAGCAAAAAAACCAAGCATAGCTAGTTTGCACCTTCTTTAACAATATAATGAGACGAAACATAACCATATTGCCCATTTGAAAGCAAAATCTTTGCCCATTCTTCTTGAATTTCAAGCACAAAAGTATGGTTATTATAGTTTAGATGTCCAATAACTGTTGCTTGTAAATCCGGAGCAGCACGAACTCTAAGCACATCTGCCAAAACAATATATGCTTCTCCTTTGGACTGCTTGAAAGATTCACCAAGCAAACGAGATGCAATATAACCCTCTATACCACGAGCATTTTTTACTTTACTCCACCCATTTTGTGTATCAAGTATGTCTAATACTTCTCCTACATCCACATAAGAAATAACTGCAGATTCTAAGGAAGGTGCTTTGTGGATATTAGAGCGATACTTAGCATAACGATGTGTTTGCACATTGGATTCAGGAGGAAGAGCAGATACTTGTGGATCTTCCAAAGTTGCTATTTGTGTATTATTTGTTGGTGATTCTATGGGAGATTCATTATCAATTAATAGATTTTCAGGCTCGCGAATATTTTGTGCGAGCGAATCTGTATTTTGCAAAATAGGTTGCTCTTCTCCTTCTTCATTGCTAAGAGTATTTGATGTTGAATCTACTATTTGGGGAGATTCTTTATTTAAAGATGTCTCTTGTGTTGGTGTGCTTGATACATTATCTTTAATAGTTATAAAGTTTTTTTGGGTCATAAGCACAACAATTCCAGCATATACCCCCAACCCAAATAAAATAATTAAAAAAGGAAGCGAATAAAGTTTAAAAAAAGTCCGTGCATTCAACATATATCCTTTGTAATTTTAATTAAAATATATACCCTCATCGCCACATACCTCACCAATGATATACCCGTGAAAAGTATGATTAAGGCGCAGTATTTCATCTACTTTGGTCTTATCTACAGCAAGAATCATACCAACTCCCATATTAAAGGTGCGATACATTTCATTTTTTTCCACATATCGTCCAATAAGTGTAAAAATCGGTGGCACTTGGAGTGAATCTGCGCGTATTTTTGCCCCTAATTGAGGGGGCAATATACGAGGTAGATTCTCTATAATACCTCCACCTGTAATATGCGCTAATCCGTGCAGATATGGGCGCAATGGAGAAGCATATATATGCCTAAAAAGCGGTGTATAAATTCGCGTAGGTGTAAGAAGCGTATCAATAATCATTTGTCCCTCAAAATCCTGCTCAAAAGACATTTTAAGCTTTTCAAAAAGCACTTTGCGCACAAGCGAGTAACCATTACTATGAATTCCGCTGCTTGGCAAAGCAATAAGAACATCACCTACTTGAACACGCTGTATTTCTACCTCATCTCTCTCAGCAATACCTACTGCAAATCCTGCCAAATCAAAATCATCTTTTGCATACATACTCGACATTTCTGCACTTTCTCCACCAATAAGAGCACATTGAGCTTGTTTGCAGCCCTCTACTATGCCACTAATTACTTTTAGGGCAATATCTTTATCAAGCTTTCCAGTAGCATAATAATCAAGAAAAAACAAAGGCAGAGCAAAGTTGCAAATCAAATCATTCACACACATTGCCACCAAATCAACACCTATATTATCAAACTTTTGCGCATCAATCGCAAGGCGCAATTTTGTTCCTACACCATCAGTTGCACCTAAAATCACGGGATTTTTATATCCACTTGGTAGCGCATATGCCCCAGCAAAGGAGCCTATTCCGCCTATTACATTTTTATCAAATGTAGATTTTACAAGAGGCTTTAAGCCTTCTACAAGGGCATTCCCCTCATCAATATTCACTCCAGAATCTTTATAGCTTATCATTTAAAGTCCCTTTTTAGCTCATATCCATAAATAGCGGATTCTAACATAAAAAAATGATTTTAGAAAAGACTTATAAATTACTCCCTATAAAATGCCGGTTTAATTCTCTGCAACACTCTAATACGCTAAAACTACCGCTTGCTGGATCAAGCACCACTTCGCCTACTTTGGTGCAAGATTCTATAAGCGCACTTTGTAAACCCTTTGGCTTTGTATGAGGATGAATTTTTATAGAATCTGATGGGATTTTTTCACTCCATATATCACGGATATTTTTTCTCTCCCAAGTGCCTTTCGCTTTGAGCGGTTTTTTTTGCAAAATGAGCAAATATTCACTTTGTCGCCTAGTGCGATAGCCCATACCCATTTTTTGTTTATCCCAAGTAATCAAATCTACAATTTGCAAATTTGTATTTTTAAGCCATTGATGAATCCCCTCACATAAATGAAACTTATCAATCCACAGCATTAAATATTTACTTAATTTAAGCACACGAGCAATCTCTTGTAAAAAATGTATAATATTTTCCTCGCTCATTTGCATTAGATTTGCTCTACCTCTTTGCCGCTCACCTTCATTGCCATATTTCATTTTATCTAATACTCCTCGATATTGCGGGTCAAAAAAACATAAGTCAATACTTTGAGATTCTATCATAGACAAAAGCTCTAAGCCATCAATTTTTAAACGCGTATTAAAAAGCTTTTTTTTGCGAAATTTGCTTTTAATAATATCTTGCAAATCTTTACTCATCATTTATCCTTAAGAATTGCTTTAATTTTTTCTGAACATAATTGTAGTATTAATTAAAAATTTGTGGAATCTTTTCATCGTCTAAAAGCAATACAAAACAAATAATCTCAAATATGCTCCGTCTTTTTCTCGTATTAATTGGCTAATCCTATTTAGAAGCTACAAATTTTATCTTAGAATCTTTAATATGGCACTGCACTCATAAACTTTAGACTTTTACATTAATCTAATTACTCGTGCGATAGCGGAATTGCCCCTTTTTAAATACAAGCTCTGCCCCACCAATACCAAAAAGCCATTTATTTTCAATAAAATTCTTCAAAAATGCAGCAACTTCGCCACTAATGCTCTTTTTATAAATAATGCCCACTCCATCAGTATGCCCAATAGAACACACCGTGCCACGATGTTTAAATGCAAATACTTTTTTTTGGGGCTTATTATTGAGAATTTTTATAAGGCTTTTGCCTACATAATCTCCCATTTGAGCTGCAAGCTGTGCTGTTGGAGCGTGAATAGCATCACGTGAAGCAGAGATTGCACAATCACCTACTACATAAATATTCTCATATTGTGGGCATCGTAAATAAGGATCAACTTTAATGCGCCCTTTTGTAGTCTCAAAACAAGAACGCTCTAGGCTATCATTGCCCTTAACACCTGCACTCCATAAAATAGTATTGCCCTTAATATGCTTTATCTCTCCATTATGCTTGATCATCACGCCATCACTGCGGCATTCTTGCACATCGCCTCCACAAATCACTTCCACACCAAAAGCTTCAAGCTTCTTTTGAGCCAATGCACTTCCTTTTTTGCTAAACATAGGTAGGATTCTATCACTTCTGCCGATACAAGTAACTTTAGGCACATCGCGTGGAATCCCACCAATAAGACAAAGGTCATCAAGCCTAGAACCAAGTTCAGCCGCAAATTCAATACCTGTAAAACCTGTGCCACATACGATAACACTTAAATCATCAGCATTTTTAGTATGGCAATATTCTTTGAATCTATACTCAATAAGCTTATCAAGTTTGAGTGCAGCATTGAGTGAGGAAAGTTTGTGGGCATACTCCTCTACACCCTTAATTCCAAAATCATCGGGCTTAAATCCAAGTGCGATGACTAAATAATCATATTCATACGCTCCGCCATTACCAATAACACGCTTAGATTCTGGTTCAAATGATAAAATCTTATCTTTGATAAAATGCACTTTTTGCAAATCAAGAATCTTGCGAAAATAAACTCGCGACTTACGCGCACTTAGTGTGCCGATAGCAACCTTGTGTAAAAGTGTCGTTTGATAGTGGTAATCGTGCTTACTAATAAGTGTAACATCTGCATCAACTTTGAGCTGCTCTTGAAGCGTAATGGCTGTGCGTAAGCCCCCATACCCCCCGCCAACAATTAGAATCTTGGGTTTCATAGCCATACCTTAAAATGTAAAATTTTGTGTAAAAATTGTATCACACTTCTTAATAAAAATTACTTATTTGTAAGGCAAACAAGTAAAATATTAGTTTATTTTTTGATATTTTTACTCATTTTTAAATATTAAGCTATAATTTATATTATGAAAATATTACAACCACACGATAAAGCCATTCATATAGCACAAACTTGGCGAGAAAATATTCTTAATTGGTATAAAAAACACGGCAGAGTATATCTTCCGTGGCGAAATTTAAGTGGAAAAAATGCTCCATATGGAGTGTATGTAAGTGAGATTATGCTACAACAAACGCAAGTCAAAAGAGTATTAGAGCATTACTATATGCCTTTTATGACAGCATTTCCTACGCTTACTTCTCTTGCAAATGCACAAGAAGAATCTCTACTTAAACTTTGGGAAGGATTAGGTTACTATACACGGGTAAGAAATATGCAAAAAAGTGCTCGCATTTGTTGTCAAAGATTCAATAATACTCTACCACATACTTATGCAGAACTCATAAGCCTACCAGGCATAGGCGCATATAGTGCTGGAGCAATTTTATGCTTTGGGTTAAGGCAAAATGTAGCATTTGTTGATGGGAACATTCGGCGTGTATTTTGTCGTATTTTTGCGCTCTCCTCACCTACACAAAAATCATTAGAGGAACTTGCTTGGATACTTTTAGAGCCAAAATATAGCTTTGATTACAATCAAGCACTACTTGATATAGGCGCAATGATTTGCACACCCAAATCGCCCTCTTGCCTTATTTGCCCATTGCAACAATTATGTGAAGGGCAAATCACTCCAGAACTTTATCCTACGCCCAAAAAATCGCAGCTCCAGCCTTTGCATCTCCACCTTGCTCTTTGCATCTCCCAAAATATAAACAACAAGACTGAAATTGGACTATTGCGTTCCACACAGAATCTTTATAGAGGACTTTATAATCTTCCTTGTCTCTCCGAAGAGGAAGCCAAAACTTATGGCACAAAATGCGGTGAATACAAACATCACTATACAAAATACGCCATCACTGCTACAATCTACCATATATCTTTTGAAGATTTGATACATATTTCCACATATCAAAAAAAAGAAGAGATTACCTTTTTCACATTGCAAGACTTACAAAATAAGCCTCTTTCTTCATTGTGTAAAAAGGCACTTGTATGTGCACAAATACATTAATATTCATCGCTAGAAATTAAGAAAAGAAGTTGCGCATCTTTAGAATACTCAACTTCTTTATTAGGATTGTAACTCAATGCCAAATTAAATCACACCTTGGTCTATCATTGCTCCAGCAACCTTGCGGAATCCTGCAATATTTGCACCAAGCACTAAGTTTGTAGGCTCACCAAATTCTTTTGCAGTTTCACTTGCATTTGCATAAATGCTTTCCATAATAGTATGTAAGCGTTTATCCACAACTTCAAAAGTCCACGGATTCATACTTGCATTTTGTGCCATTTCTAAACCACTTACCGCTACACCACCTGCATTTGCAGCCTTACCTGGTCCATAGCAGATTTTTGCATCAAGAAATTGATGAACAGCTTCAATGGTTGAAGGCATATTTGCACCTTCACTGACACATTTGCAACCATTCGCAAGAAGTGTTTTAGCATCATTCCCATTGAGTTCATTTTGTGTTGCACTTGGGAATGCCGCAAAACAAGGGATAGCCCATACAGGATTGCTATCTTTTGGATAATCAGCCACTTTTGTATAAACCGCTTGAGGTCTTGCTTTTGCATATTCTGCAAGTGTTAAACGTTTGATTTCTTTGACTTCTTTGAGTAATGCTAAATCAATACCCTCTTTATCATAAATCATACCTTGAGAATCACTTGCAGTAACAGGAATTGCTCCAAGCTGAAGGAGTTTTTCAATCGTATAAATAGCAACATTACCCGCACCTGAAACGCTACAAACTTTGCCCTCTAAACTTTCACCTCTATCTTTAAGCATTTCTTGAGCAAAATATACACAACCATAACCTGTTGCTTCCGTGCGCACAAGACTTCCGCCCCAAGGAATTGCCTTACCTGTAAAGACACCTTCAAAGCAGTTTGTTAATTTACGATATTGTCCAAAAAGATAGCCTATTTCTCTACCACCTACGCCAATATCTCCTGCTGGAACATCAGTGGTTGCACCGATATGACGATAAAGCTCATTCATAAAAGCTTGACAAAATCGCATTATCTCGCCTTCACTCTTTCCTTTTGGGTCAAAATCACTTCCGCCCTTACCACCTCCCATAGCGAGAGTTGTAAGAGAGTTTTTTAGAATCTGCTCAAATCCTAAAAATTTAATTACACCTTCATTTACACTTGGGTGAAAACGCAAACCACCTTTATATGGTCCAATAGCAGCATTAAATTCAATACGATAAGCTCGGTTTGTTTGGATTTTACCATTATCATCAGTCCAACTTACACGAAAATGGATTTCTCTATCTGGTATTGTGAGACGCTCAAGTATCGCATAAGTTTCATATTTCTTATCCTTTTGAAGAGCCGGTTCTAGAGATTCAAAAACTTCCGCCACAGCTTGATGAAAAAGCGTTTGTGAAGGATATTGTTCCTTAAGTTTGTTAAGAACATTACTTGCGTATGACATAATGGTGCCTCCTTTTTTGGATATTTTAATTTTAAGATGTGCGTTAAACGCATTGCAATTATAAGCCAATTAAACTTGAATATTCTTAA
Source organism: Helicobacter sp. MIT 03-1614 (assembly GCF_000762925.2). NCBI lineage: Bacteria > Pseudomonadati > Campylobacterota > Epsilonproteobacteria > Campylobacterales > Helicobacteraceae > Helicobacter > Helicobacter sp. MIT 03-1614. The sequence goes on from NZ_JRMS02000001.1 coordinate 88,398, forward strand.
TTAAGTTTAATTAAAGTTAAAACTTACAATCCGAGTCCCAAAATTTCCCATAATTCATCAATTTCTGGATTCTCAAGCAAAATTGTGCTCTGTTTTTGCAAAAAATACAAAATTTGCTCTGCGCAAAATGTTTTGCCACCTATACAAGATTGATGTGCAAAAAGAAATGCTCTCCCTAAAGCAATATCTTTTGTAAGCGATTCTTGACATACAAAGCATACTCGCGTATGTTGTATATCTTGATGTGCCCTGCCTTCAAAATAAAGCAGTTTAGCATACATTTCAAGAACTACGCGTTTAGGATTCTGAAAATGAATCTTTTGTGCACCTTCTTCAAGAAGTTGAAAATAAAACTCATCAATATCATAGACATCAAATAAATGCCTATGTAAAAGCTTAATGAAATGTTGCCATATATAATAGCGTTCATTTTCAAGCTCCCACTTGTATGCTAGATGCAGGATATGCTTAAGTTTTGGTAAAAAACCTATTTGACTTTCTTCTTCAAAATCAATTTTGCGCCCTAGATTAATAATACTATGGCGCACACCATAGAATCTATAAAGCGTTTTTATATGCGTGGGAGTGAGAATCTTCACAATCATATCTTCTGTGCGCATTTTTTGCATATCTAAAATATAGCCTTGCACTTCTATCCTTAATTTAAGAAAATTCAGAGCATAATTCTAACCTAAATTCATAAGTGATGAGGTAAGTATTGAGCGAGTTTTTGCACAAGGCAATTTTAGCCACACATAAAATCATTCTTGCTTTACAAGAGAAAAATCAAGCACTCTATGTTACACATAATTTTGGTGCTGGAGGCGATAAAAGCATTGGTGCCGATTTACTCAGTGAAAAGATTTACACAGAACATCTCATCTCTTTAGCGAATATAGATTCTGAAGAAAGCGGTTTTATTAATGGTGCAGGAAATGATTGCATCGTGCTTGACCCACTTGATGGGAGCGATAATTTCCTCTCACATATTCCTTATTATGGTTCATCTCTCGCCTTATGCGATGCAAATGTCAAGGTTAAAGAAGCAGTGATATTTAACTTTTGCACCAAAGAAGGCTTTGCTCACCTTGGAGATAAACCCTTCAGATTCTATATAGAATCCTATATGCGCCAAGGAGAACTTAGTTTTATGCCACTCGTTTCTACACCTTTAGGCAAATGTGGCATTTTTGAAAAAGCTTACTGCAATCCTAGCTTTGCCACATTGCTTTACGAAAATCATTTAAAATTCCGCTCTTTAGGAGCAAGTGCACTTTCTATGGCAAAATCTTATGAGGCAAATTTTATGCTTTTTCTTGGCAATATTCGCAAGTTCGATAGTAAAGCTGGATTGTTTTTGTGTGATAAATTACACCATTTACGCACAAACAATTTTACACTTATAAGTAAAGATAAACATATTTTTGATATTATTCACAAATTTTTAATAACTCATAAAGGATAAAAATGGGCTTGAGTGATTTATTTAAAGCAAAAAAAGAAGAAAATAAAGAGACGGGAACAAAAATTGATGCCCCTAATCATTGGCTAAAATGTCCTAGCTGTAATGCAATGATGTATTATAAAGAAGTATTTTCACAATCTCATATCTGTCCTAAATGCAACTATCATTTCAGAATCTCCGCACAAGAACGTATAGAAATGCTTTGTGATAAGGATACTTTCATTGAAATTGATAAAGATTTGCGCCCTATTGACCCACTTGAATTTGTGGATAAAAAAAGCTACAAAAAGCGTATTCAAGAAAGTGAGGAAAAGACAGGTCGGGCAAGTTCGGTAATTGCAGGAGAAGCACTTGTTGGAGGAATAGAAATGCAACTTGTGCTTTTTGATTTTGCCTTTATGGGTGGTTCTTTAGGCTCTGTGGAAGGTGAAAAAATTGTGCGAGCCATTGATAGGGCAGTTGCTAAAAAGCAAACGCTTGTGATTCTCTCTACAAGTGGTGGAGCGCGTATGCAAGAATCTACTTTTTCTCTTATGCAAATGGCAAAAACCTCTGCTGCGCTAAATAAGCTCTCTGAAGCAAAACTACCTTTTATTTCCGTGCTACTTGACCCAACATTTGGTGGAGTAAGCGCATCATTTGCATTCTTAGGAGATATTATTATTGCAGAGCCGGGTGCAATCATCGGATTTGCAGGACCCCGCGTGATTAAACAAACTATTGGTGCAGATTTGCCAGAGGGATTTCAAACAGCGGAGTTTTTGCTTGAACACGGACTTATTGATATGGTGGTGCATCGTAAAGATTTAAAACAAACTTTAAGTGATATAAGCAAAATGCTTAATCCAAATTATGCAAATCAACATCTATTCTATAGCTAAAAAAGATGCAAAATACCAGGCATTACTAGAGGAGCTATGTATGCAATGTAAGCAATTTGGTGTAGAAATAAAAATTTTAAATTTACTTCCTCAAGCTGTGCTTAAAGCTCAAAAAATCTCAAGTGCAAAAGCGCAGCAATCTTACACACAAACTTTTCTCCCCTATATTGCACTTCCTACTGCGTTAAATCTCATTTTACACCCAACAGGACACAATTATGATTCTCAAAGTTTTGCTAAACTCATAGAATCTCAACATATTGTCCAATTTTTTATTGGTGGAGCTTTTGGCTTTGAAGAATCATTCGTGCAATTAGGTAAAAGCGTGAGTTTAAGCGCAATGACTTTTAGCCACAAAATCGCTAAACTTGTGCTATGTGAACAAATCTATCGGGCATTAAGTATTTTGCATTCTCACCCATACCACAAATAAGGAGGATTTATGATTGATTATACTTTTTTTGAGATACTTCTCAATGAACGTTTAAGTAAGCTTTGCGACAATATTGATAGCAAAAATACGCGTATCAAAAATATTCAAGATGCTCATCATAAAGACGAGGGCGATATTGTAGGTGCAGGTTTGCAAGGCAATCTTGAAATGGGTATGATTGATTTATATAAAGATGAAATAAAAGATATTCGCAACGCTTTGCAAAAAATTAAAGATGGCACATTTGGAGTGTGTGAAATGTGTGATGATGAAATTGATGTAGAACGCCTTAAGGTTAAACCTCACGCAAAATATTGTATAAATTGCCGTGAGCTTTTTGAACAAACTCAAAAAAAGGAGCGATAATGAAATTAAAGTATTATGTTATTTTTTCAATAGTGTTTATGTTAGTGTGCGGACTTTATCTTTATAGTCTGCAGCCCCAAAACTACACTTATACACTTCCCTTTAGCTCAATGAATATTACTTTGCCCGTGGCAGTATGGATTATGAGCATTGTATTTGTATTTTTCGTAGCAACTTTAGTATTTTTTGCTTCAGCGTGGGCAAAAGATGTGATAGAGGATTATCACCGCAAAAATGATTATGACAAGCTTCTTACCCAAATTAACGAGCAGGCTCTCAATCAGCCCATAAAAAATCGTGTTTATAAACGCAAAGCCTTTGGCGACCTCTCTAAAATATTGCAGAGATTCTATCTTAAGCCACGATTAGATTCTATGGAAAGTTTTAATCGCAAAATTGATACATTATTTGAAAATTACAAAGATGTAATGAGTGGCAAAGTCGTAGAGCTCAAAAGCTACCATTTAAACCGCGAAAATAAATTTAATATTCAAAACCTCAAAAATAAAATCAATGCAAATTATAAATTTGGATTTAATGTATTAGGCGAAGAATATCCCGATGAGCTTAAACGACACGCTGTGCTTGAGATTCTAAAACACGCTGAACCAAAAGAGCTTGATAAACTTCTCTCTCAACTCCCTCATCTTAGTATTGATAAAGCGCTTGCACAAGAAATGTTTAGAATCTATTTGAAATATCCTCAAACGATTAATGTTAAAAATATGAGAGAAGCCCTCAAAAATGTAGGGAGCGATGAGATGGAATATATTCAATATGCACGAGAAAGCAAAGGTGTGCTCACACCTGATGAATGGATTAAATTTTTTGAAGAATGCGCAGATAATGATGAAAAGGCAGAAATGGCATTCTTTTATGTGCTTTTTGAACTTGAAATGATTGATAAAGCAAAAGAAAGGCATCGCTCTCACGCTAAAGGTGAATATAAACTTATTGATGTATATTTAGAGCTTAAAAATAGTGGTAAAAATTATCCATTTGATATTTTTCTTTTCCAACCATAAAAACCTAAATTATCCTTTTAAGCTTTGCAAGAAATGTGCATAGATTTCATCAAGGCTTTGAAGCTCTGCTTTGAGCTTAGTGCAGTTTTGCTCATCTTGAGTGGATTCTAGAATTTGTATGCGTTTAAAGAGATATTCAAACAATGCCCTATCAATATCAGGTAACTTATTAATCGCATTTATACCTTGTGCTCGTCCTTTGACAATAACTCTTGCTGGGATTCCAACTGCAGTGCAATCTTGTGGCACATCTTTAATCACAACAGAATTTGCACCGATTTTCGCATTTGCACCAATTCTAATATTTCCTAAAATCTTTGCACCTGCCCCTATGACTACGCCATCTTCTATCGTAGGGTGACGCTTGACTTTATCAAGGCTCGTGCCTCCGAGTGTAACACCTTGGTATATCATCACATCATTACCCACTTCCGCAGTCTCGCCAATGACTACACCCGTAGCGTGGTCAATAAATACGCGCCTACCTATTATAGCTGCAGGGTGAATATCAACATTTGTTATAAAACCTGTAAGTCCCATCAAAATACGCGCTAATATTTTAAATCCAGCCTTATGAAAGCGATGAGCTATACGATAATGCACCAATGCAATTAAACCCGGATAATTAAAAAATAACTCCACGCTGCTATTAAGTGCTGGATCTTTTTGTTTAATAATACTAAAATCCTCTTTGATAATGCCCCACAAAGTCATTATTCTCTCCCTTTGGTAGCAATAGTGCGTAGATAACTATTTTCACTTAGCATTACATAAAGTTGTCCAAGCATTTCTTTTTTGCCTTCTTCATCAAGATTCTGATTTTCTTCAATATGCTGTTTTAAGCGGCGCTCAATCTCTTTGGTATCATAATCTAAATCATCAAGCACATCTAAACTCGTTTGAGCTTCAATCAAACGCGTAATTTCGTAGCCCTTATTAAGATCATCATCAAATTCAATACTAAATTCAGTAGGGTGAGTAAAAAGATTATGTCGCATACTTAGCACTTCCTGATATGCTCCTACAAGAAAAAACCCTAAAAAGTATTCTTCTTTGGTTACATCAACATCGTGCAAAAAAAGCGGTTGCATAGGATTAAAAGCAATTTCCCCATCAGAATCACAAGTAATATCCCACAAACTCGCACTTCTATTCGGGCGGCGATTAAGCCTATCAAGAGGCATTACCGGAAAGTTTTGCCCCAATCCCCAATAATCAGGCAGGCTCTGAAAAAAACTACAATTAAGCAAATACCGCTCTTGCACTTGCTCTTGTATTTGGAGAATCTCATTATGACTTTTATGCTTTAAAAGCTTAATGACCTTTTTAATAATCAAATGCACGAGCACTTCAGTATTAGAGCGATCTTGCAAGTCAATATAGCCTAAATCAAAAAGTGTAAGCAAAGATTCCATATGATCAAGACTATCGTGCAAATATTCAATAGCGTTTTTCTCCACCACACTATTATAAAGGTCAAAGAGCTCTTCAATAAGCGGCGGATTATGTTTTTTAAGTTTAAGAGCTTTTTCATCATACTCTTGAGAAAAAAGCTCTAGCACGGGTGCGATTAGCACAGCGTGATTTGCAGCAATAAAACGTCCGGATTCTATAAGAATATCAGGTTCGGGTTCTTTTTTGTTTTTAGCAATTTCTCGCAATGAAAACACCACATCGCCGCTAAACTCGCTCAATGTATAATTGCAACTATTTTTGCCCTCGTGCTGCGTGTATTCTACTGCCAAACCACCGCCGATATTGACGCATTGAAGATTCTTCGCACCTTTTTTACGCAATTCTGCATATATATTTCCCGCTTCTCTAATAGCCTTTTTAAGAGGTGAAATATCGCTCATTTGACTGCCAATATGAAAATGAATCATTGTAAATTTATGTAATAGCTGCTCTTTTTCAAGCATATTAATCGCCTCTAAAAGCTCCGTACTTGTAAGTCCAAATTTCGAATTTATGCCCCCACTTTTTGCCCAAATGCCTACGCCTATACTATGGAGGCGGATTCTAAGTCCGATATTAGGGTAAGGTTCGCCCAATTCTTTTGCTACTTCAATAATTGTTTCTAGCTCATTTAAACCCTCAATTGTAAGCGTAATATCGTGTCCCATATTAGCAGCGCTAAAGCCAAGTGAAATCATCTCTTTATCTTTGAATCCATTGACGGTTATGGGCGCGTTTTTATTAACATAAGCCATAGCTAAAATAAGCTCTGATTTACTCCCTGCTTCTAATCCATAGCATTTATCTTGGCTTTGTTCCACTAGAGGAAGCACAAAATTTGGCATTTGATTTACTTTTAGAGGAAAAACTGCTTTAAACTTTCCCTTATAAGAATACTCTTTAATTGCACTTTCAAAGGCTTTGAATACTTTATCAACTTGATTTTTAATTAAATGTGGAAATCTCAATAATAGCGGTCCTTTGTATCCTTTTTCTCTTGCATCTTGGACAATATCAATAAGTGCTGGTTTGTGTTTAAAATTGACTTTGACCTTGCCATCTTTAATGATAAAATCATTATTCGCCCAAAAATTAATCCCATAATCAACCATAATATTTCCTTATGAGTATAAATTACAAAATGAGTTTGAATTATATCATTTTGTGGATATACTTCACTATATTTTTATACTCAATGGAGCAAAAATGAGCATAATGCCTACACTTGATATGGACGAGGATACATTCACACAAGTAGGCTATCTTTACAATTTACTTGATAAAATAGGACATTTGGGTTTATTTGAACGTGATTTATCGTGCTATATGCTTGAAGTTTTAGCAGTAGATTCTCAAAATATGAGAGAGATAAACTTCGCCCATAGAGCAAAAAATAGCACGACTGATGTGTTAAGTTTCCCTTTAGATGTAAGTGAAGGCGTAGATTCTCACATATTAGCAAAGCAAATGAAAATATGCTTAGGAAGCGTAGTGATAAACTATGAACTTGCCGAGCAAGTCGCCAAAAAGCAAGGGCATAGCACACAAGATGAGATAAGCCTGCTTTTTATACACGGATTTTTACATATTTTAGGCTATGACCACGAAGTAGATAATGGAGAGCAAAGAGCGTTAGAGCAAAAGATTATAGAATCTTTAGGATTAAAGGAGAGCTTAATTGTAAGAAATACATAAACTACCACAAGATTGGATAGTAAATACCCACATTTAAAGAAGTGCTTTTTATGTAATCGCTATCGCTAAAGAGAGGAATGTTCGTAGTCATTTCTATACTATACATAAGCCCTGTTTTTTTAAAGCTACCAAGATATCCACCCCTTATAGGCATATAAAGTCCGTTTATATCTTTCACTATATCTCCTCCACTTCCCATAGGAATCATAGGAAATGTAAGGCTTGAATTAATGTCTTTGCTTAATCCCACACCAATGAAGAGTCCTGTTTCTGGGTGGGAGAGTTGTCCCAAAACACCCATAAATTCAATGCCAAGTCTCTCACTCTTTACCCCTATATCATCTGTATAATCGTAAGGATTTAAGGAAGCAGAGGTGCTCAGTCGCTCAGAAAAGTGTTTTGTGTATGAGATATTTGCTCCCACATAAGAATTGGCAATTTTTCTTAAATACCCCACACGAATATTTATAGGTATATTAATTGTTGATGATGTTCCATCGTCTTTAACACCTATAATATCACTATACCCAGATAATGAGGTTGGAATCACTTCATTCATTTGCCCTTGAAGAGATCCGAAGCCGACATTAAAGCCTATTAAAATCATATTTTTTGTTTGTTTTTTGGGAAGTTTGCTTGTATTGTGCTTTTCCTCTGTCCGCAAATTTGGAGGTATGTTTATACGAGATTCAAGAGGTTTGCTTGTATTGTGCTTTTCCTCTGTGCGCAAATCTCCCTTATACTCGTCTTTTTTAAGACAATCTTTGGCATTTTGACAAGTTATTGATTTATTTTCATTTTGCACACTTGTATTTGATGTTACCTTAGAGATAATCTCCTCATTATCCCATAGCACCTTACCGCTTTTTAAGTCTGTCAATACAAATAAAAACATATAATCCACGCGTTGAATCTTGTCGATTGTTTTTTTGCGCTCGATAATTCTCCCACTTAGTGCAAGTTCTGGTGCTTCTAATGTGTCATTTTCTTGCGTGGTGTGTTGATTATACATTGGATTATTGATTAAATCTCTGCTTGTGGCTATCATCTGCTCTGTGGTTGCGCCACTTCCTGCAATAGCATTTGTAAGGGTAAATTTATTACTTTGACGAATAGAGCGCACAAACTTACGACTGACAAACTCCATATCTATATCCTCATGTGTTTGATTGATGATATTTGAAATAGCAAGGAGTTTTTTAGACTTCATTTCCTTTACATAGCTTGATTGCAGTAGGGATTTTGTATTATTTGCTATTACACTATCAATATCGTGCAAGTCTATACCAAAAGATGTATAATCACTAGAATCATTCACATATCTTGCAGCCTTATCACTACAAGCACTAAGATACATACATATTGAAATAATCGTGCAAAATGTAAGGATACGCAAAAAGTTCTCCTTTATGAAATTAAGACAACTCAAGCATTCTATTGAGGGCGTTTTGCCCATTTTTGCGCTTCATTGTCCAAAATACTTCATTAATTGGCGAGATTAAACTCTATGCCAACAACTTCAAAAGATTACAACACGAAAAACGACTCTTGTTTATTGATATAATACTTTGTCTCTATTGTGCTGTATAATCCCTCTCCAAAATGTGTTTTTTTGCCTTTGATAGTAGCATTATACCCACCTTTTTTTTAAAAATTTGCTTAATGAAAAATGAGTTTGTGCCATTGTCGCTATGGTAATGTGAATAGACTAATTCCAATCTAAATAAATATTTGTAATGCCATTTTGGGCTATTTTTGCCTTTAAAGATTCTATACTTTCTTTCAAATCCTCCCATAATTCATTAAAATTTTCTGCTTTCCACGCATAATCTCTTTGATAAGTTGGAATCGTATAACACAATTTTTCTTGATAATATCCTCAAAAGTGCTATTTTCATTCATTTTATACCCTTTTTTTCTTTCCATTTTCTCTCGCTCTTTTTTTTGCCATTTTCTTTCAAATTCTGCTTCTTCTTTTGCTTTTTCTACTATTTCAGGGAGGGTAAAGAAAAACCAAAGAGCTTTGTATAAAATCAAAAAATAATTTTAAAAGTTTTTTTCACCATTGCTTTCCTTTATTTGTGCCTGTTCTAAATGAAGTTGTCCATTGTCTTCACAGATGTTTGTATTTATAAGGATTTTGCTTAGGATTTTTGCGATTGTATATATCGTTGCAAGATTTCACACGCACTTAGAGAATCTATGCGCCCATCTTTTTGGGCTTTGGCACGATTTTGCCTTTTCATATAAGAGAGAGATTGCAAAGCATTAGAGCTTGTATAGTCCTCATTGACAAAGCAAATCTCACCCTCAAAACTAAGAAGGGAGATAAAATGAGTAATGCGCTTTTGCGTATCGCTATGCTCTGCTTCCCCGCCGCTTGGCATTCCCACGACAAGTATGTGTATGTCGCGCTCTTTGAGAACATTATCAAGCTCTTTTGCAGCTTGATTACGATTAATACGGATAATAGGAGGGAGAGGGAGGATAATTTCTTGCTTGAGTGTGGCTAAGCCGATACGTTTAAGTCCCACATCACACGCAAGAATACAATGATTCATTATTCGCTTTTTTTAGAAGTATCAGCTTTGTATGCTTTAATAACAGCGAGGATATTAAGCACTGCAAAGACAACCTCAATGATAGGTATAAGCACAAACCAACCTAAAAATGGAATAAATGCACAAATAAGTAAAAGCAAAGCTTGGAATAGTGCAATGCCACAAGCCTTATTGATATTTTGTTTTGCAAAGTCTTTACGCACAATGTATGTGCCAAGCAAAGGTATAAAAGTAGCAAAAAATGCAAAAATATAAGCAATTAAAGACGCATTTTGTTCAAATGCAACATCAAGTTTTTTAGCATTTTGTTCAAATTGTTTTTGTAAATCTAAATCAGTCATAAGTTTCCTTTGAAATAAAATTAAAGTTGTGATTGTGGCATTCTTTAGTAAATATTCATTTATAGCACGCGGACGAAGCTAGATTCTCTTATAATTTTTCCCTCAAATTCATATTCATATATCTTCGCACCAAAACGCTCATAAGCCTCCTCAAAACTTGGATTATTTGCACAAAAAAGCAAAACCTCATCATCTTCGCGAATCTTTGTGCCAAAAGTAGATTCTATAAAGGCATTCACATCATAAATAGCCTGTGCCTCTCCTGTAGAAAGTAAAGCATTTGTGCCCTCACTCTCACCTATACGATGAGGCAAAACAAAAATAGGCTTACCCAGCTCTAAAGCAATACGTGCACTTTGCATTGAACCACTTTGTTTGTCAGCTTGAGGGATAATTACCTTATCACTTAAGGCAATTACAAGACGATTTCGCTCCAAAAAACTATACTTATGAGGCATATATTCCTTTTCATACTCGCTTAAAACAAGGCATTCTTTCATCATTTTTTGAATCATCTCTGCATTGCTCTTAGGGTAAAGTATCTCTAAACTCGCGGGAGAAAACATAATCGTGCGTGGATAGGCGTGTGTATGAGCGATAATATCTACTCCCAAAGCGCCACCGCTTATGACTACACCATTATTTTGTGCGATTTTACTCGCAAGTGTAGCGACAAAGGATTTTGTATAAGGATTAGGTTTACGTGTGCCAACAATAGCAATTTTATGCTCACAATCAAGCAAAGTGGAGATTACCTCATTTTTTCCACAATAAAAAAGCTTTTTTGGTGGATTTGGCAGTATTTCAAAGGCTTTTGGCAAACTTCTAAGGGGTAAAATATCAGCAATCATTGTGTAACTTTATGGCGTAAATGGCGAGCGAACATACTGATTGGTATGCGCGGAAAGATAAGATTCTAGCTCTTGGGGTGAAATAAGCTCTAAGGTAGAATTAATCTCATCTCTCATTTGGGCTAATGCTCTAAAAGTAGTAGAGTGAGGGTGGCAAATAGCAATTGCATAGCCCTTTTTTTGTGCCTTTTTAATCAAAGATTTAAGTTGAGCTTTAGTATAGGCGACATCACTTTGATTATCTAAAAAAATATCACGCGCCATAATAAGCCGCTTTTGTTCTCTAGCGATACTTTCGCTTGCAGGGTATGAAGTCGTAACGCTATCAATAAACTTCAATCCCAGCTCATCAAACACACTTAGAAGATTAATCATATCAGCTTTGCTTTGGGTGAATTTACTCCCTGTATGGTTATTGAGATATACAAGCTGGGGAAAATCATTTTTAATCGCCAAAATATCTTGCTTGATAGATTCTCTACTTGCACCCACTTTTATAGGCTCTAGCTCTTTTTGTATAAAATGCTGTGCTTCAAGGGGAAGATGAATCATAAAACTTTTACCATTTTTAAGCACGAGTTCCGCAAGATGTGGCGTAGAGGGATTATGTTTTGTCTTTGGAAAAATAGAGGGTGTTATATTAAGCTTGAGATACTCTAAATGTTTAATTTGTGCAAGCGTAGAAAGGTCATCCATAATAAGAAGCACTTTTGGCTTCGCAGCACTTTGAGGCATAGAGGGTGTATTTAAAAATTGAGAATCTTGTTGTTTTAGAGATGGGACATCTAAAGAATGCGCTTTAGAATCAAGATTGATAAAATTATCTGAATGAAGTTGCGAAAATGCTTTATTAAAGCCCTGTATAATAGGGTGTTGCATTGAGACATGCTGCTGCGTGCTTTGTGTAGATGCTGATTTATCTTGTAGCGAAGTGATAATAGAATCTGCCCACACATTTATATGGTATATACATATAAAACCACAAAAAATCAAAATACGTGTTATCACTTAGTTTCCTAATGTGATTTCTACCTCAAGGGTGTTAATATTTTGATTACTATTAGTGCTAAATTCAATCTTGCTTGAACGCGTATATTTTTGCACAACTTGGAGAATCTCCTTTTGCATATCTTCAAGATAGGGTATATTCGCTGTCCTCTCGTGCGATAAAACCAACTTAAGACGCTCTCTTGCTAAATTAGCACTTTTTTGTGAGCTATGTCCAAACATATCAAGAAGACTCATTTAAAAATCCTTTTAAGCGTGCCCATAACACCCTCACTTTCCAAAGAAACAAAAGGCACTTCTTGTCCTAAGATTCTCTTAGCAATCCGCACATAAGCTTTTGCACTTGGTGCTTGAGTGTAAATCACAGGTTCGCCCGAATTTGTTGCACTCACAATTTTACTATCCTCTGGGATAAGCCCAATAAGAGGCAAAGCAAGTATGCCTAGCACATCATCGGTTGAAAGCATTTCGCCCTTTTTTACAAGTTCTGGCTTAATACGATTGATGATGATATGTTTTTGGACTTCTTCATTTTGTTGTGCTTTGTGGCTCTTTGCATCAATAATACCAATCACCCTATCGCTATCTCGCACCGAACTCACTTCTGGCGTAACAACAATAAGTGCTCTATCTGCCCATAATATTGCGTGTTCAAACCCACTCTCAATCCCCGCTGGAGAATCTATAAGAATATAGTCAAAATTTTCTCGCAAAGATGCAATGAGTTTACCCACTTTATCCTTATCAAGGATTGTTTTATCCTTTGTCTGTGAAGCAGGAAGAAAGTAAAGATTTTTTGTTTTTTTATGATTGATGAGGGCTTGTGAGAGATTGCATTTACCTTCCATTACATCAATGACATCATATACAATGCGATTTTCTAGCCCAAGGAGCATATCAAGGTTACGCAAACCAATATCAAAATCTATCGCTACAACTTTCTTCCCACTAGATTCTAGCTCCATAGCTAAACCCACAGCGAGATTTGCTGTTGCGGTAGATTTGCCCACACCGCCTTTACCTGAAGTAATCGTAATAACTTGTGCCATATCTGCTCCCATTTATCAATTAAAATATCATTATATAATGCTAAAGTTTAGTATGCGCTTATTTGAGCTTTTGTTGCAAGCTATTAAACATTGAACAAGCATTATCTAATCCACCCTTACAAGCTTTTTGATAATATTTCAATGCTAATTCATTATTACTACTCACACTTCCAAAGCCGTGCTCATATATGCTAGCAGCACCTGAACAAGCCACATTAATAATGATTTTTGTATGCTCCTCACATCTGTAAATATTTGCCTTTTCTTCGCTCAAAGCACTCACGGCTTTGCAATTTCTTTTCACATCACTTTCACAAGCAAATAATGTATGCTCTAAGGCTTTGTTTGCATCTTTAGTTGTTCCACCTAAGCCCTGCATTTCCCATAATCCTAATTGATAACAACTATTTGCATCTTTTAGCTCACAGCCTTTTTCTAAAAGGATTCTCGCTTGTGTGTGATTCTTATTTGCTCCACCAAAGCCGTGATAATAGTAAGATGAAAGCCTCTCACAAGCAGTGCCTAAACCATCTTCACAATCATTCTTATACATTAAGCCATACCTATCAAGATTCTCATTTTCACTATATTGCTCTAAAGCCTTTAGATTCTCACAACCTGCCTTAAATCCATAATCACACGACAAAGTGGCGTATTTTTTAGCAAGGGGGATATTTTGTGCCACACCCTGCGCGTGTTCATATATAATGGAAAGATTATAGCAACCTCCACCATCTTTATTATCACAGGCTTTTTGATAATATTTTTTTGCATTACTCAAATCTTTTTTTTCAAATTTATAACTCGCACCTAACGCCCGACAGCCAAAAGGAGAATCTAGCTCACACGCCTTAAGTGCGTAAGAATGCAAGAGTGGCTTTTTGTTTTGCGGAATGCTCTCAAAAATACCGAGCCAAATCTCACTTATTGCGACTTCACACGCTGCTTTTTGCTCTTTTAAAGGTAAAGAAGCGGCAAGACATTTTTTGCCATAAAGAGATTCTCGTTCAAGAGGAAGCGGCTCTTTACTTGCCTTTTTAATATGCTCAATATAGTCCCACTCCACCAAACCGCTCTCTAGATTCACAATGCTAAAAATAAAATGATAAGACACAATATGCAAACTGCCCTGCTTTGTTGTATCATTTGTAATCCGCGCACTTAAGGAATATTTAGGAGCAATCAATGTGCCTTTAGGGATAATGTCGGCAAACTCCTCATTGTTACGCATTGCACGAATCTTATCAAGGCTCGGGTCAGCATTAAAAGCATTTCCAGCAATCGCTGCAGTAAGTGTGATTTTTTGTGAGCTTACCGTGTCCGTGATAATCTTCCGCGCCAAAAGCCCAATGTCAATATCAAAATCACTCAAATTATTAAAATCTGAAATCATTAGAACTTTTTTGTTTTTAGAATCTTTTATAAATGAAGATTCTAATAAATCCGCTCCTGCTAGAGAGGTGATTTGAGAAATATCATCAAAGTTGAGCACAAATGGACTATTTTTATTAGGCTCGGCATAAATATATGTGCAAAATAAAGATACTAAGATACAAAATCTTAACCCCATCATCACTTATTTGTCCCTATTTGCCTTTCCTGCGATGATAAAGCGTAAAGCATTAAGTTTAATAAACCCTGCGGCATCTTTTTGATTATATACAGAATCTTCCTCAAAAGTGCTATATGCTGCATTAAATAAAGAATTTTTAGATTCTCGCCCTATAACAATGACATTCCCTTTATAGAGTTTAAGGCGCACTACTCCGCTTACTTTTTGCTGTGTCTTATCAATAAGTGCTTGTAATGCCTCACGCTCTGGGCTAAACCAATAGCCATTATAAATGAGCTCTGCATACTTTGGCATTATAGAATCTTTTAAATGTGCCTCTTCCCTATCAAGACACAAAGATTCTATCGCACGATGAGCTTTTAAATATATTGTGCCTCCGGGTGTTTCATAACACCCACGAGATTTCATACCCACATAGCGATTTTCTACCAAATCAAGCCGCCCAATGCCGTGCTTTCCGCCTAGCTCATTGAGCTTTGCCCAAAAATTCGCAGGACTTAGCTTTTCTCCATTTATCGCCACGCCATCGCCATTTTGAAACTCAATGCTAATAGATTCTGGCTTATCTGGCGCATTAAGTGGCGAAACACTCCATCGCCACATATCCTCTTCTGGTTCTACATTTGGGTCTTCTAGAATCTGTCCCTCATAGCTAATATGCAATAAGTTTGCGTCCATTGAATAAGGCGATTTATTTTGCTTTTTTTCAATGGCAATGCCTGCAGATTCTGCATAGGCTAAGAGTTTTTCACGACTATTCAAATCCCATTCACGCCAAGGAGCAATGACTTTAATATCTGGATTAAGCGCGTAGGCTCCGAGCTCAAATCGCACTTGGTCATTTCCCTTTCCTGTCGCTCCGTGTGCTATGGCATCAGCCCCAACACTTTTAGCAATCTCAACAAGTCTTTTTGCAATAAGAGGGCGCGCAATGCTTGTGCCAAGCAAATATTCTCCCTCATAAATTGTATTTGCACGAAACATAGGAAAGACAAAATTTTTGATAAACTCCTCTCTTAAATCTTCAATAAAAATATTTTCACTTTTTATACCAAGCTTTAAAGCCTTTTCTCGTGCAGGCTCAACCTCTTCACCCTGTCCAATATCAGCTGTAAAGGTTACCACCTCACAATGATAATTATCTCCGAGCCATTTTAAAATCACACTCGTATCAAGTCCGCCACTATATGCCAAAACAACCTTTTTAATCGCTGCCATAATCTACTCCATATTTTTATAGAATCTAAAGTGCATATTCTATACTAAAGATACTATATATGCAATATTTTGTTATGATTGTATTTTTCAATCACTATGAGCAAAGGTAGGTTATCGCACAAATGCCACATAATAAAGATTCACATAATATTAATTATGGCACAAGTGTGCGCAATCATAAACCACGTTTTACTCCAAAGGTTGCACAATCCTTGCACCAAAGCGAATCCGTCTCGCACTCGTTTTTTAAAAATCTTAAAGATTCACTACAAGATGCCCTAAAAGCCGCTCAAAAAGAACAATTCGTGCTTAAAACCTCAATGTATAGTGCATTAGCTCTAGCCATTTTTGGCATTAGCTTTGGGATTTTAGTCAAATCTATGGCAGTTATTTTTGATGGCTTTGTGGCACTTATTAGCGTAGGTTTAGGTGCGCTTAGCGTAGTAACTTCGCGCTATATCTACAAAGAAGATGATGATATTTTCCAATATGGATATGTGCGTTTTGAGCCAATGGTTAATCTCTTTAAATCTCTTGTGCTTGTTTTTATTTGTATATATGCCTTTATCAATGCCCTGCAGAGTATTATTAATGGTGGTTATGAAGTAGAACTTGGCGGTGCAGCGATATATAGTGCGTGTGCATTTGTATTTTGTGCGGCTTTGTTTATTTATACTTCGCTGTATGCAAAGGTGTTAGAATCTGATTTAATTAAAGTAGATAATACAGAATGGAAAATTGATTGTGTGCTGTATTTGGGTGCATTGTTAGCTTTTGGTGTAATTTATATGTTGCCTTATTTTGGTGAGATTGTTGGTAAAAACGCCTTTGCAGATTCTATAAATACTCTTTCACGCTATATTGACCCATTGCTTTTAGCAGTGCTTTCATTGCTCCTTTGCATCTCACCCATTCGCATAGCACTGAGCAATTTTAAAGATTTGATTATGGTAGCTCCACCTGAAATTGATGAAAAAATCACGCAGATTATGGAAGATTTGAGCAATGAATTTGGTTTTAGCGATTATGACACCCATACAGCAAAATCAGGGCGATTTTATATGGTAGAAGTCAATATTCTCACACACGAAAATTTCAAGCCCACAACGATGAAAGAATTTGATTCTATTCGCGAACGTATTGAAAAAGCCCTTGAGATTCCAAGCTATAAAATATGGCTCTCTGTGAGCTTTACTGCAAATCCCAAGTGGTTATAGAATCTATTGTCTTCTACTAAAAGTAAGTGCATAAGTGGCATTTCGCGTATCAAATAGCGGGTCTTTTGGAGGTTGCACTCCTGCGGGTAAATCTGATGGGAAATACACTTCTGCATTGCATTTTGTGCCGTTATATTTTTGCACTTTGAGTGTGCCAACTAATGTTTCTTTATGTGCTCCCTTCCAAAGTGCTGTCGTATCATTTGTAACATCTTGCTTATTAGGATAGATGAGATACATATCATATTCCATTGGTTTATTTTTTGTATAGGACTTAAAGGAAGAAAGCAAGAAATCTTTATCTAACTTTGAAAGTTCTTGCTCACTTAAATATTTTATCCCATCTTTTGGGACAAATTTCCACCGCGCCGCAATATTGGCTTTTTTGTGTGGTGCTTGAAAATAAAAGGTATGGATACTATAAAAGCCTGTATGCTCTAGGCTTGATATACCTATATTCTTCATATATGCCTCAAAATTCCTATAAGAGCTTACTTTTTGCGTAAGTCTTTTGATTTTCTCTGTATCAGGCTTTCCATTTTCTTGAGGGATTCTCATCTCAAAAAATTGCCCAAACTCTTGAGGATTCTTAGCAAAATTAATTTCGGTATTGAGCATTACCATTGTCCAAGTGTCCTTATCTCCTTGAAATTTGAGCGCCATTCCTCTAGGCTTGCTTCTATCATCTTGTTGAGCTCCACCTAATGAATAACGAATCTCTACAGGAATTGATTGTTGGGAGAGTAAAGGAACATCAATACTAGAAATAATACCTTTATGTGGGATAAACTCGCCACTTGCACAAAAACCTTTTGTATGGTTGATTTTTTGTTTAGGCTTTATCGCATTACCATTCAAGCGGTAAAAGACATCTGCTATACTCTGTGAATCATAAGTTTTTCTCTCATCATTTGCAAAAGCAATATTGCCCAAAACACAGCACATAAGGACTAAACCCAAATTTTTCTTTGTCAGCATAAAAACTCCTTCGTTCAACATAAAACCAAAGTATAACGATTAATTATAATAAAGCAAAACCTTGTCCAAATAT
The DNA here is from genome assembly GCF_000762925.2 of Helicobacter sp. MIT 03-1614. Classification (NCBI taxonomy): domain Bacteria; kingdom Pseudomonadati; phylum Campylobacterota; class Epsilonproteobacteria; order Campylobacterales; family Helicobacteraceae; genus Helicobacter; species Helicobacter sp. MIT 03-1614. The sequence goes on from NZ_JRMS02000001.1 coordinate 106,587, forward strand.
GAGCTAACCTTAACTTCAATGAGAATATAATTTCTTCAATCTCAACTCTAAGGAGCATTTATGCTTATTATTTACACAACTACTTCAAGCAAAAAGGAAGCCAAACGCCTTACGCAGCTATTTTTACAATCTCGCCTCATTGCGTGTGTCCAACGCCACAAAATAAAAAGCAGCTATGTATGGCAGAAAAAAGGTAAGGATACAATTTGCAAAGAAAGCGAATATCTGCTTATTCTTAAAACGTTGCCTGTGCATTATAAAGAAATTGAAAAACTCCTCCTTACTCATCACAGCTATGAAATTCCTCAAATCATTGCTTTTGAGGCAAAAGCGCAACCCTCTTATGAAAATTGGCTTACTCTTACACTCCAAAAGCCGAGTGCATAGCTAAAATATTATATTTGATAATAAATTTTCTTGTTGCTATTTGTTTTCTTTACGCTTATAGAATGAGTGCGTAGGCTATCCTACTAATTTTAATATAAAGGATCTATTATGAAAAAATTATTCATTATAGCAATGGGAATCATCTTTAGTGCCTCTATGGCAAGTGCGTTTGATGTCAAAGGAGAAACTTATGGTGCAGCTTCTGATATTGCAAATGGCAAAAGCGCAAAACAAGTAGCTTCTACTAAGAAAAAAGAAGTAAAATCTGCAACAACTAAAGAACTAGAGAAAAAGAAAAAAGATGCAATGATGAAACAAATGCAAAAATAAAACTCTATGGCTCTTGGCAGAATCTTTATGATTCTGCCAACAAACTCTCTCCTATCACTTTTCCCCCATTTTAAAACAATTTCAAATTTTAAGTGTATTTACCAATCGTTTTTTTTTTTTTTTGTCAAATTGCCTTTCGTGGTTTATCACTACAATTTTCACATTACAAGGAGATATTATGAAAAAATTATTCATAATAGCAATGGGAGTCATCTTTAGTGCCTCTATGGTAAGTGCGTTTGATGTCAAAGGAAATGCTCTTGGAGCAGCTTCTGACCTCTCAAGCGGAAAAAGTGCAAAAGATATAGCCGAAGCGAAGAAAAAAGAAGCAGTAGATGCAGCAAAAGCTGAAGCTGAAAAAAAGAAAAAAGAGGCTATAGATAAAGCTGATTCTAAAACAGGTGGAGCAGCAAGTGCGGTAGGAGGATTCCTTAAAAAGTAATCTTCTTAGATTAAAGATTAAGTATCTCTCTATTCTTCGCGTGTAATAAAGTCTGTGGGTAGGCTTTATTACACTACATTCTTATGACAAACATACAATCTCCTTATCGTTTCTTTTAACAAATTTTTTATGAGTTATATTCAGGCACAATTAAGAAAGTGATAGTTGAATTTGCTTTTAGCCTATGCTGTAGATTCTTATTTTATCTTAAAATATGAGTAAAAAAGTAGCAATAATATACAAATTTTTATGATTACATATTGTATTTTTAAAAAAATGTAAGTATAATGCACTTCATAAGTTCAAACGAACTTAATAAAATCTAAAAAATGGAGGCATCCAATGAAAAAAGCAAAACCTATCCACTTCAACGCCTTTGAAATGAATTGTATTTCTCACCTTAGCCCGGGACTATGGCGCTATCCCAAAGACCAAGCACTGCGATACAAAGATATTGAGTATTGGCAAAATATCGCAAAAGTGGCAGAAAAAGGGCTCTTTGATGCCGTTTTTATCGCTGATGTGATAGGGGTATATGACATTTATGGGGGGAATGATTTGGGTGCGCTCAAAACCGCTCTGCAAGTGCCGGTTAATGACCCTACACAACTTGCTGTAATCGGAGCAGCAGTTACGCAGCACTTAGGTTTTGGAGTAACTGCAGGTGTGCCTTTTGAGCACCCTTTTCCTTTTGCAAGAAGGTTAAGCACTTTGGACCATCTCACTAAAGGACGCGTGGGGTGGAACATCGTTACAGGTTATCTCCCAAGCGCCAATAAAAATATGGGTGAGAGTGAATTACCTCACGATGAAAGATATGCACTTGCTGATGAGTATATGGAAGTTATTTATAAGCTTTTAGAAGGAAGCTGGGAAGATGATGCGGTAATTTTAGATAAACAAAGTGGTGATTTTGCAAATCCTGCTAAAATCCATCACATAGGACATCACGGCAAATATTTTGATGTGCCCGGAATCCATATATGCGAGCCAAGCATTCAGCGCACACCTGTGCTCTTTCAAGCAGGAAATTCACCTCGTGGAAGACAATTCGCCGCTACACACGCAGAAGCAATTTTCATTGCGCCTCCCACCAAAGAATATGCTAAAATCGCAGTCAAACAAGTGCGTGATGCACTTATTAATGCGGGAAGAGACCCTTATAGCGCAAAAATATATATTCTTGCGACAATTATCACTGATACAACCGATGCTCTTGCAGAAGCAAAATATAAAGACTTGCTTTCTTATGCAAGTGTTGAGGGCTCACTTGTGATAAATTCAGGCTGGCTCGGTGTAGATTTGTCTAAATACAAGCTTGATGACCCTCTAAACAATATCAAATCAAATGCCATAGTTGCACAAGTAGAAGCTTTGAGCAATTCTACCACAGATGATGGGAGAGTTTGGACACTAAGAGATTTAATCAAACTCACAGGCATAGGCTGCCAAGGACTAAAATTTGTTGGAAGTCCGCAAAAAGTAGCAGATATTTTGCAAGAATTTATCGCATACTCTGATGCTGATGGTTTTAATCTCGCATATGCTACTACACCGGGCACTTTTGAAGATGTTGTAGAATTTATTGTGCCTGAATTGCAAAAAAGAGGTGTGTATAAGCAATCTTATACACAAGGGAGTTTGCGCCATAAGCTTTTTGGTAAAGGTGATAGACTTGGTAATGAACATATTGCTTCAAAATATAGAGTAGGTGGCGAAAAATCCACTATTAACGATTATGCAGGGACAGGGAGACCAAAATTAAGAGGAGAAGAGTATGTTATATAATTCATTACCACAAGGCATTTTTATTATTCACGAGAATCCAGAATGGATCCCACCTTTTAAAGAGGCATTTGAACGAGCAAAAGTGCCATTTCAAGAAATAATCCTTACAGAAGGTGCTATCTATCTTGACAAAGAACCGCCTAAAGGAGTATTTTGGTCACGACTTAGTGCATCTTGCCATACACGAGAACATCAATATACCAAAGAATATGGACGCGCCATTTTACAATGGTTACATTCTTACAATAGGCGCGTAATTAATGGTTCATCGGTGCTTGAATTTGAAGTGAGTAAAATCAAACAATATCTTGCGCTTAATGCAGCAGGATTCTTAACGCCAAAAACTTATGCTTGTTTTGGTAAAACAAATTTACTTGAAGTGGCAAAAACATTGCAAACACCTTTTATCTCAAAACATAATCAAGGCGGTAAAGGGCTTGGTGTGAGACTTTTTGAAAACTTTGAATCTTTTAAAGAATATGTGCATTCGGCTGCATTTGAGGAAGCGATTGATGGTATTACGCTCTTGCAAGAATATATTAAAAGCAAGGAATTTTTTATCACTCGTGCAGAATTTATTGGTGGTAAATTTCACTACGCTGTGCGCGTTGATACAAGTGCGGGTTCATTTGAACTTTGTCCAGCAGAGGCGTGCAATATTGAATCTTTACCAAAACTCGCTGGTGGAATGTGCGAGATACAAGATTCTACACCCGCTATTGCAGGAGCAATGTGCGAGACAAGCGGAGATAAATTTAGCATTAGAGAAGATATTAACGCACAAACACCACTTATTGCAAAACTTGAAACATTTTTACACGCACATAAAATTGAAGTTGCAGGCGTAGAGTTTATGGAAAACACACAAGGTGAATTAGTCGTGTATGATATTAATACAAATACTAATTATAATAAATCTGTGGAATCTAAGGCTTCTCACAGAGCAGCAGATAGAATCGTAGCCTTTCTTAATGCAGAATGGCAAAAAAATCGTTAATTTAATCTCAAGGAGGCATTTATGGAATTTGGATATTGGACACCTGTTTGGGGAAGTTGGCTTAGAAATGTTGATGATGATAGCACTCAAGGCTCGTGGGAGTATATCAAAGACTTGACACTGCGCGCTGAAGAACTCGGTTATGTGCTTACACTCGTGCCAGAGCTCTACCTTAATGATATTAAAGGTGAAAAAGCTCCTGCTCTTGATGCGTGGTCTATTGCTAATGGATTGGCAGCAATTACGAAAAAAATTGAGATTCTAGCAGCCTTGCGCCCACAATATCATCAGGTTGCTCTCACAGCAAAGCAAATTGCTACGATTTCACAAATTTGTGGTGGGCGATTTAGTATTAATATGGTGTCAGCGTGGTGGGCAGAGGAAGCGAGACAATATGGGATAAGCTTTGATGGGCACGATGATAGATACGCCCTTACACACGAATATACTGATGTTTTAAGGGGATTTTGGAGCAAAAGCCCTCTTAATCATAAAGGCAAATACTTTAGTTTTGAAAATTCATTTAATGAACCTAAACCTCCTAAAATGCCACTTGTATATGCCGGAGGAGAGAGCGAAAGAGGAAGAGAAGCCATTACGCAGTTTGCAGATAAATATTTAATGCACGGAGGCACAATAGAAGAAGTCAAAGAAAAAATTGCTGATATGAAAGGAAGAAAACAAAAGGCTGGATTAGCACCTTTTAAAGGCTTTGGAATGGCTACTTATATTATCATTAGAGACACAGAGGAAGAAGCCTTAAAAGAGCTAGAAAGAATCACAACGATTAAAAATTATGCAGATTATGAAAATTCCTATAAGAATTTCACAGGCAATTCCCAACTTGATGTAGAAGTCTCTAAATATGATTATAGCGTTTCTAATCGTGGTTTGCGCTCTAATCTTGTCGGCACAGCTAAGCAAGTAGCACAAAGAATCAAGGCGTATGAGGAAGCAGGACTTAATCTGCTTATTGTGCAATGTGCGCCTATGAAAGAAGAACTTGAGCGCATTGCCAAAGAGCTTATGCCACTTGTAAAATAGATTCTTTGTTTCTTAACTTAAGCAAGGTTTTATACTAATGAATACGATATTGCGTCAGATTTATGTTGTGGGAATTCATACAGATGTGGGCAAAACGCACTTAAGTGCGGCTTTTTGCAAGGCATTTTCATATACTTATTTTAAACTCATTCAAGCGGGAAGTCCGACAGATGCACATCGTGTGAAAGAACTCTCCCCTCACACACAGATTTTGCCATCTGCACTTACACTGAACACAGCTGCTTCTCCACACATTGGGCGCAAATATGAAAATTTAACATATAATGGACTACATTTAAGTATTCCACAATGTGATAAATTACTCATTGAACTTGCTGGGGGACTTTTCACGCCACTTGATGATAAAATTACTTTTTTTGATTTTATTCTTGCCAATCCTCGTCCTGCACTTATTGTGGGACGATATTATCTTGGTTGCATTAATCATATTTTACTCACATTGCGTGCTATGCAAAATATACCGGTTCTTGCGATTGTTATGCTTAAAGATAACCAAGATGTGCATCGTGATGATATTGATGAATTTGTGCGCTCTTATGCGAAAATACCACTTGTGCATATAGAATCTTATACAACTCAAACTTTGGATTCTGCTGCAAATGCACTCTCTTATGAGCTTACACCTTATATTCAAAAATTATTATAAATTAGAAATCATCTTCTAAGATTGCATCAAGCACATTGCATACATATTCAGCAATTTCAAGATTTATCACATAAGGTGGCATAAAATAAATTGTATTTCCCAAAGGACGCAATAACACGCCTTTTGCAAGTGCGTTTTCATACACATATAAACCAGCTCTTTTAAGCTTACAACCTTGCAAATCAAATGCAAACACCATTCCGCATACTCGTAGATTCCCTACTTTTTTATGCTTTGCGAGCATAGACCACCGCTTGGCTATGGCAACACTTAAAGAATGATTAGAAAATATAATATCATCTTGCTCAAAAATGTCTAATACGGCATTTGCAGCTGCTATAGCTAAAGCATTACCTGTGTAGCTATGAGAGTGCAAAAATGCTTTTTGTTCCTCATAAGGAGCATAGAATCCTTCATAGATATTATTGCTTGTAACCACAACAGATAAAGGAAGATATCCTCCTGTAATACCCTTAGAAAGACAGAGAAAATCAGGCGTTACATCACATTGCTCTAAAGCAAACATACTGCCTGTGCGCCCAAATCCTACGGCAATTTCATCAAAGATAATATGAATATTATGCTTCCTTGCTAATGCACACGCTTCTTTAATATAAGCTGCGGGATACATATTCATACCACCAGCACATTGCAATAATGGCTCAAGTATAAATGCACAAATGCGATGAGCGTGATGTTTTAAAATTTCCTCCAATGCTTCAAGTTCCATATGATAATCTCCACTTATTGTGCCATCATCGGGATTCCATATACCTCGTGGCACAGGTGCGCTTAAACATTCAAGTAAAAGAGGCTGATAAGTGCTTTTATATAATGCGACATCACCTACGCTTAAAGCTCCTAAAGTTTCGCCGTGATAAGCATTACTAAGGGATAAAAATGCGTTTTTATCCTTATTTCCTGCATTATAATGGCTATGAAAACTCATTTTCAGAGCTACTTCAATGGCACTTGAGCCATTATCGGCATAAAAACATTTTTGCAAGCTCTGCGGAAGCAAAGCACATAATCTCTCTGAATAGCGAATGATTCCCTCGTGTGAGAAACCTGCCAAAATAATATGCTCCAATTGTTGTAATTGTTTCGTAATTGCAGCATTGATAAAAGGATTGCAATGCCCAAAAAGATTCACCCACCAACTACTGATACCATCAATAAATGCCTTTCCTTCAAAATCATATAAATATATACCTTTTGCCGATTTGATAGGAATAATGGGCAACGTTTCGTGGTCTTTCATTTGTGTGCAAGGATGCCAAATATGCGCCAAATCCAATGCTTTTAAATCTAGCATAACTCAACCTTTATATAACAATTTAAGATATAATTTTACTCCAAAACATCTAATCACATCTCTTAACACAAGGAATATTATGCCTATCAAAACCTCATTTGATTATACTTCATCGTCTGATGTGGGCTTGAATGCACGATTAAAATCGCTTAAAAATGCACATAATTTCCGCACAATCACGGATTATCAGCACGATGGTATTTATATCACTCCTTATGCCTCACACGCTCATCATTCCTCACATAAACCTTTAATTAATTTTGCAAGCAATGATTATTTGGCTCTTTCCCTAGATACTGCACTTATACAAGAATTTCTTAGCACACTCTCGCCACAAGATATGGTTTTTTCTAGCGCATCTTCACGCTCTTTAAGCGGAGGATTCCCTATTTATGAGACTTTAGAATCTCATCTTAGCCAACTCTATGCTCCCAAAAAAGCTTTACTTTTTAACAGCGGTTATCACTGCAATCTCTCTTGTATTCAAGCATTAAGCACTCTCACGCACACGCTCTTTTTGCTTGATAGATTCTCTCACGCAAGTGTATTTGATGGAGTGCGCAATGCTCACTTTAAGCGTTTTAGACACAATGATATGACTGCGCTTGAAACACTTATTGATTTTCATCATCGTCATTATGAACGTATTATCATTGTAACTGAAGGACTTTTTAGTATGGAGGGAGATTTTGGCAATATTAAAGAAATAATACAACTTAAAAAAGCTTACCCCAATGTATTTTTATATGTTGATGAAGCACATAGTGTAGGTGTATGTGGAAATAATGGACTCGGAATAGCTTATGAATGTATTGAAGACATTGATTTTCTTGTGCTGACTTTTGGTAAGGCTCTAGCCTCTATGGGAGCTTGTATGCTTTGCAATACAACTCAAAGAGACTTTTTTATCAATACTGCACGAGGACTCATATACTCTACTGCCCTGCCCGCAATTAATATTGCGTGGAGTAATTTCATATGGAGCAAGATACTCACTCTAACAAATAAGCGCGAAAAATTGCAACTTCTAAGTCAGCATCTCCGCTCACACTTAAAAGAAAAAGGCTATGTAATAAGAGGTGAAGCACATATCATCTCGCTTATGTGTGGAGATAACCAATCTGCAGTTCAACTCTCTCATCAGCTACGTGAGCGTGGATTTTTTGCTCCCGCTATCAAGGAACCTACAATCCCCAAAGGAACAGCAAGAATCCGATTCTGTCTTAATGCTGCTTTAGAATTAGAACACATAGCTCAACTTGCGGAGACACTATGAAGTATAAATGGCTTCATAGAGCAAATACTAAAGATTCTTTGGTTAAAGATTTAATAATATTTATGGGTGGGTTTGGAAGCGACCCTTGTCATTTTCACCATCTTAAAATTTATGATTGCGATGTAGTGATGTTTTATGATTATAGAGATTTAAATACGCTCAATTTATGCAATACACACGATATTTTTAAGAATCTCTCCTACTATCAGCATATTTATCTTATTGCCTTTTCGCTTGGCGTATGTGTGGCAAATGCTATGTTTTCACCTATATGGGAGCAATTTACACATACACTCGCTATTAATGGCACACCTTTAGGGGTTGATAAAATCTATGGTATTCCTCCTGTGCTTTTTAGGCGAACGATGAAACATCTTGATTCTCAACAATTTCGTGCAGGATTATTAGGGCATAGATTAGACGCTCATTTTACTTTGCGAGATAATCAAGCCTTACGCGATGAACTTGGAGCGCTTTATGAGTTTTCTCAATCTATACACTCACATCAATGTCAGAGGTGGGAATACGCACTTATATCACGTAATGATGAAATTTTCCCACCAGAAGCAAATAAACAATATTGGCTCTCTCAATCTCCCCAAAATACACAGATTCTATGGAGTAATGAGCCACATTTTGTTTTCTTTAACTTTACCTCGTGGGAAGAATTATGCCACCTACAAAAATACTAAAATCTTCTTCGCACGATTTTAATCTTATCTCTTTTCATAAAACCCGAGACACTTATAATGACAATAGTCCTATACAACGCGCTATGAGATTTCATCTTTTAAACTTGGTTTTGGGCACAAATCGCAAAAGCTTTGATTCTATCTTTGAATTTGGTGCAGGAACAGGTGAGCTTACAGCTCTTATAAGCAAATCATTTGATTTTCAACACTATATAACAAATGATTTTTACCCTTATGATATGGCTGGAGCATTGCACGATGAGAGAATCTTGCACCTTGCCTTTGATATGGCACAACTTTGCACTCATTCTCTTGTAAAAAAACAATTTGAACTTATCATCTCTAATGCCTGTTTGCAATGGCTTGATTGCACCTCTACGCTCACTAATTTAAAATCTATGATTACTTGTGGTGGCATATTGGCATTAAGTAGTTTTGGACAAGATAATATGCACGAAATACGCGAAATTACAGGGGTTGGTTTGAAATATGAAAGCTTAGATACGATACGCGCATTACTAGAAAAAGACTTTGAAATCCTTGTCTTAGAATCTACGCATCATCGTCTGCATTTTGATAGCGCCCTTGAAGTCTTTAGGCATCTCAAACTAAGTGGTGTAAATGCCTTTGGTATAAACAAACCCTTTCATCTCACAAAGACTATGCTTAAAAACTACACTCAACGATTTAATAATACACTCACTTATGAACCTGTATATATCCTTGCGCTTAAGCATTAATATGTGATTGAAGCAAAAGCAATACTGCTCCTTGCTCAAGTATGAGTTGCTCAAGAGGCTCTTTTACCCCTGCTTTTTTGGTATGAATATGCCAAATGCCGCTTTGATATACGCCTATAATTTTTACATTCTCTCGCATTTGTAGCTCATATTGCTTTGTGCCTACACTTTTGCCTACATCAGATTCTATAATAGGCACTTTGCTTAAATCTAATTGTTCATTGATTTTAAAAATATGGTTGCGATTCCATAATAATTTATCAAGGAGCCGACTTGAAGCATCTTGCTCTGGACGCACGACCAAATCCACACCCAAACGATTTAAAATAATGCCGTGTGAGCGATTGACAGCTTTGGCAATGATAAATTTATTCTTCAATTCTTGGAGAGCAATCACGCTCAAAATGCTAGATTCTATATTTTCTCCTATGCTAATAATAACAACATCAAGCTCCTTAACACCAGCTTCACGCAATGCTTCTTTATTTGTCGCATCAAGGATATAAACCTCATCACTTAAATCCTTAAATTCTCTAATATGCTCCTCACTATCATCACATACAATAACATTTTCATTATTTCGTATAAGCCCTTTGGCAACATATTGCCCAAATTTCCCTAATCCAATAACTGCATAACTTGTTTTCATTCGTGCTCCTAAAATTGATATCTTCTAAATAATCACGCGCTCCTCTTGTAAAGTAATATAACTCTGCTTACGTTTGCCCACAAATGCCAGCCAAAAAGCTAAAATACCTACTTTTCCCATTAGCATAAGCCCAATAATCACTATTTGCGAGAGTGGGGAGAAATTCGCACTTAAGCTTAATGTGCCACCATTGCCCGCAGACACGCCTGTAGTTGCGAAAGCTGATGAAACCTCAAACATAATAAGCATAAAACGCGTATCCTCTTGCAAAGCAGCAATAATGAAATTTGCCAAAGTGATACAAATCATAGCAATAATACCTACACCAATGGCTTTTTTTACACTTTTTTCCATAATCCTACGTTTAAATAATCGTGGTTGTGTATCATAAAAAAGCGCGGCACAAAAAGCAAGAAGTGTTGCGAGAGTGGTTACTTTAATGCCTCCTGCTGTGCCACCGGGAGCCCCTCCTATAATCATAAGCAAAGAAGAGAAAAACATTGTAGAATCTTTCAATCCTCCCAAATCAATGCTATTAAATCCAGAGGTGCGATAATTTACCGACATAAAAAAACTTGAGAGTATTTTGTCAAAAAACTCAAAATTACCCATACTCTTTGGATTGTGATATTCAAGCACAAATATAAAGCCAAATCCCAAAGTTAAAAGCACAAATGTATAACTTACAACGATCTTACTATGCAAACTCAAGCGAATTGTGTGCAGATTTGATAATGGTTTATTGCGCATAAAAGCTAGACAAATATTCCAAAATACGTATAAACGCGACTTTATAAAGGTATGGAGTTCAATAAGCACAATATAACCCATTCCTCCAGCAATAATAAGCAAACATATCACACTATTAACAAACACGCTTTGGCGATAAGCCATAAGATTAGTGCTAAAAATAGAGAATCCTGCATTATTAAAAGCCGAAATAGCGTGAAATATACCTGCCCACAAAGCAGTGAAAACGCTAAAATCTTGCACAAAATAAAAATAAATAAAAAGCGCCAAAGCACCAAAGGATTCAATTAAAATTACAAAAAACAAGACTTTTTTTAAAAAACTCATCATACCATCATAGGAAGGATAATTAAGTGATTCTTTTATCATATTGCGTTCCCTATTTGAAAGTCGCTTTCGAAGGAATACATACACGATACCAAGCATACTCATATATCCCAATCCGCCAAGCCAAATAAGAGCTAAAATCACAGCTTGTCCAAAAGGTGTAAAATCAAGTGCCGTATCTTTTATAATAAGCCCTGTGCAAGTAAAAGCTGAAGTGCTCGTAAAAAGGGCTTCTATAAAACTAAGAGAAGAGGAGTGCATACAAGGTAAAAACAAAAGCAAAGCTCCAAGTATGATAATCCCCACATAGCCTATGATGAGAATTTGCATACTCTTTAGGTTTGTCATTCTTACTCCTTAGATTCTATGCCCTCCTTTTATAAAGTATTTTATACTATAAACAATTTTAATGTTGCAAGTTCATTGCAAGTGGGAGTTTTATTTAGTTTCTCTCCTTATCTACCAATTTATTTGCACCAATCCACGGCATCATTGCGCGGAGTCTGCCACCGACTTGCTCAATTTTATGATTTGCTAGATTTTTTCGCTCTGCATTCATTCTCGCATATCCTGCTTTACGCTCCAATATAAAATCTTTAGCAAATCGCCCTTCTTGAATATCTTTTAGAATCTGCTTCATTGCTTTTTTAGATTCTTCATTAATCACACGCGGACCACTTACCATATCGCCATATTCTGCGGTATTTGAGATAGAATAGCGCATATTTGCCAAGCCACCCTCATAAATCAAATCCACAATTAGCTTTAGTTCGTGCAAACACTCAAAATACGCCATTTCTTCAGGATAGCCTGCCTCAACCAAAGTTTCAAATCCAGCTTTAACAAGGCTCGTTACACCACCGCAAAGCACAGCTTGCTCACCAAATAAATCTGTCTCTGTCTCATCTTTAAAAGTCGTTTCAATAATGCCACTGCGCCCTCCTCCAATCGCACTTGCATAACTTAGTGCAATCGCTTTGGCATCTCCTCTGCTTGTATCTTGCTCTACAGCAATTAAATCAGGGATTCCGCCACCTTTTACAAATTCACTACGAACGGTATGACCTGGGGCTTTTGGTGCAACCATAATCACACCTACACCCTTTGGAGCTTTGATTTGCCCAAAATGGATATTGAATCCGTGCCCAAATGCAATAATTTTATCTTCACTTAAAGAGGGTAAAATATCTTTGGCAAACACATCAGCTTGCAATTCATCAGGGATTAATATCATAATCACATCAGCAACTTTTGTTGCCTCACTCACTTCAAGCACCTTAAAACCCTTTGCTTCAGCTTTTACCCAGCTAGAGCCACCGCGATACAATCCGATAATTACCTCAACGCCAGAATCTCGTAAGTTTTCTGCGTGAGCGTGCCCTTGTGAACCAAAGCCAATCACTGCAACTTTTTTCTTTTGAATAAGTCCTAAATCACAATCTTTGTCGTAATACACTTTTAATGCCATTATACATTTCCTTTCTAGCAGTTTAGCCGCTATTTTAAATTAAAGGCTCAATTATAGTTAAAACAAACTTAGTTATAATTAAGCCACCAAGTCAAAGGCTTAAAGGAAGTAAATATGCAACACTCTCACTCACCACAAGAAGGCATAAAAAAATCTCCAAAATCCACTTTGCTCCAACCAATACAAGTAGAATTTGTTTCTGATACAATTATTCACTTGCTCCAAAGTGTTGATGAGGAGCTAAAAAATGCTTTTTTAAATATTAAGCAAAGTCTTCAAAACCACGATTCAACTATGCTTAAACGCATACTTGCAGATATTTCAGCCCAAGATAAAACACTTTTTATTATTAAAGCTTTCACGCTTTATCATATGTTGCTTAATATTATTGAAGAACTTAATTTAAGCAATAATGCTATGCTTAATCACCTCCCTAAAACTCTAAAAGAGCTTAATCAGGAAGGTTATGACAAAAATGATACACTAGAGATTTTGCAACATTTACGCTTTTATCCCGTTTTCACTGCTCACCCTACAGAATCTCGCCGCCGCACATTCCTTGAAGCACATCACCAAATGAGTGAAAACATCAAAAATATATTTGCCCATAATGATGCAAATGCTAAATCTCAGCTTCTCTATAGGCTTCATTTATTATGGCACACACATTTAGTGCGAAGCGAAAAAATGGAGATTCTCTTTGAACTTGATAACTTACTCTATATTATTGAAAGCTCTATTCTTAAATCTGCAACGCAAGTGCTAGGCGATATAAAATCTACACTTGGCAAGGCATTAGAAAGCTCTCCCATCATACTAGGAAGTTGGATAGGTGGTGATAGAGATGGTAATCCATATGTGAGCAATGAAGTAATGACAAAAACAATGAAAATTGCACATAAAGCGATTATTGAAATCTATATTCGCACAAGTGAAAAGCTTATTCGTGAGCTTTCTATGTCAATGGATTTTATTCAGCCCAGCAAACGCCTTATACAATCACTCCAAAATGATAGTTCTGAACTTTTGAATAACGAAGCAAAACTTTTTGCTAAAGAACCTTTCCGCGCAAAACTCTACCTCATCAAAAAAAAGCTTCAAAATCGGCTTATTGCAATTAATACTACCGATAGTATTGATTTTACTTATAAAGATTCTAATGAGCTTTTAGAAGATATTGATATGATGATAGAATCCCTAGATGATATATCTGCACGTGGATTGGTAGAATTTAGACATTTAGTGTTACTTGGAGGTTTTCATCTTTTGCGCCTTGATTTTAGAGAACATAGAGATGTAGTTTTAGGCACTATAAGCGAAATTTTTTGTCTTATAGGGTTTTGTGATAGTGATTTTAAAGACTTAAATGAAAACAAAAAGATTGAGATTTTAAACTATGCGTTAAGTGCTAAAAAATATGATTTAAATACAATTATTGAGCAACTCTCTGAATCCTCTAAGCGACTTGTAGGAGCATTTTTAAGAATCCAATGGGCAAAAAAACATATTTCAAAACATATTTTACAAAGCTTTATTATCTCTATGAGCACTCAAGCGAGCGATTTACTCTGCGTATTGTGGTTCGCTAAACAAAGTGGTTTATGGAAACCGGGCAAGAAAAAAGAGGGCAAAAAAGGCAAAGCGAGTGTTTCTATTACACCACTTTTTGAAACCATTGATGATTTACAGCGTGCCCAAAGCATTATCCAAACCCTCTATGCCAATACTCATTATCAACAATATCTTTTTGACCATAATAGCACCCAAGAAATTATGGTAGGCTATTCAGATTCAAGCAAAGATGGCGGTATTTTTACGAGCAATTATAATCTCTACCGCGCTATTAGCAATCTTACCAAACTCCAAACGCAACTTGATATTCGCATTAGTTTCTTTCACGGACGAGGAGGGAGCGTTAGTCGTGGTGGAGGAAGCCTTGAAGAAGCGCTACTTTGTTCTGCGCCTCAAAGCGTGCATAGCTTTCTTAAAACTACAGAGCAAGGCGAAATGATAAGTGCTAAATACCTCAATAGCCATATTGCAACCAAAAACTTTTCAAGCACCTTGAGTGCTCTGCTCAAAAAAGGAGTATATGATTCTTATGGCACAGAAAAATATAAAAACAATCCACAGACAATGGCATTGCTTGAAAATGTTTCTAATGCCTCCTGTGCAACTTATCGCGCACTTGTATATGAAAACAAAGGCTTTTTAGAGTATTTTAAAAACGCTACACCTATAAAATTTATACAAAACCTTAATCTAGGCTCTCGCCCAAGCAAACGCAAAGATACACAAAAAATTGAAGATTTGCGGGCAATTCCTTGGGTATTTGCTTGGACACAAAATCGCGCTATTATTTCCGCTTGGTATGGATTAGGAAGTGGATTAGCAAATGTAGATAAAAATCAATTACGAGATTGTTATGAGCAATCACTCTTTTTCAAAACAACTATTGATAATATCTCTCAAGCCTTGCTTAAAGTGGATTTAGATATCGCTTCATTATACAACCAATTTGTCAAAGATAAAAAAGTGCTTGAGGATATTTGGGAGCATATTTATACACAATATCATCTCACAATGGAGTATTTGCTGCATTTGCGTGGGGAAAGTGTACTTTTGGATTCTGAAGGTGCTATTAGAGAATCTATCCTATTGCGTAAGCCTTACCTAAGTGTGCTTAACCTCACCCAAATTGAACTGATTAAAAAATATGAAAGCTGCAAATATCCTAAAGGACAAGAACGTATTCTTGAACAAATCCACGCGACTATTGTGGGTATCGCACAAGGTATTCGCAATACAGGGTGAAAATGTTTGGTAAATTAGAAACAAGTTGGAATCCGTGGCACGGCTGCTTTAGAGTAAGTGAGGGTTGCAAAAATTGCTTTATTTATAGTATGGATTCTATCCATAAACGAGATACAAAACATATTTGTCTTAATAAAAATTTTGAATATCCTCTCAAAAAGCGTAGAAATGGTGAGTATCATATACTTGATAATACATTAGTATATACTTGTTTTAGTAGCGATTTTTTACTTCCACAAGCTGATGAATGGAGAAAAAGAGCGTGGGAAATAATGCAGCAACGCAAAAATGTGCATTTTGTCTTTTTCACTAAAAGAATTGAACGTTTATATGAGAATCTCCCCAAAGATTGGGGGGAAGGATATGAAAATGTGAGTATTGGCGTGAGTGTAGAAAATCAAAAACGAGCTCATCAAAGAATCTCACTTTTGTGTGCTCTGCCTATTAAGCATCGTTGGGTGATTTGCGCACCATTATTAGAGGAGATTCATATAGAATCTTATTTACAAGATATAGATCTTATCTCTGTGGGAGGAGAAAGCGGATATAAAGCAAGAGTATGTGATTATAAATGGGTGTTGAGTTTGAGAAAACAAGCCTATGATGCGGGTATAAAATTTCATTTTCATCAAACAGGTGCAATGTTTTTAAAAGATAACAAACTTTATAAGATTCCAAAAAACTTACAGAGAATCCAAGCCAAGAAAGCAAATATTGATATAATGTAAGATTATGCAGGAAGCAAATGCTCTATTTGAGAAAGGTTTAAGCCAACAAAATAAGGGAGTTTATAGAATCTGTGTAGATTCTATAAACTCAAAAAGCAAGGGGGATTACATCATTCCACCCATACCGCCCATTCCACCCATATCTGGCATTGCTGGAGCTGGTTTATCTTCTTTGATTTCATTGATTGTTGCTTCAGTTGTTAAAAGCAGACTTGAAACTGATACTGCATTTTGTAACGCCACACGTGTAACTTTGAGTGGGTCAATAATGCCCTCTTTAAACATATCTACATATTCACCTGTAGTCGCATTGAACCCAAAGCCATCTTTAGAATTTTTCTCTACCTCATTTACAACCACACCTGCATCGTATCCTGCATTTGTCGCAATTTGTGCAAGAGGAGCTTTAATTGCGCGTTTGATAATATCATAACCAATTGCTTCATCACCTTCAAGCTTAAGTTTAACTTTTTGTGAAGCACGAATAAGGGCAGAACCACCGCCAATAACGATTCCCTCATCAACTGCTGCTTTTGTTGCAGAAAGCGCATCATCTACGCGGTCTTTTTTCTCTTTCATCTCTACTTCACTTGCTGCACCAACCTTAATAACTGCTACACCACCGCTTAATTTTGCCAATCTCTCTTGGAGCTTTTCTCTATCATAATCGCTTGTAGTGTTTTCAATTTCAGTTTTGATTTGCGCGATTCTATCTTTAACATCTTTTGTTTTGCCCTTACCATCAACGATTGTTGTATTATCTTTATCAATCACGATACGAGCTGCACTTCCTAAATCTGCAAGTGTTGCTGCTTCAAGTGTTTTGCCAAGCTCTTCGCTAATAACTTGTCCACCTGTGAGAATAGCGATATCTTGAAGCATTGCTTTGCGTCTATCGCCAAATCCAGGTGCCTTAACAGCAGAAACATTAAGCACTCCACGCAATTTATTCACAACCAATGTTGTCAAAGCCTCACCCTCAATATCTTCAGCAATGATTAAAAGCGGTTTGCCACTTTGCATAGTTGCCTCAAGCAATGGCAAAATCTCTTTCATATTTGAAATTTTCTTATCTGTCAAAAGCACATAAGCATTTTCAAGCTGTGCTGTCATTTTATCAGTATTTGTTACAAAATACGCAGAAAGATAGCCTCTATCAAATTGCATACCCTCAACTACACTTAGCTCATCATTAATACCTTTTGCTTCCTCAACGGTAATAACACCATCTTTACCAACTTTTTCCATTGCTTCAGCAATTAATGCTCCGATGTTTTCATCAGAGTTTGCCGAAATAGTTGCAACTTGTGCAATATCACTTTTGCCACCAATTTTTTTACTTGATTTTTTAAGCTCTTCAATAATTGCTGCACTTGCTTTATCCATACCACGTTTTACTTCAATAGGATTCGCACCTGCAGTAATATTTCTTAATCCTTCCTTATAAATGCTATAAGCAAGAACGGTTGCTGTTGTTGTCCCATCTCCTGCTGCATCAGCAGTTTTGCTTGCCACTTCTTTTACAAGCTGTGCACCCATATTTGCAATAGGGTCTGCAAGCTCAATTTCTTTTGCCACAGATACACCATCTTTTGTAATCGTAGGTGCTCCATAACTTTTTTGAATGAGCACATTTCGCCCTTTTGGTCCCATTGTAACTTTTACTGCATCACTTAATTGCTTAATGCCCTCATAGAGCTTATTCCTTGCCGAATCTGAAAAGTTAATTTCTTTGCTTGCCATTTTTTACTCCTTTAATGTTTAAGATTCTAAAATTTATTTTTCAATAACGCCCAAAATATCATCTAGCTCTAGGACAATAAACTCCTTTGAATCTAGCTTGATTTCTGCACCCTTATATTTACCAAATACGACTTTATCATTTTCTTTCAATATTTTGTCGTCTTTGATTTTAGCACTTACTGCCTTTACTATACCCATAAGAGGTTTTTCTTTAGCATTATCAGGAATAATAATACCCGAACTTGTTTTAGTATCTTCTTCCACGCGTTCTACGAGAACTCTCTCTCCCAAAGGTCTAAACTTCATAATCAACTCCTTTATAAATAATTAATCAAAAATTTTAGCACTTAATTTTTGAAGTGCGAAATTTTATATTTTTTTGTTAAACAAGTCAATACTTTATATTTAAATATTGAATAAAATTTAGTGTAAATGACTAAAGTTATATATAATAGATTATATAAAGTTTGTCAAAATTCACTCATTCACATTCACTAAAAAGCAAAATAAATATCAGATTCAAAGGTTTATTTTTATACAATCTACACTTCAAAACACAATCTTACATATTCAAGGCATACACAAATATTATGATTAGCAAGCACTCGCTTGAAACACTCAAGCAAAATATTGATATTGTTGATGTTATTGGCTCATATATAGAACTAAGAAAATCAGGGAGCAACTATATGGCTTGTTGTCCCTTTCATAATGAAAAAACACCAAGCTTTATCATTAGTCCCACAAAAGGATTCTATCATTGCTATGGCTGCGGTGTGGGCGGTGATGCAATTAAATTTCTTATGGAATATGAAAAACTAAGTTTTGTAGAAAGCGTGGAAAAAATTGCAACAATGACAAACTTTGCTCTTGAATACGAAAATACTTATGAAAAAAAACCCGATTCTATTGTGCTTGATGAAATAATGCGATTTTACCAAAAACAGCTCCTTTCGCATAAACCTTCGCTTGAATATCTCGCCTCTCGTCAAGTAGCAAATGCAAGTATTGAAAAATTCCGTTTGGGCTATTGTGGAGCAAGTTTTGAGACGATTAATTTCCTTAATGCTAAAATTCTTAATAAACAAGAAGCGCTTGAATTTGGGATTATTGGCAAAGATAATGGGCGTGAATATGCACGATTTAATGACCGCATCATCTTTCCTATACATTCTCCTAATGGAAAAGTCGTAGGTTTTGGCGGACGCACGATGAGCAACGCAAATGCTAAATATATCAACTCTCCCCAAAGCAAAATATTTAATAAATCAAAGCTTCTTTATGGCTATTATCTCGCCAAAGATAGAATCTATAAGCAAAAAAAAATCATCGTATGTGAAGGTTACCTTGATGTGATTATGCTTCATCAAGCAGGTTTTGATTATGCGGTGGCAACACTTGGCACAGCCCTTACCAAAGAGCATTTACCTCTTTTACGCAAAGGTGAGCCAAAAGTAATTTTAAGCTATGATGGTGATAAAGCAGGGATAAACGCAGCATTCAAAGCAGCGAAGATTTTATCGGAAGCGAGCATTGAGGGCGGTGTAGTTATCTTTGAAAATGGTGCAGACCCAGCTGATATGGTAGCACATAAACAAATTAATGAATTAAGTGAGCTATTCTCTCACCCCATTTCTTTTGTTGAATTTGTCCTTACGCACATTGCCCGCAGTTATGAGCTTGAAAACCCATTACAAAAAGAAAAGGCTCTTGCCGAATCTACTCAATTCCTGCACACTCTAAGTCCTCTTTTACAAGAAGAATACAAACCACTACTTGCACGATTGCTCTCTTTGCCTACACGACTTATTCATACTCAACATAATAAAGCCCATTCAAATCAAACAATCTTTAATGCGTCTATGCAAGATTTTGCAGAATCTGTGCTCATTAAAAGTTTTCTCGAAAAACCAAACTTGATTGATTTTGCCATTGAATATATTGATATATCACTCTTTAAATATAAAAAAATAGAATTTGGGCTTGTTACAAACCAATGCTACGATGATCCACGATTACTTGCAATATCACTCAATGACAATATAAAACCACTTCCTGATTTACCTTCTCTTAAAGAACATTTGCGATTATTCATCACTCAAGCATATAGTCAGCTTTTAGGACAAATTCCTCATTCAAATGAGATGAGTTTGAGACGCAAAAGCGAAATTATCAAAGAATTAAAAACAAAAATCTTAACACTTAAAAAAGGAGAATTACTGCCCTATGTTAGCATTAGCACTTTTTAGCGGAGGTTGCGATAGCCTCATTTCTATGAAACTACTCAAAGACCAAGGCATTGATGTAATTGCTCTGCATTTTAACATCGGTTTTGGCAGCAATAAAGATAAATTAGCATATTTCCAAAATGCAACTGCACAAATTGATGTAAAATTGCAGATTTTAGATATCCAACAACAATTTTTTAACGATGTGCTTTTTAAACCAAAATATGGTTATGGCAAATATTTCAATCCCTGCATCGACTGCCACGCAAATATGTTTGCTAATGCTTTTGATTATCTTTTGCAAGTGGGGGCGGATTTTGTGGTGAGCGGAGAAGTGCTCGGACAGCGTCCCAAAAGCCAGCGTAAAGAAGCCCTTGACCAAGTAAAAAAACTTGTGCGACACATCGGAGAAGAAAGCAAATTTGATTCTATCCTTTCAAGAGATGGTAGCAATCCTAACAAACCACAATTTCTTGATGAATTGCTCCTGCGCCCTATGAGTGCAAAACTACTTGAGCCAAGCTTCCCTGAAAAAATGGGTTGGGTTAATAGAGAACATTTGCTTGATGTGAGTGGAAGAGGGCGCACAAGACAGCTTGAAATGATAAAAGAATATGGGTTTAAATATTTTGAAAAACCAGGTGGCGGTTGTTTGCTTACACAAGATTCTGTGGCACTCAAAATCAAAGACCTTATCTCCCATCGTCAAATGCACTTTGAAGATATAGAAATGGTAAAAGTAGGACGTTACCTTGTATTAGAAAATGGTGCGCGTTGTGTCATTGCTCGTAATGAAGAGGAAAACATTAAACTAAGTAAGCCAAATCCAAATATGGAACAAATTACATTACTTGATTGCGTAGGACCGCTTGGCATTGTAGAATCTAGTGCTTCTATGGAAGATAAAATACTTGCAGGACGCATTGCTTTAAGCTATGGCAAAACAAATATTAATCAATGCTATCATGTCCAAATCGGTGCGCAAACACATTCCCTCTCACCACTTGAACGCGATAAGGCACAGAGCTATTTACTTTTAACATAAGATTCTATAAATTAAAGAGCAATTTTACACTTTAAGAATCTTTAAATTTTAATTTACTAAAATACTGCAATTTTTCTGAGGAACATTTATGAAATATGGTGTTGTCTTATTTATAAGTTTTGTTGCTTTATGCAATGTCGGCTGTATGTTTAAAGGAAGTCTTGCCCATATGGCTTCTAGCTCCATAGGTTGCGCACCTTCAGAGATTACTATTAAAAAGAATAGATATGGATTCGTCAATGAAACATATAGTTATGTAGCTGAATGTAGAGGGAGAACTTATTATTGCACAACAAGCGAGAATGTCTGGGGAGGAAATACTTCAAATACAAAATGCGCACAATCAGCGCAATAATTAATTAAATGCTAAGTCAAATTTAAGTGAGTAATTGCTACCTATCTGCCTCTAAATCTTTAAAAGTTTAAAAAATCTTTATCTCTTATTGCAAACATAATGATTTTTGCTATACTTAAGGGTATTAAATCTATACCGAAAGGATACATTATGAAAATTACATACACTCTCACAGACGAATCTCCAGCACTTGCAACCTACTCTTTTTTGCCTATTGCAAAGGCATTTTTACGGCACGCCAACATTGAAGTGGCAACCTCTGATATTTCCCTATCAGCACGCATTTTGGCTCAATTTCCCGAACGTCTAAAACAAGAACAGCAAGTAGAGGATGCTTTAAGCATTTTAGGGGATCTCGTAAAAACAAAAGAAGCTAATCTCATCAAAACTCCCAATATTTCTGCTTCAATCCCTCAACTCAAAGCAGCAATAAAAGAATTGCAAGGCAAGGGCTATGATGTGCCAAATTTCCCTGATGAGCCACAAAATGACACAGAAAAAGCCATTAAAGAAAAATACCAAAAGGTGCTAGGCTCGGCAGTTAATCCTGTGCTTAGACAAGGTAATTCCGATAGACGCTCTACAAAAGCTGTGAAATCTTATGCGCAAAAAAATCCTTATCGTGTCGTACCTTTTAGTGCGGATTCTAAAAGCTACGTTAGCTATATGAAAGAAGGTGATTTCTTTGATAATGAAAAGGCAGTATTAATCCCATCTGCTACAACCGCAAAAATTATCTTTAGAGATTCTAGTGGAGAAAAAGTGCTTAAAGAGGGCTTGAAATTAGAACAAAATGAGATTTTAGACGCGACATTTATGGACGCGCAAAAGCTTTCACGCTTTTATGAAGAGCAAATTACATCGTGTAAAAACAAAGGTATTCTTTTCTCACTCCATTTAAAAGCAACAATGATGAAAGTAAGTGATCCTGTGCTCTTTGGCTATGCAGTTAAGGCATATTTTAAAGAAATTTTTGAATCTTTTGGTGATGAACTCGCACGACTTGGGGTCAATGCTAACAATGGCGTAAGTGAGCTCCTTAGCAAGATAGAATCTTCTCCTAAAAAAGCAGAGATTCTAAGCAAATACACTGAAATCCTGGAAAAAAGTGCAAAAATCTCAATGGTAAATTCTGATAAAGGTATTACGAATTTGCACGTGCCAAGTGATGTAATTGTTGATGCTTCTATGCCCGCTATGCTTAAAAATGGGGCAAGATTATGGGATAAAGAGGGTAAAGAATGCGATGCAAACGCTGTGATACCAGATAAAACTTATGCGACAATCTATGAAGCTGTGATTGAAGATTTGCATAAAAATGGCACACTCAATCCAGCGACACTTGGCAGCGTCTCTAATGTCGGGCTTATGGCAAGAAAAGCTCAAGAATATGGCTCACACGATAAAACTTTCATAGCACCAAATGATGGCGAATTTGTAATTGTGGATGCTAATGGTTCTGTGCTGCTCTCTCACAAAGTGCGCAAAAACGACATTTATCGTGCAAATCAAGCAAAGTTTGATGCGGTGCAAAATTGGATTGATTTAGGCATTGAGCGTGCTGATATTACAGGTGATAAGGCAATTTTTTGGCTAGATGCTAAGCGCGCAAGCAATAAAATTATGATTGATTTAGTGCAAAAACGATTAAAAGAAAAAGGCAAAAACATAGAGATTCTAGCCCCAAAAGAAGCGTGTTTAGAATCTTTACGCCTTATTCGTGCAGGTAAAAATGCCATTTCTATTACTGGCAATGTATTGCGGGATTATCTTACCGATTTATTCCCTATTTTGGAGCTTGGCACAAGTGCAAAAATGCTATCAGTCGTGCCTATGCTTAATGGAGGAGCAATGTTTGAAACAGGTGCTGGCGGAAGCGCACCTAAACAAGTAGAACAGCTTGTAGGTGAAAATCATTTGCGTTGGGATAGTTTGGGTGAATTTTTAGCACTTCAAGCAAGTTTAGAATTCTACGCACAAAAGCAAAATAATGCTAAAGCTAAAGTCTTGGCAGATGCACTTGATAGTGCAACTTCGCAGTGGCTAGATAATAACAAAGCTCCCTCTCGCAAGGTTGGCGAAGATGACAACCGCACAAGCCATTTTTATTTAAGTATGTATTTTACAAGGGCTTTGGCAAATCAAAGTGCAGATACTAGCATTGCCGCATTTTTTAAACCAATCGCAGATGAACTAGAATCTAAGCAAGATTCTATACGAGCAGAGTTTAATAATGCTCAAGGCAAAGCGGTAGATTTGGGTGGATATTATAAGTTTGACGATAATAAAGCAGAATCTATTATGCGCCCAAGCAAAAGCTTTAATACAATAATAGAGCAAATTGCAAGAGGATAACCCTTTAAATAGCAAAGTCCTTATGAGCTAAAGATAGTTAGAATCGTTACACCTATAGCTAGTTTTAGATTCTAAACTCTCTTTAATATGGGCTTTGGTAATAGTAAAGGTAAAAGAAGGAAGAGAGAGGGAGAGGTAAGACATCATCAATCCTTTATGTTAAGTGTAAAGGGGGAGGTGGTCTAGAATTATAAAAAGTTCCCCCTGATTGAAAGTTTGTATTTGAATCTTTGTTTGCACTAAAATTCTTGTAATATTCTAATTGAACAAGTTGGCGCAAAAGAGACAAAAGGTACCCAAGATTTTTGTAATTCCCAGACTAATACATCAATACCCTCTTTATTTTTTCTAACTTGTTTAATGCTTTCCCGATATGAACTTGAATCCTCTAATCCCTCAACAATAATTCTTTTTTCTTCATCAAGCAATATGATTTCATTGCCAGCTGTTGCATAGCCCATTATAAGCATAGGATAAAAAACTTTGTAAGACCAATCATAACCCAATGATACAGAAAGAGAATTGTTAGGATTATTATATACTAAATTTCCTGCCTTAAAATCATAAACTTGTCCTTGATTTTTGTTATTTACTATAAGATATTTATCATCTAAAGAAAAATAAACCTCTGTGCATTTTTTATCTTTGTAATGCTCAAGTTCATATAGGTTGTTGTTTAAATCAAATATACGCAGCTTTCCTCTATCACAAATTCCTAAATGTTGCTTATCATAAGATATATTAAACACTCCATCTTTAGAATGATTATATGCTGTATGTATGATAGTGTTATCTGCCTTATTCTTTATTATTATTGATTTTTTGTTGTCGGTAATTTCATATTGATTTATTTGTATTTTGCCATTTTCATAGTATTGTTTCTTATAATCTATCAAGTCCTTATTGCTCAAAATTTGTTCAGCATTTTTATACGGTTCTTGTTCTATCTTGCTACATTGTCCAAAGCTAAACCGCGATAGCACCTTCATTTTTGCTTTGCTTGTCTCAAAGCTTGTATATATAGGCTTTGTGCAGGAGGTAAGCATCACGCACAAAGGCATAAGATAAAGTAGTGTTAATGTTCTCATTCACACTCTCCTAACTCATAAGGTATAGGCAAGAATGCCATAGCATAATCGTGCCTTTCATCAGTTTCATCTAAGGACAGCAATCAGGTGAGTTATCATTTATGCCCCTAAGCCTTAATATCAAGCAAATGTGTCGGCTCTGTAGCGCAAGTGGGTGTCTCATCTTCTATAAAGGATTCTATTGCATTTTGAGAATCTTGCTCTTTTTTCTTTTCCTTTTCTTCAAATTCACGTTTTTTATCTTGCTTATCATCTGGATTTATAGCTTCAGTTTGAGGAGTAGGAGAGACTTCCTGCACAGCTTTAAGTTTATCTACAAATTCTTGCATATTTGCGTTAAGTGCAACATCAACTTTTTGCATATTATTTGCATACTGAATTGAGCCAACCTGCGAGTTTTGATTGATATAAGTAACATTACCAATAGGACTAACTGCCATTGTTTCCTCCTTAATGCACATTAGACAAATCGTCAGTTTTGTTAAACCACAAGTTTTTTATCTTTATTTAAAGTTAGCAATTATTGTGCCACAAAATACTTTTGATTTCATATCTTAACATTTGGCATAATTGACATATAATATCATTTTTTATAAGGATAAAGAATGAATGCCCAACAATATTTCATCATTGCGCAGAAACATTTTCTTTTTCTCTTGTGCCTTGTGTGCACAATCGCTTTTTATGGCTGTATCCAATCTCAACAAGAGAAGGCACAAAAACAAGCTATAGAAGGTTATATGCAGGGTTTATTTGGGGGAGATTTAAATAAATTTGTGCAATATTCAAGCTATGGCTACGCACTAGATTCTATGAATCAACGTAATCTTGCTAATTTGTTTGTAAGCGCAGAAAGCACAAGAGCAAAAATAAATGGTGGTTATAAAAATGTAGAAATACTCTCCATTACACAACCCCCAATCTCACAAGAGCAAGATTCACAAGTGCAGATTCAAAAATCCTATGATGATTCTCAATACAATGATACCAACAGAGACAATAAACCTATGCCAACTGCTAGGGCAAATGTGCGTGTAGTTTTTGGCAAAGGCACACTTACATCTGATATAGAACTTGTCAATTATGAGGCAAATAAATGGATTATCAACACTATGCTAACTTTAAAATAATATACACTCATAAAATCACATTTTTGGAGGGCGAAAATATCGCAATAGTCCAAATGCTATTGTTGCACACAAAAGAACAATAATAATGCCACTAAATGCCTCAAAATAACCAAATGGTTGGCTCAAATCCCACACGTGAAATCCTAAAATATCAAAACCCATTTATAACCTTTTATTTATATCTCATTTTTACGCTTCTCAAGCTATTTCTTAGCTTGAGCTATCACCGATGTGCATCTTTTGCATAATTTACCTTCACTTTCCTCTACAATAAATTGCCAACATCGCTCACAACGACCATTTTGTGCTCTATAAATAACAAATTCCTCTTTATCTTCAAGCATAAATCGTGCTAATTCCTCCTTGTCTTTACACTCCTTCCCACATACACCAGAGACAATAAGCCATCTATCAAGCAAAGCAAATTCTTTCTCTTGCGGACTTTGAAGTAATACCTCAAGCGAAGATTTAACAATCTTTTGTTTTTTGAGATTATCTAAGGATTCGGTAAATTTCTCACGCACACGCAAAAGTCGCGTAAAATCCTCATTTATTTCAAGATTATATCCTTGTGCACAGCTTAACTTTGGCAAATCAAAAATGGATTCATATTCTCCTTTCAAAGCTGCACTTGAATGTCTAAAAGCCTCATCTGCAGTATAAGTAAGCACAGGCGCGATAAAATGCAGCACTCGCCTTAAAATCATTACTAATGCACTTTGTATAGCACGACGGCGTAGGGAAGATACATCATCACAATAGAGTATATCCTTACACAAATCCAAATAAATACCGCTTAGCTCATTAATCAAAAAGCTCATTACTACCTGAAAAGCCTTAGCAAACTCATATTCATCAAAGTATTCATACGCCTCATCAAAAACTCTATCGCACACACTTAGAATCCATCTATCAATCACGTCAAGTTCATCTTTTTCCACCATATCTTGGCTATTTTGTGAGGCATTTGCAAGGAGAAATCGGATAGTATTGCGGATTTTGCGATATTGCTCACCTACTTGTTTAAGAATCTCATCGCTAATATTTTGGTCGCTCTGATAATGACTAAGTGCCACCCACAGACGCAGAATCTCACTTCCTTGAGTTTTGATAATTTCACTTGGAGAGATAACATTCCCTTTGCTTTTACTCATTTTCTCACCATTTCTATCAAAGGTAAAGCCGTGCGTAAGAATCTGTTTATAAGGTGCTCTCTTAGCTATTGCACAAGAAAGCAAAAGTGAACTTTGAAACCATCCCCTATGCTGGTCGCTTCCTTCAAGATACATATCTGCCGGGTGAGAGCCCGCATCATAGTTATTTCCTGCACCCTTATATTCATTCTCAAGCACCGCGCTCCAAGTGCTCCCGCTATCAAACCATACATCAAGTATATGTTTGCTCTTTGTGAGATTCTCTGCTAAATGCTTATGACTTGGAGGCAGAAGGTCTTTTATCTCATAGCTCCACCACGCATCACAGCCCTCTTTTTCAAAAATACAAGCAATATGCTCAAGCACCGCCTCATCAAGCAAAGCAACATTCGTTATCTTATCAATCAAAAATGCAATAGGCACACCCCAATCTCTTTGTCGAGAGATACACCAATCAGGGCGATTTTCAATCATTGAATAGATTCTATTTTTTCCATTTTGTGGATAGAATCTCACCTTGTCTAACTCTTCCAAAGCCAACTCTTTAAGCGTTTTATCTTGATAAAATGGCTTATCAAGCAAGATAAACCATTGCGCAGTAGCTCGGTAAATCACAGGTTTATGCGAACGCCAACAATGTGGATAACTATGGGTAATCACATCTTGTTTTAAAAGTGCTTTCCCCAAAATCTTAAAAATACTCTCGTGTGTATCAAAAATATTCTTACCCACAAACTCATTAGCAAATTCTTTAGGCACAAGCCCCATAGATTCTATAAGAGGGCTAAAATTCCCCCTATCATCAACAGGCATAATAACTTCAAGTCCATATTTAAGTCCTATATAATAATCATCTTCACCGTGTCCTGGCGCAGTATGCACTGCTCCTGTGCCATCATTTATGCTTACGTGCTCTCCCAAAACAATAAGAGAAGTTCTTCCATTAAGAGGATTTATGGCTTCAAGGCGCTCAAATTCTTGTGCTTTAAACTCACGCTTACTTATACCAATGTCTATATTTTCACATACTTTTTCAAGCAATGCTTTTGCCACAATATAACCCTTATCGGTGAGCACATAAGATTCACTAGGATTAAGTGCGATACCTACATTCGCAGGAAGTGTCCAAGGCGTAGTTGTCCAAATAATCACTTTACCTTGTGAAATTCCAAGTGATTGCAAGGCAGAATCCGATAAGGTAAAAGCGACAAAAATAGAATCTGATTGCTTATCTTGATATTCTACTTCCGCATCAGCTAATGCCGTCTCACACGCCCAACTCCAATAAATAGGCTTGGAGCGTTCAGCAAGCAAACCTTCTTTCACAAGCTCTATCAAAGAGCGATAAATTTGTGCCTCAAAAGCAAAGTCCATTGTTTTATACGGATTCTCAAAATCCCCCAAAACTCCTAATGCCTGAAATTCATCAGATTGAATCTGTATAAATTTTTGAGCGTGATTGCGGCAGAGTTCGCGCAATTTTGTTTTATTCAAGTTATCTTTTTTTGCCTTGCCAATCTTTTGCTCCACTTGTTGCTCAATAGGCAATCCGTGGCAATCCCAACCCGGTGTATAACGGATATTTTCTCCCTTAAAGTAATGATATTTCACAATAATATCTTTGAGAATCTTATTGAGTGCGTGCCCTATATGTAAATGTCCATTTGCATACGGGGGTCCATCGTGCAAACAAAAGTTTTTAGCACCACTATGAGCATTTTTAAGTTTAGAATAAAGCTTCTCATCGCGCCATTTTGCATAAGTATGTGGCTCATTAGCAGGGAGATTCCCCCTCATTGGGAAACTTGTATCAGGCAAAATTAAAGTCTCTTTGTAGTCCATTACTACTCCCTATTCAAAAATTAAAACAATGGCAGGATTGTAGCAAAAAATCCTAATTTTTAAACGCTTTGTGCTAGAATCCTTAGACTTTGACTTAACTTAAAGGAAATAAAAATGCAATTTATAAGTTTTGTGCCCTATATTTGTGATTTCTCTAGAGAATCTCCGCCTTTTTCTCTCTATGCACAACCTCATCAAATTGGTATTCTCCAAGAACAAAAAGTTTATCCACTTTCAACGCTTATACAAAGCGATATTCCTCATATTTACACAGATATGAATACTTTTATCTGTCTTCATACTCCAGATATGCTTAATACGATACAAACAAATATAAAAAATACTCACGCTTTTTCTCTTGCAGATATTACACTCCTAGCTCCTATTCCAAAGCCAAAACAAGATGTAATTTGTTTAGGCATTAATTACCTTGAACACGCCAAAGAATCTGCAGCCTATAAAAATGAGATTTTTGACCAAAAGCGCGAAAATGCTGTCTATTTTAGCAAACGTGTGAATTATGCTACACCTCATAATGCACCTATTCCCTTGCACAGCAACCTCACTCAAAAGCTTGATTATGAAGTAGAGCTTGGAGTAGTCCTTGGTTCTCATCTTTATAAACCTAAAAATATGCAAGAAGTTATGGATTCTATCTTTGGCTATACTATCATCAATGATATTTCTTCAAGAGATATTCAGCAAAAGCACAAACAATGGTATATGGGAAAAAGTCTTGAGGGAAGTTTGCCTATGGGACCTTGTATTGTAAGTGCCAAAAGCATTGATGCGCAAAATCTTGCTATCAAAAGCTATGTCAATGGCGAACTAAGACAAGATTCTCATACTTCATTGATGATTTGTAATATCACTGCTGCACTCTATGAGTTATCACATTATTGTATGCTCCAAGCAGCTAGCATTATCTCTATGGGGACTCCAAGCGGCGTTGGTATGGGGTTTAATCCACCAAGATTCTTAAGCAATAATGATGAGATAGTTTGCGAAATACAACACATTGGCTCATTACGCAATGTCGTTATAGATTATTAACTCAAAAGTTCTCTTACCATTTTACGCACAAATGGGGCATTATGCGTAAGATTTAGTTCTTTAGCGGCTCTGTGTGAGCAAATCTTTAATGCCATAATCTCCTCACTGCTTAGAACATTTAGAGAATCTGCTAAAGATTTTATAGCAAAGTCTTTGGCAACAACGATATTGTTATATTTATCACCAAATCCTTGTAATTGTTCTATCGGAGGTATAAGCACTGCTAAACGCGATTGGATATATTCAAAAAATTTATTAGGCAAAGTGGCGAGGAGATTATGGTTATGCAACGGAATATAAAGTAAGCCTATGTCATAATTGTTTCCAAAAGGCACAATCTGCTCCAATTTCACAGGTGGTAGTATTCTTACTGCTTTGCCTTGCTCTTGCAACTGCGCAATGCGAGATTGTATTTTTGCACGAAATGCATTCTCTCCACCTGTAAAAATAAAATCAATGCAAAATCGTTCATCAAGATATTGGCACATTTCAATGACTTTATCAATATCGCGATTGCGATTTAACGCTCCGTGATAGAGAATCTTTATTTTATGTGCATTTATAGGCGTTGGCTCAAGTGGATAATATGTTGGAAGCGACATCAAAAGATGAACCTGTAATCCAAAATGCTCCTTATACAACTCACAAAATCGTGGCGACACGCTTAAAAGTAAATCTGCTTGAGATGCAAAGTAAGTGCAAAGATAAGTATTAAAGCGCTTAAAAAGCAATCGCCAACGCAATGAACTTGTATTTTGCAAAGGATAAAATTCTCTTGCATCAAAAATTACCTTTGTATCACTCTTTTTGCCACATTTATGCCCACTCTTTTCTAACCCAGCAAAAAGCACAGGCAAAAGCAGCAAATCGTGGCAAATCACGACATCATAGCTTTCCTTACATAAATGTTCTATAATCGCCAAACGATTTGGAATAAAACTAAGTTTATCCCATCGCCTTAAAGCTACATTAATCCATAACTTTAACTCACCCCACACATTGCGTTTTTTATAAGTGGGATAGCTAAAGCTTTTAAGGTTATACGACCCCCCCCCCGCCGTTTTGCACCACTACGGGTGGCATTGGCGTGCCATTTTCATTATCAATACCCATCACGCTTACATCATAATCATCTTTTAGCACCTCAATCATTCGCATAGGACGAGGACAAGTATTAATATTTGCTGCTGCAAGAATCAAAATGCGTGGCTTTGCCTCTGCTTTACGTGCCTTATGTTCGCACAATATCTCTTCCTTCTCGTATTTTAGGGATTTATAGTCTCTATCGCTTGGTTTATAAGCTCTTTGATACGCGATTGCTTCTCTGGCTCCAAAGAATGAAAAAGTGTTCTTGCATATTCACTACTCATTCGTTCAAGCTTATTCTCACCAATAATATCTAATGCACTTGTTTGATAAAATAAATCTTTTTGCATAGGATTTGCACCTGCTTTGAGTAATGCCTCTACTGCATTGACTAGCCCATATTTGACCGCGTCATTTAGAGGTGGATACCTTTCATCTTTGATATCTGCGCCTGATTGTATTAAAAGCACTGCGAGATTCCCCCTCTCTAGCTCTAATGCTGAAAAGAGTGCATTTATGTTATCCCCCTCACGTACAAAATCTTGTGCATTGACATCACCCCCAGATTTTATAAGCAATTCTAAAAGCGGTATGCGGGCTTTATCTTCCTCTTTTGTGCGCTCTTTTTTATCTTCAATAGATAAAAGTCCTTTGCTTTCACCCTCTACAAGCGCAATAATAGGCGTAGTTCCATTATCTTGTGCGCGTAAATTTACATCTGCTCCGTGTTCAAGCAACAATTTTGAGATATGATAATAATTGTTTGTAGCCGCCTCAAGGAGTGGCGTTGTATAATATCCTATAACATTTGGATTTGCTCCAAGCTCTAATAGTATAGCTACTAACTCATCATAGCCAAATTTTGCAGCAAGAAGCAATGCACTCTGTCCTTCATACGCATATATATCTTTAGAAACTTCTTGTTCCTCTTTTAAAACTTCATCAATGTTATCACTCTGCAAAAGCTCTGCTATACACTTTATACCCACTTTGCCATTATATGTGCGCACTACCTCTACCAAACGAGGATTAGCAATGCGGCTTATCTCCTGCTCACTCAAATTATTTACGCTCTCATCAAAGCTTTTAGAATCTAGTGCGCCCTTGCTTTTTAAGTATTCCTCTATCTCCTCACTTGAACCAAGTGCCACGCGCAACACACTATCGCCTTGTGCATTTTTCGCATTTACATTAGCCCCAGCTTCTACAAGAGTTTTAACCTTATCAAATATACAACCCTCTGCTCCACAAAAAAGCGCGTAAAATAATGCACTCTGTCCTTGCTTATCTGTAGCATTCACATCTGCACCTTGTGCAAGAAGATATTTCACCTCATCATCACTCCCATAGGCTGCAAAAAACATAAGCAAGGTCTCTCCATTGGAATCTTTAGCATTGACATCATATTTTTCTAACCATTTTTGAGGACTTTGTGAGCGCAAACTTCTTTCTTCATTGATAAAAGTTTCTTTGGATTGATTTTGTGATTCTTTGGTTTGGCTCACATTTTCTTGTTGCACTTCTTGATTTTTCTCTTGCAGGTTTTGCTTTATCTCATTTTCTTCATTACCACACCCTACAAATGCACTTATCATACATAGCAATATAAGCCATTTTTTCATTCCCACTCCTTTTTTATTTCATTTTGAATTTAAATATTACCAAAATTTTAACAGAATTTGCTCTAAAATCACTCGAAAATAATAGAGGTTGATAAAACAAAATTGTTTTAAAAGGTGTTTTTGTGATGATTTCATACCAAAGCAAATTAGAAAGCAATTGCTTCTTTAAATGCTTGCACTCCTTTTATTTCTCTAAACTCATCACTTGCAGCCCTTCCATAAGCTATTACAGCTCTAAGAGATGCTATTTTTTGTGTTTGTTTTTTTGTAAATAATTCAACTAAAGCTTTTCCCTTTTGAATGTAATCTTCTTCAGAAAATGCAATAAGGGGTAAATGGGATTCTATAAGAATAGTATGGGTTTTCTCACACTCCTCTTTGCCCTTAAGCGAACCATCGCGATGAGGGAGAGTTGCCCATTGTGCTATCCATTTCTCTAAATGCTGCGTGCGCTCCTCTTTGCTTTGTTTGCTCATCACAAGGCTTAAGCCACCTTTTGCCACATATTCAATACGACTTTCACCTTGCTCAAGCGGAAAACTATCAAACCATATATCAATGATATGCCCATAAATAGTGCTATCAATATAGCCTGTGAAATATATGCGCTCTAAAAATATCTTACCTTTTGCCTTGTCTGCAAAACAATCCATAATGCACTCACGGATAAGTGAGCTATTACCTCCTCCACAAGCTAGATAAATACTTTTAGGAAAGCAAAGCATAATCTCAATCACACAACGCCAATATTCGCGCGATTGCAATTTTACTAAACGCCCGATACTTCCTAGAATTACAGCATCTTGTGGAAATTTTAGACGAATAGAATCTATTTGCTGTTTAGATTCTAAAGTAAGAGGTGGATTATAGAATCTCTCCTGCATTTTCACAGGCACACCATAAAATTCATAACCTTCATGAACAATGCGTGGCTTGTTTTGGCAAATATGCGTCATTTTAACATCAATACAAGACAAATCATATACAAAATTGCCGTGAGAATAATAAATTTGTAAAGGAGCACTTCTTGATGCAAGAAGAAAATCACTTATACCATAGCCATTATTTGGGCTTATAAGTATTGAGATATTATCGCGATGAAATGCCTCTTTAAGCGCAAGTGCTTTTTGAAAATGAGAATTGTAGAATCCTTTTGCATTAAAAGGTGAGACAACATCAACAACACTTATGCCAATCTCTTCATAAGAGCGGACAATGCGCTCATCATTTGCGCTTTTTTCAATAAGATTCATTGTATAAACTTTTATTTCGTATTTTTGTAAAAATGCTTCATCGCGCATCAAATTACTTAAAAGGCTATATTCAACCTTATAGGGAGAATTTGCCACAAGCCTATCGCGCAAAATTCCAATGCGGATTTTATCACTTTGTTGTTTTTTGGAAACACCATAAATACCTTGATTTTTGGCAAATTCCTCGTAATATTGCACACTTACCCTATCAATTTCATCACAGAATCTGCGCCATTGCTCTTGGTGATGAAAATTATTGCCACAGAAATGATATATGAAAAACTGCATATACATTGCCTCATCAATGCTTTCTATATCACCCTTTTTAAGAAGCACATAAAATATTTCTTTCCACAATGGATATAATTCAAGCCACAAATGATGATTAAAAAAATGTGAAACATTCCAAAAACAATGCAATTGCCAGTTTAGAATACTTCTTTTTCTGATAGTAGAATGAGCAAAATAAGTTTGTGGCTCAAGCTGTATTTGAAGTGCGGATAACAATAAGCGCATATCTACACCAAGTGCCTCAAAACGCTCCACAATAAAGCTTGTATGTTCAAGCGAAGAAGGAATATTGATATCTATGAGAATCACAAGTGAAATATATTCGCATATTATATCTTCAAAATTGTGCATTGTGCTTAGTGCTTTTGAAAGTATATAAAGTTCAATGAGCAAAAGGTTTTCAACATCGCTTATTCCATTGGCAAAAAGGCTTTCCTCTGCCATTTTATTAAAAATTGCAAAACGTGTATCAACCTCAAAGCGTGTCTTTGCCAAAGAATCAACAAAAAGTAAAATGTTAAAATATTCTACTCCACAAATATGCCCTTGAGAAAGGAAATTATAGATTTTTTCTCTCATAAGGGAGATTATATCCATAAGGATTTTTTCACCTTCTTGATGAGATTGAATCAGGATTATATCATCACGTTTTAAGCCATAAAGCTCTCTCATAAGAGAATCAACTTGTGCTTTGCTTGTAGCAGTATTCAAGGCATTAATAAAAATATGCAAAAACGCCAAGATTTGCTCTGTAGTTTGGGTAGAAAATTGTTGAAAAGAAGTTGTAGGCTCTGACCAAGCAGAATCTAATTGCACAAAAGAGTTAGGGTTGCTTTTCTTCATTTTCGGAAACTTGGGTAGTAGGCTGTGGGATATTTTCAATTTGAAGCGACTCTTCTGGGGCATCTTGTATGCTTAGTTGAGGGATTTCTCTGTCAATAATCCATACATAAGATAGCTCTCCTACACTCGCGTATGGCTTCACATCAACACTCAAATAACCATAATTTTCTTGCACATCTTCAACTATACCCACAGGTATGTTTTCCAAAAATATACCATCAAGTCCGCTTGTAAAAACCTTGTCTCCCTTATGGATTTCAATCCAATCAGAAATATAATCCACAAGTAATTTGCCATTATGGGAGCCAGATACGATACCCATTGCTTTGTTCTCGCCAATATATACATCATAATGGCAATTTTCATTGCCATTTAAGAATCCTTCAATACGCCCATTTTGATAAACTGCCACACCAAGTGCTACATTATCTTTTACAATCCCAAAGATTCTATCCTCTAAGTTCCCGTTTTGATGATAACGACTTAAATCAGTATTGAGCCATACTCTATCACGTTGCCCTAAGGTTGCGAATGAAATAATGCGTGCAGGATGAATTTCACTTGTAGCATAGGTAATGCCACCCATACCAATGAGCTTACGTAGCTTATCTCTATCATCTTGAAGAGACTGAATCTCAAGTTTAAGCTTGTCATAATCTTGCATTTTTGCGCTAAGCGATTCTATCTTCGTAGCTTGGTCAATATATTTGTTATAAGTATTTACTATACCCTCTTTGGAATCTAAAAAAAATATCTTAGCATAATCACTTACAGAAAGCATCTTAACTTGAATGGATTTATCAACTTCCATTAAGACTAAGATACAAATGAAAAAGATAATCCCAAAAATAAGGAATTTATATCTCATATTTTTCTCTAATCAAAAGCAAGCTGATTGAGCAAATCCAAATCTTCCATTGCTTTACCCGTGCCCTTTGCTACACAAAGCAGCGGCTCTTCACCTACATACACAGGCAAACGAACAATATCAGAAAGATATTTATCAAGCCCTTGTATCAATGCGCCACCGCCAGTAAGCACTATACCATTTTCAACAATATCTCCTGCTAAATCAGGTGGCATAGATTCTAACACACTTTTAAGCGCGTTGCTGATTTCACGAAGCTGCTCTTTCATTGCTTCACGCGCATCTTCACTTGTAAGCTCAATGGTATTAAGCAATCCGCTCACTTGGTCGCGCCCCCGCACTTGCATAACAAGGGGTTTTTCCATCGGTGAAGCTGAACCAATCTGAATCTTAATTTCCTCACCTGTGCGCTCGCCAATTAAAAGATTAAACTTCTTTCTTACATAATCTACTATTGCTGTATCGAGCTTATCACCAGCGACTCTGATTGATTTGCTAATAACTAAACCTCCTAAAGAAATCACGCCAATCTCTGTTGTGCCACCACCAATATCAATAACAAGATTACCTTTAGATTCTTGAATCTCAAGCCCTGCTCCAATAGCCGCTGCCATAGGTTCTTCTATTAAAAATACTTCTCTAGCGCCTGCACTCATTGCAGATTCTTTAACTGCCTTTTTTTCTACTCCTGTCAAACCATAGGGCACACATACCATAATCCGAGGGCGAATAAGTGCCTTGCGTTTATGTGCTTTCTCGATAAAATAACGAATCATTCTCTCTGTCATATCAAAATCTGCTATAACACCATCTTTCATTGGACGAATTGCTTGTATACCATCAGGAGTTTTTCCTAGCATATCCTTTGCTTCTTTCCCCACAGCAAGAATCTTCCCTGTGCTGAATCTATCAGCTTGCACTGCCACTACGGAAGGCTCATTGATGATGATACCCTCTCCTTTAACCAAAACCAAAGTATTTGCTGTCCCTAAATCAATCGCAATATCTTTGGAAAAAGTCCCAATGAGTCTATCCACCAACATAAAAGCTCCTTAAAAAATATTACAAAATAATTTGTGCATTATACATTCTAATCCTTTGCTAAACCTTTTGTTTTATGTTAAATTAAGCTCTTTTTTGCATATTTCTCTTTTTTTTAACGCGAAGAGGACTTTGCTTGTCCATAATACATTCTTTAGAAATGGTAATTTCATAACCTGCAAGCTCTGGTAAATCATACATTAAATCAATCATTGCTCCCTCCATAATAGACCTTAAGCCTCTAGCACCTGTTTTTCTTGCAATAGCAAGTTCGGCAATCGACTCAATAGCATCTTTTTCAAAATGTAATGTTGCACCATCAATTTCAAAAATTTTTTGGTATTGTTTTATAAGTGCATTTTTAGGTTTTGTGAGAATCTCCACCATTGCTTCTTTGCTAATTGGAGAAAGTGTTGTAATCATATGGAGTCTGCCGATAAGCTCTGGAATCAACCCATAGCTAATAAGATCATCAGGTTCTACATATTTGAGTAAAGCATCTTCTTCGCTTTTACCTTTTTTCTCTCCGTGAAATCCAAGCACATTTCCACCCAAACGTCTTTTAATAATATCGCCCAACCCATCAAATGCACCGCCGCATACAAATAAAATATCGCTTGTATTAATTTGCACAAATTCTTGATTAGGGTGCTTTCTTCCACCTTTTGGAGGAATATTTACCACACTACCCTCAATAATTTTAAGTAATGCTTGTTGCACACCTTCTCCTGATACATCACGTGTAATAGAACGATTTTCAGAGAGACGCGAAATTTTGTCAATCTCATCAATAAATACAATACCTTTCTCTGCTTTTTTGACATCACCATCTGCAGCTTGAAGAAGTCGAGTAAGGATATTTTCTACATCTTCACCCACATACCCTGCCTCTGTAAGACTTGTCGCATCAGAAATAGCAATGGGAATGTCTAAAAAACGTGCTAAAGTCTGTGCCATTAATGTTTTTCCGCTACCTGTTGGACCAATGAGTAAAATATTTGATTTAGAGAGCTCTACATCATCTTGTAAAATTGGATTTGGCATTTCTTCTTCAGAAAGACTGTTTGCTTTGATACGTTTATAATGATTATATACTGAGACTGAGAACACACGTTTTGCTTCATCTTGTCCTATCACATATTCATCAAGTTTGGCTTTAAGTTCTTTTGGTGATGGCGTTTTAATGTCTATTGCTTCTTGATCTTGTTGTGGATTTTTATTCAAATAACCTGTCAAAATTTCACTTCCAACAATCAAACAATAATTACAAATATATACATCTGGAGTAATCCCTGAATTAATGATAGGATTATCTAAACTTTCTTCTTTATTGCAAAAACTACATCTTTTTTTTATTTCATTCACTTTGCACTCCTTTAAAGGGGATACCACGTGTAGTTGAAAGGATAAATTCACAAATATAGCGGATAGTGTTATTTGGATTCTTATCAAGTTGAGATTGAGCAAGTTCCCGAATGGGCGCACTGCGCGAAAAAAGAATCTTATACACACGATTTATTTCGTCAATTTCTTCACGTGTAAAAAGTTTTCGCATACGATGTTTATTTAATCCTCTAATATAAGCCCTATTGCCTTCTGCCAAGCAATATGGAGGCATATCCTGTGTTAAAACAGAGCCTCCTGCTATCATACAACCATCTCCGACTTTGACAAATTGATGCACGGGTGTCAATCCCCCGATATTAACATAATCACCAAGCTCTACGTGCCCACCAAGCGTAGCATTATTTGCAAGAATACAATCATTTCCTACAATGCAATCGTGTGCTATATGGACATAAGCCATAAATAAATTTCTATCGCCTATTATCGTTTTTCCTCTTCCTCCTGCAGTGCCGGGATTAAGTGTAGTAAATTCACGAATCAAATTATCATCTCCGATGATAAGCTCTGTCTTTTCTCCCGCATATTTTAAGTCTTGTGGTGGCACACCAACAGCAGCATTATTAAAAACCTTGTTGCGCTTACCTAGAGTTGTGCAACCACTTATATGCACATAATTGCCTATGATACATTCATCACCAATGATAGTATTCTCATCAATAATGCAAAATTCGCCAATTTGGACATTTTTTCCTATTTTTGCGCCTTCTTTAACAATACTTGTTTTTCCTATCATATATATTCCTTAAGATTCTTTAGCTTCAGTAATCATAGCTTTAAGTTCAGCTTCACTTACAAGTTTATCCTCAACAAAAGCATTTGCTCCAAGTTGCCATATACTTCCTTTGTGTTTTAAAACCTTGAGCTCATATACAAGCCTATCACCTGGGACGACAGGGATACGAAACTTAACATTATCTATCGTCATAAAATATACAATTTTATTTTTTGCCTCTGCAACATTATCACCAAACATACTTACAAATGCTAAAAGACCGCCGGCTTGCGCCATTCCTTCAATCTGCATTACACCCGGATAAATAGGTTTGTTTGGAAAATGCCCCAAAAATACCTCTTCATTAATTGTTACATTTTTATATGCTTTGATATAACCATTTGGTTCACTATCACTTGTATTTTGCACAAGCTCCATAACTCTATCAACAAGTAACATCGGATAACGATGTGGTAAAATTTGACGAATTTTCTCCACATTCATTATGGGTTTATCCCCTTGTATCTTATTTGTATCCATTCTCTTACTCCTTATAACAAATGTGATATTCTACCAAAAAATTTTAATATGGAGTGATAGCAAAAATACTACTTTCTTGAAAATGTGCATTAATAAAAACTTTTAGACTATGTTTGATTTTTTTATCAAGGATAATAATAGGATTGATACTATCTGCACCACACAATGCCGTGCGCAATGCTATTTCATATTCATAACAAGGCGCATTATACACCATTTCTTGCACATTTGCATACTGCGTTTTTAATAAAATATTTGCATCATCTATGCTTAAAAATATACTTTCATCACGTTTAGCATAGCCCACCTCAACACATTGAAGTCTATAATCTTTATCATATACAGAGCGCTTGATATAGGTAATATTTGAAGTCTTTATCATATTCTTACTACGTGAATGTGTAATAACATACGAACTTATTACTTTCCCTTCATCAATACATATACTTCGTAAATTACGCCAAATAATTTTTGATTGTTTATAAAGCGCATACTCCCTTCCTTCTTTCTCACATTTATCCCGTAAATCAAAAACAGCTTTGCGCTGCTCATTACTCGCAGGTAAAATTTGCTTCCCAATATTGCTCATCAATTCAAGAGGAAGTTGCCCTTGAGATTCTCTTTGCTTACTTAAAGCAAATTGGCACCCACAATATGTTTGTTTATAAAGCCTATCCTTATTTGCTAATTCACTTTGTGCTTGCGTACCTCCATTGCTCCTCACATCAACCTTGATAAAACACAAGCCATAATGTTGCGCGATTTGGTTACCTTGAGTAAAAAGAATCTGCTGCTCTTTGAGAGGACTAGAAAGTAAAGTTGAGGTAAAAGATTCTATTGACATTGTATGCGCCATTTGTGCAGTTTTTTCTAATCGCATATCAAAACATTTTACACATCGCTCTCCTTTTTCTGGCTCTTCTTCAAGTCCTTTAACACTTTCAAACCATTCTTGACTTTCATATTCTTCTTCTATAAGCTCTACTCCTAACATTTTACAACTTCGCCTGACATCAAGAAGCCGCAAATCATATTCGCTTTTTGGGTGAATATTTGGATTGTAAAAATACCCTATCATCGTTGTATCAGGATAAATTTTTTGAATCTCACTAAGAAAATAGTGACTATCTACTGAGCAACATATATGCACAAGCATATTTTTCTTTTTTTCTATATGTATGCTTTCACTCATTTTTATTGTCCGCAAAATACCAAAAAGAAACGATACCTATGACTACAACCGCTGCCAAAAATACTGCTAAAATAATATCAAGATTCATTGTATATGCTTCTCCTTTCTTAGATTTTTTATGTCAATGTTTCACAAGAAACATTTTCTGCTTTAACTTTTTCACGTAACTGCCCACACGCAGCACTAATATCAATACCCCTAGACTCTCGTATAGTGCAAAGTAATCCCCGCTTTATTAAAAAATCAGCAAATGCTTTTACATCGTTCATTTCCGGTCGCTTAAATGTGCTTCCTTCGTGTGGATTAAACAAAATCAAATTTACTTTTGCTTTAATACCATTAAGGAGTTGAAGCAATTTTTTTGCACTTTTTAAGTCATCATTCACACCTTTAATCATAAGATATTCAAACATTACTTTCTTGCGCGTATCTATGGGAAATGCCCTTACCTCAGTGAGAATATCAGATATATTATAGGCTTTATTCATAGGTATAAGTTGAGAACGCAACTTATCATCTACTGCGTGGAGCGAAATAGCAAGCTGCACACCTAAATTAAGCTTGCCTAATTGTTTGATTTTAGGTGCGATACCACTCGTAGAAATCGTTTGTCGCCGAGCAGAAATACTTAATCCTTCGGATTCTGAGAGAATCTCGATTGCACGTGTTACATTTTCAATATTATCAAGGGGTTCACCCATTCCCATATAAACAATATTCACTCTTTTATGGGGTGCCATTTGATTATCTTTTTTCATAATTACAACTTGCTCAACTATTTCACTTGCGTGGAGATTCCGCACAAATCCACCCTTTGCAGTAAAACAAAATGCACAACCCACCTTACAACCAATTTGACTTGAGAGACACATTGTCCACTTTTCACTCTCTACCACTTCGCCTTTGTGTCCCAATTTTTTATCACGCATTTGAATCAGCACAGATTCAAAACAATGTCCATCATAAGTTTCAAAGAGATATTTTTTACTTCCATCAATGCTATGCTCTACCCGTATAGGATAAATTTGAGAAAGTGCAAAATGCTCACGTATGTAATTTTGCATAGTCTTTGAAATATTATCCATACGCATTGCATCGTTCTCATAGCGATGATAAAGCCAGTGATAAATTTGTTTCGCACGAAATGCAGGAGAAAGAATGGATTTAAGCTCATTAAGCTTATAACCATAAAGGCTTGGTTGTTGGAATGGAAAATCTATGTTCATATCAATCTCTTATTTTAACTTTT
The DNA here is from genome assembly GCF_000762925.2 of Helicobacter sp. MIT 03-1614. Lineage (NCBI taxonomy): Bacteria > Pseudomonadati > Campylobacterota > Epsilonproteobacteria > Campylobacterales > Helicobacteraceae > Helicobacter > Helicobacter sp. MIT 03-1614. The sequence continues at coordinate 149,098 of NZ_JRMS02000001.1, forward strand.
ATGATTCTGCACCAAATCTTTGCTAAGGATACAAGAAATATCTTGAATTAAAGGGAGTTGTTCAGTGAGTTTTCGCTTAACCTGTTGATGATTGCTCATAAATTCATCGTGCGCATAAGTATGGCAATAATTACTTACGCAAAATATACCCACACACGGAATCTGAAAATACTGCGCTACCCTCATTACAGCAAAAAACTCCATATTCTCAAGTAAGATTCCTGCTTGAGCCAAACACATTGCTAATTGCTCATCAGTAGTAACATAATTAGAGCTATTGATAACAGCTTGTTTATAGTTTGCTTTGTGCTTAAATGTTTCATATGAAACTAATTCTTTCAATACTCCACTCTCAATGCGATTATCAATAGGTGTATAAGATTTATCCTGCAAAAATGAAAGTTCTACCTGCGTAGCACTATCGGATATATACATATCAAATATATTTATACTTTTATCATACGCTCCAGCACTTCCTATAAAAATAACACAATGCACATATTCTCTTGAACATATTTGAGAAAGTCCTATTGCACTCTCTACCAAACCCACACCGATAGATTTTGCAAAAGCAAAACTCTCACTATATCCAGCGCATACAATCATTCTCTACCTCGCAACAAAACTTTCTTTTGTGGTATTAATACTTTGTATTTATTGTCCAAATCTAATCCTTACATCCAATTTTCTATTGCCTCTTTTAAATTCTTACAGGCACACCTTTATCTTGCAAATAAGTCTTTAGCATTTTTATTTCAATTTCTTTATAATGAAACACACTCGCAGCTAAAGCTGCATCAGCTCCGTGCACAAATACATCAGCAAAATCTTCCATACTCCCAGCTCCTCCACTTGCAATAATTGGCACATTTATAGATTTAACTGCTTCTATCATTGCCTTGTCATAACCACCTTTGGTGCCATCAGTATCTATACTTGTAAGGAGAATCTCTCCTGCACCTCTTGCACACGCTTCATTTATCCACTCTAACATATCCTTACCACTATCTACGCGCCCACCATTAATATAAACATTCCAAGAATTTTGGGATACCTTTTTCACATCAACCGCTACCACTATACATTGTGAACCAAATCGCTTTGCACTTTCATCAATAAGCTGTGGATTTCTAATTGCCGCACTATTAATGCTAATTTTATCACAACCTGCATTTAATAATGCAGACATATCCTCTAGTGATCTTATCCCTCCTCCTACGCTAAAAGGAATAAAAACCTCTTTTGCAATATTTTTTACAACCTCTATCATTATGCCGCGCTGCTCATAGCTTGCAGTAATATCAAGAAGCACTATTTCATCAGCACCTTCATCATTATAGCGCCGAGCAATTTCTACTGGGTCGCCCGCATCTTGTAATCCAATAAAATTCACTCCTTTTACTACGCGCCCACCATTAATATCAAGGCACGGGATAATCCTTTTGGCAAGGCTCATTATTGCTCCTTTTATTCCTGATTCTATAAATTTACTCTTATTTTGAGATTTCTCTAAGAATCTTATCTATGTGTAAATATGTAGATTTTATATATATCATAACCAAATACTCCTTATAAAAACAAAATATTTGCATAGTTTTGGTTATAATATCAGTCAAAATAAAGGTAAAGAAGTGGAAGAGTATCGGAGCAAAAAGCGTTTCGGGCAAAATTTCTTGCAAGATTCTCACTTCTTGCATAAAATTATCCAATCCATTCCCGATATTCCTATTCAATGTATAGAAATCGGGGTCGGCTTGGGTGATTTGACACAAGAGCTATTAAAAATAGAATCCTTGATAGCCTATGAAGTCGATTTAGACTTATGTTCTTTACTTAACAAAAAATTTTCTAACCAAATCCAGAGTGGGCGATTAAATATTATATATAAAGATATTTTAAATCTCCCTTCACAACAAGCTTGGTTACATACTCACGAATATAAGGTCGTCTCTAATCTTCCTTATTATATTGCGACACACATTATATTACGACTTTTGCGTGATAGATTCTGTCGTGCTTTTCTTGTGATGACACAAAAGGAAGTTGCACAAAAATTTTGCGCCACCACTGGGCAAAAAGAATTTTGTGCCTTGAGCGTTTTAGTTGAAAGTTTCGGTAAAGCGAAAATGCTTTTTGAAGTGCCAAAAGAGGCTTTTTCTCCTATGCCTAAAGTAACCTCATCTGTTTTTGTGATACATAAATACTCTCAACAAAACCAAATTGAGGACTCTTTCCTCTGTGATTTAGAATCTTTTTTAAAAATTGCATTTTATGCTCCGCGCAAAACGCTTTTCAAAAATCTTTCACAAGTTTTTGATAAAAAACTACTTGAAGAAGTTTTTGAAAACGAAAATATAAAATCTAATGCACGAGCTCACGAAGTAAAGACAAAAAGTTTTCACCACATTTTACAATTTTTAAAAAAAAGGAATGACAATGGAAAACAAACACTCACAAGAACAACAAAACAACGACCAAGTTAGTAAATTTAAATCATTTACAGATAGATTTAAAAAAAAGACGCCAGAAGAACAAGCTAATGATATGCTTTCTGATATATCTGCTCACGATTCTCAAAGTGCAAATGAACATCTCTCTCAAGATACTAAAACTCATCAAAAAGACATACGTAGAGAAAATCGCTATAAACCAAAATCTCACACAGCAGAAAAAAATTATAATGAACACACACCAAAAACGCATTATGATAATCAAAAACCATTTGAAAAACGCAGATGGCAAGGCAAGAATCCACAAACTACTCATCAAAACAAAGTTCATTCTGATGAGAGCAAAAATGGTATTCGCGAAGTAAAAGATATAAATGAAAAAGATAATCTTGGACTTCACAAAGACCTTAAACGAGGTGTGGAAGCAAATACACGAATCCAACGTCAAAGCCTCAATCCTCACAATAAACTTAATCTTAATACAAAAGCAAGCGTGCGCATTACACCACTTGGTGGGCTAGGTGAAATTGGAGGCAATATTACTATCATTGAAACACCAGATTCTGCCATTGTTATTGATGTGGGTATGAGCTTTCCTAATGAAGATATGCACGGCGTAGATATTCTTGTGCCCGATTTTAGCTACCTCTTTGCTATTAAGGATAAAATTGCAGGTGTTGTTATTACCCACGCACACGAAGACCATATCGGTGCAGTACCCTATCTTTTTAAACTTTTGCAATTTCCTATTTATGGCACACCCTTGCCACTTGGTATGATAGGAAGCAAGTTTGATGAACACGGCTTAAAAAAATACCGCTCATTTTTTAAAATTGTTGAAAAGCGCAAACCCATTAAAATCGGAGCATTTGAAGTTGAATGGATTAATATCACACATTCTGTAATTGATGCCTCTGCATTAGCTATTCGCACAGATGCAGGAGTGATTATCCACACAGGTGATTTTAAAATTGACCACACACCCATTGATAATCTCCCCACAGATTTGCACCGACTTGCACATTATGGAGAGGAGGGCGTAATGCTCTTACTGAGCGATTCCACTAATTCCCATCGTAGTGGCACAACACCAAGCGAAGCTAGTGTGGGACCAACTTTTGAAGCACTCTTTAAACAAGCTCAAGGGCGTGTAATTATGAGTACCTTTTCTTCAAATATTCATCGTGTATATCAAGCAATCCATTATGGACTAAAATACAATCGTAAAGTTGCCGTTATTGGACGTTCTATGGAAAAAAATCTTGAAATTGCACGTGAACTTGGATACATTGACTTACCACAAAATATTTTTATTGAAGCACACGAAGTAGAAAAATATCCCGATGAAGAGGTGCTTATCGTTACTACTGGTTCTCAAGGTGAAACTATGAGCGCGCTTTATCGTATGGCGACAGATGAACATAGACATATCAAAATCAAACCAAGTGATATGATTATTATCTCTGCTAAAGCTATTCCGGGCAATGAGGGTTCTGTCTCTGCTGTACTTAATTATCTAATGAAAGCAGGAGCAAATATAGCATACCAAGATTTTAGCGAAATCCACGTAAGTGGGCACGCTGCTCAAGAGGAACAAAAACTTATGTTGCGGCTTATTAAACCAAAATTCTTTCTTCCTGTGCACGGGGAATATAATCATATCGCTAAACATAAACAAACAGCTATTGCTTGTGGAGTATTAGAGAAAAACATCTATCTTATGGAAGATGGTGACCAAATTGAAGTGAATCCTAATTACCTTAAAAAAGTTAGGAGTGTCAAAAATGGTAAAACTTTCATTGATAATCAAATTAATCGCCAGATTGAAAATGATGTCGTACTTGACCGCCAAGCTTTAGCACACGATGGCATCGTAATCATTTCTGCGCGTATAAGTAAAGAACGAAAGATACTAGAAACCAAAATATCAAGCTATGGACTGGTGGCAGATAAAGAAGATAAGGGCTTTGAAAAAGAAATGAATGAAACACTTGAATTTCTTGTAAAAAATTTCAAAACGGAAGGTTTTAATGCAAAAAATCTTGAAAATGAAGTGCATAATGTATTTAAAAGACATATTTTTAAGAAAGTCAAAAAATACCCTACAATTGTGCCGATGATTTATGTATTATAAGTGAGCCAAACTATGAAATTAGATTATGCATTAGTTGCCAAAGAAGTGCTTGAAATAGAATCTACTAGCTTACTTCAAGCAACCAAAAGGCTTAATGGAAAAATATTAGAATCTATTGTAGAATGTATTATCAATTCTCAAGGAAAAGTAGTTGTATGTGGCGTTGGGAAAAGTGGGCTTATTGGTGCAAAAATCTCTGCAACACTCTCTAGCACAGGCACTCCTAGTGTATTTATGCACCCCACAGAGGCAATGCACGGTGATTTAGGATTGCTACAAAAAAATGACATTGTCCTTGCGATCAGTTATAGTGGCAAAAGCGAAGAATTGCTTAATATCCTCCCTCATATTAAACGGCTAGGCAATCCTATTATCACTATGAGCAAAGATATAAATTCTCCTCTTTCGCGTATGGGAGATTATTTTTTAGATATTAGTATCCAAAAAGAAGCGTGCCCGCTCAATATTGCACCCACAAGCTCTACTACTCTTACTCTTGCACTTGGCGATGCTTTGGCTGTATGTTTAATGAAACGGCGTGATTTTAAAGCTAATAATTTTGCTTCATTTCACCCAGGCGGAGCTTTGGGCAAACAGCTTTTTGTGAAGCTAAAAGACCTTATGCAAATAGAAAATTTGCCACTTATTTCACCTGATTTGCCGCTCTCTCAAGCCATTATTATAATGAGTCAAAAACGATTAGGAAGTGCAATAATTACGCAAAATGATGCATTATGGGGTATTTTAAGTGATGGAGATTTGCGCCGAGCGATGATGAATAAAGACTTTGATTTGAATGCGCCTGTAAGTATCTATGCCACGCGCAATCCTAAAACTTGTGATAATCCTGACATTCTCGCATTTGATGCGCTCAAGTTTATGGAAGAAAATAAAATACAACTCCTTATTATTACAAATAAGCAAAATCATATACAAGGTGTTATACACTTGCATACGCTTATTGCTGCTGGGATTAAATGACATAATATACAAAATAAAAGGAGTAAATAAATATGTTTGAAAAAATAGATGAAATTTTTAAAAATATAGAGGACATTCGTGATGATATTAATATCTTGCTCAATATTGCCAAAATTTCACTTATTGATTATATTATGATTAAACGTGGTTCGCAGGATATGCCAGAACATCTTACTTTTACTATGCTTGCGCAAATTGACGAGCAAATTGAAAAACTCAAAGCCCAAATTGATGCACTCAATAAACTTAAACGCGAACTTCTCATATTTTAATTGCTCCTTTCATATTCTCTCTAAATATAAAATATTTTTTCGTGGATTCTAGCTGATTTTTGACGCTTCACATTTATATCACACTCTTTAGATACTATTTGAAAATATCTCTATCAAATTCTTATACAAAAGGATTTTCAATGAAACTTCATCGCAAATTATGGATGCAAATCCATTTGTATTTAAGCCTTTTTTTCTTACCTGCGGCATTAATTTATGCGATTACAGGAGTGTTTTATATCTTTGAAATTCGTCAAAATTCAGGGGCAAACATTATAGAAATTAAACTAGATTCTATGCCACAAAAGGGAGATGAAAAGGAGTTTATAATAACTACCCTACAGGAACATCAGCTCAAAGTGCCTAAAGACACGACCTTACACTCAATGAAAGGCAATCTCACTATGGGCGATATCAAATATGGAGTTAGTCTAGTCAAAGATAAAAATGACACACCTATAATCCGCACAATAGATAGGGGTTTGTATGGAATCTTAATGCTTATGCACAAAAGCACAGGAACAAAATATGAGCTAGGGGGATTTAAATTCTCTTTCTTTGATTTTATTGCTATTGGTTTTGGCATTTCAATGCTACTTTTTTATCTCTCTGGCTTAATTATTACTTCATTTTGTAAAGGCAAACGCAAGGCAGCCTTTGGCGTTTTAGGTGCAGGATTTATTATCACCACACTTGCGGTGTATTTAAGCATTTAATATAAAAGCTAAGCTTTATACTTATTGCAACCAATTTTTTTAAAATAATGGCTTATCCATTTCAGGTGGAATAGGCAGATTCATTGCCTTAAGGACACTTGGAGCGATGTTATTCAATCCTCCATTCTCAATTTTACTCACTCCCTCAATCATACCAAAACACCATACTTGTCCAACGGTATGATTTGTGAGCATATTACCTTTTTCATCTTTCATTTCTTCGCAATTTCCGTGATCACTCGTGATAAAAAGAGCATAATGGTGTTTTTGAGCAGATTCTACAATCCTACCTAATTCCTTATCCACCGCTTCTACTGCTTTAATTGCTGCTTCAAGATTCCCTGTATGCCCGACCATATCACCATTTGCAAAATTTACCACCACAAAATCATATCCTTGCTCTACAGCTTTTATTACTGCATCACCCACTGCAGAAGCATTCATTTGAGGCTGTAAATCATAAGTTTTGACATTAGGGGAAGGGATAAGCACTCGTTCCTCTCCTATAAAAGCTTCCTCGCGCCCTCCATTAAGGAAAAATGTAACGTGAGCATATTTTTCAGTTTCAGCGGTATGAAACTGCTTTAAACGATGTGAAGAAATTACTTCGGCGAGAGTATTTTGCACATTTTGCTTGGGAAAAAGAATAGGGTAGGGGAATGTTGCGTCATATTCTGTCATTGTAGCAATATGAAGCTTTACATATCGCTCCCGCTTAAACTCTTTAAATTGTGGATTCCCTAAGCAATCAACAATTTCACGTGCCCTATCAGATCGAAAATTCACAAACACAAAGCTTTCATCATCATTCATCCCTTGAAACCCTCCAAAACTCACAGGAGTAAGAAATTCATCAAAAATTCCTTCATCATATTGAGATTGAATATACTCTTTAGGAGAAAGATTTGTAGGATTTTTGCCAAGTGCTATACTTTCATATGCCTTTTGCACTCTATCCCATCTTTTATCTCTATCCATCGCATAAAAACGCCCAGATACACTTGCTATACTTACATTATCTTCGCAAATAGACTCTATATCTGCAAGATAATTAAGCGCACTTTTAGGCAAAACATCGCGTCCATCAGTAATAAGATGTAAATACACCCTTTTACCTTGAGTACTTAGAATCTGTGCAAGCGCCTTTAAATGCACAATATGAGAATGCACCCCGCCATCACTTAGTAATCCACACAAATGCACAACTGCACTCTGCTGCGTAACCTCAACCAAAGCAGGATTATCTTTTATCTCATCATACTCAATCGCACGCGAGATTCTAACCAAATCTTGATATAATACTCGCCCGGAACCAATGCACATATGCCCTACTTCAGAATTTCCCATTTGTCCTTGAGGTAATCCCACGCTCAAACCAAAAGTATCAATCATACCATAGGGCACATTTTTGAATAAATAATCATAGGTAGGCTTTTTAGCGTGATAAAAGGCGTTATATTGCGTTTTATCACTATATCCTATGCCATCAGTAATCACAAGAATTGTTTTCATAATATGCTCCTCATTTTAATCTTTCATATTAACTAATTGTAGCTAAAATCCAAAACCTTTCATTAACTAATTAACTCCCTTAAAAGTTAAGGGGAAAAGGAATCTGTATGCTGTATTGGCTTTATCAATATTATGGAGTTAATATTTTTTCCTATATAACCTTTCGGGCAGGAGTAGCATTTTTTGTTGCCTTTGGTTTGAGCGTGTTTTTTATGCCTTATTTTATCAAGTGGGCAAAAGCTAAAAAAGCCAACCAACCAATATCAACCTATGTTGCAGCACACGAAGGTAAAAAAAATACTCCCACTATGGGTGGAATTGTTTTTATTATAAGTATGATTTGTGCCTCTTTGCTCTGTGGCAATCTTTTCAATCCTTATGTGCTACTTGGACTATTTTGTATCTCTTGCTTTGCTTTGATTGGGGCAAGAGATGACTATATGAAAATCTCTGCTAAAAATAATGCTGGTATGAGTGCAAAAATGAAATTTTTTCTCCTTTTTATTGTTTCTCTTATCATCACATCTATCCTTCTTTACATCGGACATAATACAAATTTTTACATTCCTTTTATGAAATATCCACTCTTTGATATGGGAGCTTTTAAAATAATGGATATTTCAGTACTTGCGCTAGGATTTTGGGTGCTTGTATTTCTTGCTACAAGCAATGCTGTAAATATTACCGATGGACTTGATGGGCTTGCTACAATGCCAAGCATTTGCGCGCTTTTTTCCCTTTCTGCCTTTGTATATGTCGCTGGACACGCTGGATTCTCTAGCTACCTGTTATATCCTAAAGTTGTGGATAGCGGAGAACTAGTGATTCTTTCTGTGGCGCTTATTGGCGCACTTTTTGGATTTTTGTGGTATAACTGCCACCCTGCACAAGTATTTATGGGCGATAGTGGTAGCCTCGCGCTTGGAGCATTTATTGCCTTTATGGCTATTGTATCAAATAATGAAATTCTCTTATTGCTCATCGGCATTATCTTTGTCATTGAAGCCCTCTCTGTTATTTTGCAAGTAGGCAGCTATAAATACAGAAAAAAGCGTATCTTCGCAATGGCACCCATTCATCATCACTTTGAAGTTCAAGGTTGGGCAGAAAATAAAATCATTGTCCGATTTTGGATTATTGCAATTTTAGCAAATATCATCGCACTTTTAAGCCTTAAAATTCGTTAAGGAAAAATAATGCATATAAGTATTTTTGGCTATGGCGTTACAACAACGCCCCTTGTAAGCTTTCTCAACCAGCAAGGGCACACTCTTCACATTTATGATGATAAATTTACTCAAGCTCATAATGATGATTTTGGCAATACATTGCTTCCTTCAAATGATTTTATTCCAGAACATAGCGATAAAGAGATTCTTAGTCCAGGTATCCCCCCCTCTCACCCATTAGTATGCAAAGCCCAACACCTCATTAGCGAATATGACTATTTTTACAAGCTTTTGCAAAATGATGTGAATACTCACAAAAAAGATATGCCTTTTATGATATGGATTAGTGGCACAAATGGTAAAACCACCACTACAGAAATGACAACACTTTTGCTTGAGCCATTCAATGCACAAAGTGGGGGCAATATCGGCACACCTCTTGCTATGCTTTATACAAACAATCCAAAAGTATGGGTGCTTGAGACAAGCTCTTTTAGCTTACATTATACGCACGATGCCTATCCTAAAATCTACGCCTTATTGCCCGTCAAAGAAGACCATATCAGTTGGCACGGAAGCTTTGAAAATTATATTGATGATAAGCTTAGTCCGCTTAAGCGTATGGATTCTTACACTTACGCAATTATTCCCAGTGAATTTGAACATCATAATTTTATAAAAGATTTTAAAGGCACACTTATTAGCTACGAATCTACGCAGGATTTAGCCCAAAAATGTAGCATTTCTCTTCAAGATATTAACTTCAAAGAGCCATTTTTACTTGATGCCATCATAGCTCTTAGTATCGCTAAGCTTGCCTTTAAAGCCGATGATATTGCACGATTGAATACCTTTCAAATAGGAGCACATAGAATCGCTGAATTTTATGATAAATTCAATCGTTTGTGGGTTGATGATAGCAAAGGCACGAATGTTGATGCAACCATTCAGGCTATCGCACGATACATACATACACATATTATTATCATACTAGGTGGCGATGACAAAGGAGCAAATCTCACACCACTCTTTGAGTTTATGAAAGATAAAGATATTGAAATTATAAGCATTGGCGCGAATGAAGAACGCTTATGTTCTTTTGCTCAAGAATATCATATCCCCATTACACCTTGTAAAGACATCTATAAAGCTATGGATTGCATAAAGAAAAAACGCGATACGAATGCCAAAGATGTTGTGCTTCTCTCTCCTGCCGCTGCAAGCTTAGATCAATTTAGCTCTTATAAACAAAGAGGAGAGATTTTTACACAATTAGCTCTCCAAATGTAATAAATTATTTATTTGCTTATTCTTTGAGGCTGCTCATATCAATCACATAGCGGAATTTCGCCTTGCCGCTTGTAAGATTCTCATACGCCTCATTGATTTGCTCCACAGAAATAACCTCTGTCTCGGGATAGATTTTGTGTTTGAGCGAAAAATCAAGCATTTCTTGTGTCTCTTTCATTCCGCCAATGAGTGAGCCATAGACTTTTTTACCCGCAGCAAATACAAGTCTCGTTAAATCAATGCTAAGCTTCTCATCTGCAGGTGGTAAGCCTACAATCGCCATTTCTCCGCCAAATTTCAACAACTCCGCATAGGCATTCACATCATACGCGGTTGGAATCGTAGAAATGATAAAATCAAATCGTTCGCTCACACCCTTTGTATCAGTATAAAGTGCCTTTGCACCAAGCTCTAATGCCTCTTTTTCTTTATTTTTATTACGCGCAAACACGCTCACTTCCGCACCCATTTTGATTGCGTATTTGAGTGCCATTACACCAAGCCCACCAAATCCAGCTACCGCGACTTTATCGCCTGCCTTGACATTGCTAAATTTAATCGGCGAATAGGTGGTGATTCCTGCGCAAAGCAAGGGAGCAACTTTTTCTAACGGCGCATCTTGTGGGACATTGACCGCAAATTTTTCACTCACTACAATATTATTTGAATACCCGCCATAAGTTGGCTCGTTATCGTGGAAGCAATCGTGGCAATCATAAGTAAAGACGCATTTGCCATTTTCACAAAACTGCTCTTGGCTTCTTTTGCACGCCTCACACTCACCGCAAGAATTGACCATACAGCCTACCCCTGCGTAATCGCCAACTTTAAATTTGCTTACCTTGCTTCCTACTGCCACGACTTTACCCGCAATCTCGTGTCCGGGCACCATTGGAAAAATTCCCTTATGCCATTCCTCACGCGCGCTATGAATATCGCTATGGCAGATTCCAGCATATAGAATCTCAATCAAAATGTCAGTTTCTCCCAAAGCGTGGCGCGAAAAACTAAAGGGCTTAAAAGTATCACTTTTATGTGCGACTGCATAGCCTTTGGCAGTGATTCTCTGCCCACTTTGTGCTTGTGTCAAATTCTCTTTTAATAGCATAAATACTCCTTAAATGACTAAAATTGAAAATGTAATTATAAATCCTGATACCTAGTGTTTGTCAAGAGGCAATGCACATAATATAATAATGAAAAATATCAACAAAGTATTGAGGAGGAGGTATTGCGCATTGTTGATTTTATATTTATTATTTGTGTGAAGTTTTTACCAAAAATGCAAAAATTATACAAACGCTAGTAATTTGCTATTCCTCCTTAGTAAATATGCTCATCTTTTCATCAAGCACTTCGCTCTCCACATCTAAAAATGTCAAAACACTATGAAAGATATGAAAGTGTGTTGCTTCATTCAAATCTTTAATCCTACTAGCATTAGAACTCCACACAAAAAATGGTATTTCATATTGCTCCTTTGGCGCAAATGCTAATGGTATCCCGTGCATATATACACCATTTTCACCCAAGCTCTCGCCGTGATCACTTACATAAATCATTGTGCTGTCGTATTTATCAAGTTTGCTTAACTGACTAATGACTGAGTGCAATAAAAAATCAGTATAGAGGATTGTATTATCATACGCATTGATAATTTCACTCTGTAAGCAGCCCTTTGGTTCGACACTTTTACACACAGGCTTAAACACTTCAAACTGAGGAGGGTATTTCTTATAATATGTTGGTCCGTGGCTCGTGCTTGTATGAATGACGATAAGCACTTTAGGCGATTTTGCTAACTCAATGTCTTCAATTAGTCCCGCCACAAGTGTAGACTCATAGCTATCATCAAGATGAGTATATTTCTCTGCAAGTTGCGAATATCGCATAATATTTTCACTCGGTAGGTGAAGCGGAGGCTCACCCCAATTTGTCGAACGCCACATCACATCTACCCCAGTGTGTGCAAGATAGTTTGGCAATATCTCATACAGATTCGTGCTATCCTTGTATGAAAGCATATTTTTCACAGATGCACTCGTATATGTCGTGCTTGATTTTGCATAAAAATGTCGAAGTCCTGACACTTCTAAAAGGAGAGGGTTGGTATTGCGTGAGTAACCATAGAATGAGAAGTTTTTTGCACGCGCAGATTCACCAATCACTAGCACGACTACAGATTTTTTGTCATTTGTAATGCGTGCATCAGGGAGTGGAATCTCTTTTTTATTTTTTGCTAACTCCCCTTGAAAATACCGCACTGAGTTACCTATATATGACCAAGGCATAATAAGTGCGCCAAGTTGTTTAGAGTATTTATCAAACCACAATAGATTCTGAAAATTAACTCCAGTAAGCACAATAAGCGCGAAAAATATCAAGCCTAAGCTCTTAGCAAGTGATTTGCGTGTAGGTCTTGCCACCTTTTCAAAGAGTAGAAAACACGCTGGGAGAATACCGAGTATAATTATAAATAGTGCCATTTTCAAAGATAGAAATTCTCCTGCTTCTGCTGGGTTTGTATTAAAGAGATTGCCCATCATCGTTTTATCTAAAAACACTCCATATACAGAGACAAAATACACCGCTATGGCGTTTGTGATTGAGGTAATTGCGAACCATATTTTAGTGAGCTTGAAAGAGATGAGTGCTAATAAGAGTGGCATAAGTGTAGTAAGTGCGAACAAAAATAGCACGAGTGAGACAAATAGCACAATTGCATTTAGTGAATCTAAAGCGAGATTTGTCCGCACGAATCCTAAAAAAGGAAAATGGAAAAATGCTACTTGAAGTGCGGAGATGATGAAAATAAAGACGATAGGTTGACTCGGGGGGGGGGGGGGTGGAGGGGTGGAGGGGTGGAGTGGCACATTGTAAATCCAATCTTTGAGCGCTAGTAAAATATTTATGTAGCATCATAAATAAGCAGCCTGACGCACAAATAAGTGCAAGATAAAATACCGCAAGATTATGCTTACTGATATTTTGAATCGCCATCACCACAGCAACTGCGCCCAAAGTAGCGAAAATAAGCAAACCAAAATGTGAATCTAGCCAAGCAAAAATACGCGTCTTACTAGCCACAAGCACACCAAAGACTCCGCACACACACCCAAGGGACGCACCCACAAGGACATCTAGCGGATAGTGTGCTCCCACGCCCACGCGTGAAAGCCCCACAAATATACCTAAGAGAGTGATACTTATGATAAAAGGCAAACGCCATTTGCGAGTGCTTGGCATAAAAGCAAAAAGTAGCACAGAAAGTATCGTGAATATAGCAATCGAATGCCCTGATGGTAGGCTATTTGTGCCTGCTAGTCGCTCACCAATGATATTAAAAGTATTGTCAAAAGCACGTGCTGGACGTGGCATTGCATAGATTGTCTTGAATAATGTAGAAAGCACAAGAGAAAGCAAGGAGCCTGCGATGAGTGCTTCCCAAAGCTTAGGTGCGATGAGGAACCCTAACAAGAGTGCGAATGCTACACTCGCATCACCGAGTTGGGTAAGATTGTGTGCGAGAGATGGGACATTGGACCAAAGCGAATTGATGGCTAAGAAAATATCCTTTTGAATCTGTGGATATACCTCCGGCTCACTCCAACCAAAGATTCTTAACATACCAACAATAAGGCAAAAAATGCCTATTGTGACACCTAAATGCCATAAATTCACTTTGGCAAAATTCATACTAACTTGTTTATTCATAGCTGTGATTATACACAAATTATCAATGAATTTGTGTAGTTTTATTGTCATTTGTCTTTGGTGCAATTTGATCATTAAATTCTATAAGAATCTAAATGCCCTTGCTTAGATTCTAACCTAGACCTTCAGCAAGCTAGAAAATATATTTATCTTGTATCTTTGCTTCAAGAGCTAAAATTCTGCTGCTTCATAGCTATGCTTGGCACATAAAAAACTTTGGTTTTTTCATAAATATCGGGATAAGTTCTGAAGTATAGGCAAGTATTCTTTACCCTTGCAAATCTTTCTTTTGCCTTTAGAGTCCTCCATAGTATCTAGCAAGTAGTTTTCACAAAAATATATCAATTTTTGGCTTTGACTTGATTTTATTATAATTTTTAATTATAATAATTTTTAGTTACTATAATTAAAAATGATAATAAGGAGAAAATTATGAAAATGCAAAAACGAGATTCCAAAACCCCTTTAAAGCAAGATGTAAGCAATGAATCTTGTGATATTTACGAAAATATTGGTTTTCTTGCTACACAACTTAGAGAAAAACTCTCTACAGAATTTGATAGGCGTATAGCTCCACTTGGTATCATACACCACAAACAAGCAGGGATTTTATGGGTATGCTCACAAAATCCACACTCCCAAATCAGTTTGTGCAATTTTGCTTCAAGTGATAAAAATTATGTGCGTATGTATATTGATGACTTAGAATTTAAAGGCTTAGTAGAGCGCAAACAAAATCCAGCAAATAGACGCGAAAATCTTATCACCCTTACACCTAGTGGCAAAGAATACGCTAAAAAAACATACCAAATAATGAAGGAGGTGCATAATGACTTACTCTTAGAGCATCTAAGTAAAGAAGAGATGCAAGAGCTTCGCAAGATATTATATAAGGCAGTCATAGGACTTGAAAACAAAAAGCAAAAGCTGAAAGGATAATTATGTTACACACAAAAGCACGACACAAAGGATTTGGACAAAGAGGCACTTTAGAGAAAATATTTCATAGCCTCATATGCGCTCTATTGCTTATGACCACACAAGCTTATAGTGCAACCCATCAAGGCAATCTTTCATTAAGCGAAGATTCTCATATTGGCTTTAAAGCAACAAAATTTGGTTTCGTATCAATTGATGGGGTTTTTAAAGACTTTAGTGGCAATTTAAAGCTTGATACCACAAATAATATCATTAACCTAAGCGGTGAGGTCAAAATAGCCTCTGTTTTTACTGATAATAAAAAACGAGACACACATTTATTAGAATCTGATTTCTTAGATGTCAAGGCTTATCCAACAAGTCGCTTTATGATGACAAAATATGAAAGACTTGAAGAACAAAAAGATGATAAGCATATCAAGGGTAAAGTGTATGGAGAGCTAAATTTGCACGGCGTAACTTTGCCACTTGTGCTTGATTCTATGCTTAATATAAACACACTTGAACTCACACTAAAAGGAGAGATTAATATTAAAGACTTTGGTATTGAGGGCTCAAAAATGAATAGTGATAGAATAGAGCTACATATCAAAACTTTTTGGAAATAACGCACATTTATTAATGAATAATTATATTACTAATAGCTTCTTAGGTAGGGTTAGATTTTGGAGTTAGACTCTAGCCCTACCTAACTAAGTATTTTGTACTTTCGCTTATTATACTACATAAGCAGATTTGAGATTTACATTTGATTAAGCCAAGTTTTAAACGCATTGAGGTATAATGCGCATTTCTTTTTGTGGCTCGATAGCTCAGTCGGTAGAGCAGGAGACTGAAAATCTCCGTGTCGGTGGTTCGATTCCGCCTCGAGCCACCATACATTACCTCTAGTATCTGTATTTATTTACAAATCATAAAATAGAACAAACATTTATTTCTTAAAGGATATATAATGGCTTATCGCTTTCAAGGTTTTCTCTATGGCATATTATTTCTTGCTTTTTTTAGTTTGCTTTCACTCTTTATTTCTGCCACGCTTACACCATTTCTCTCTCCACTCATTATTGGTATTTTGCTCGGGGCTGCACTCTCTCCGTTTTATCCCAAACTCAATCAACATTATGATATACAAGCAGGGATTACTTTTGGTGCGAAAAAGCTCTTGCGTCTTGGCATTATTCTCTATGGTTCATATATCACACTCGGCGAAATTGCTACACTTGGGCTTAATGGATTCCTTATTTCTTTATTTATTGTTGCTGGAGTATTTATTGCAGCAATTTTTATCGGTAAAATGCTCAAACTTGATAATGAAATCAGCTTACTTGTAGGCATTGGAAGTGCAGTATGTGGTGCTGCGGCAATCCTAGCTTTAGAATCCACCCTCAAAACTCACCCGAGTAAAAGCTCTGTGGCTCTTGGTTTTATTGTCATTTTTGGACTTATTGGTATGATACTCTTACCTGCAATATATTATGCCAATATACTCCCCTTAAATGACTATCAGTGGGGTATTTTCATCGGTGCAAGCTTGCACGAAGTAGCAAATGTCGTAGGTGCTGCGGCAATCTCACCAGAATCTCAAAATGTAGCTATTATCGTTAAAATGACGCGTGTCGTGCTACTTGTGCCACTTTTGCTTATTATCTCCTATATTATTTTTAAGCTCAATCAAAAACGTGTTCAAAATGATACAAATATTCCAAATGGCGACACACACGCAAAACAAAATGCACTTTATATTCCTTATTTTGCTTTTGGATTTTTAGGCGTAATTGTGCTTAATTCTTTTATTGATTTTCCACCAGTGGTGCTAGAATCCACACAATTTGCTTCTAAAATTTGCCTTGTTTTTGCAATGGTAGCGCTAGGTTTGCAAATTGATTGGCAAAAATTTATCTCTTTTGGAGCAAAGACATTTGCCCTTGCATTAATTTTATTTATTATCCTTATGTTTGGCACTTATGGGTTAGTTTATATTATGTTTTAGGAGGTATTATGATAGAAAATATTGATAGTAAGCGTTTTTATGAAGTGATTAAGCAAGGTTGTGTAGTAGTGGATTTTAGTGCACCTTGGTGTCCAGACTGCCGAGCTATTGACCCTATGCTTGAGGTGCTTGCCCAAGAGTTTGCAGGGAAAATAACCATATTCAAGGTAAGTTTTGATACACAAACACACCTTAAAGATGAACTCAATATTCGCAAGATTCCCACACTCATTTTTTACAAAGATGGAAAAGAGGTAGGAGAGCGCCTCATTGAGCCGCACTCTATAGAAAGTATTAGAAGTGCATTTAACACACTCTTATAATTTCTCCCATAGTGCCAATTATATTTTAAACCTACCCTCAAAATAGGCGTAAAAATACTTCATACAATCTTTATTTTAGAAACAAGTTAAATAATTCAATATACAATAATAGTTTTTGAATCTAACTCTTAAGAGGAATAAGCCCGATGATTACCAATAATACACGAATATACTTAAAGTTTCTTTTATTTTTATGGCTGATAGCTATTATTATGCGCGTTGGCTTTGTGCTTTGGCAATGGGAAAGTCTAGCTGGTTTTTCTTGGGCTGAATTAGGAAAGGCTTTTTATATCGGTGTTCGCTTTGATGGTCGTATAGCTGCCCTAATGTCTCTACCTCTGCTTATATGTCTTTTTACACCCTTTATATCAAAATCTTTTAATAAAGTGCGTCCATTTTTAGTGGCATTTTATACAATTGTATTTATTTTTTATGTTCTAATTTATATCGTTGATTTTGCCCATTATGCGTATTTACAATCGCGCCTTAATTTTGCAGCCATCGGATTACTAGAAGATACCAAAGAAGCTTTAGGAATGATTTGGCAAACATATCCTGTTATAAAACTCTTGGTGCTTCTTGGTGTTATTGTTGCTATACTTACCTTTGGAAGCAAAATGATTTTAAATAAGTGGGTTTATAGCGTAAATACTATTTCAAGTAAAATAACATCAGGAGTGGCTACCTTGCTTGTAGTTCTTATTTTAATTTATGGGCAATATGGCATAATTTATTATCCATTGCGGTGGAGCGAAGCCTTTTTCTCAGGATACAATCAAATTACTGCCTTAGGACTTAATCCCATTCAGAATCTTGCAGACACGCGTCCGAAAAATTCCTATATAGATAATACAAAACAAGCCCGCGAAGCTTATCCTACTGCTGTGGAATACTTAGGCGTGCAAAACCCTAATACAAATTCTATGAGTTATGACCGCTTTTCAAAAACTACTGGTGAGGCTAAACCAAACATTGTTATCATTGTTATTGAATCTATGAGCACTCATAAAAGCTCACTTATGTTTGATGAAATAGATACCACGCGCTTTCTTTCTCAACTCGCCAAGGAATCGCTATATTTTCCTAATTATTACGCTTCAGCTCGCACCACCGCAAGAGCAATGTTTTCTATCATAACGGGCATACCCGATGTGAATGAATATTTTAAGACCAGCTCTCGCGACCCTTATACAATGGATCAACATCTTGTATGGAATGACTTTGAGGGATATACAAAGCTTTATATGCTCGGTGGTAATGCAAATTGGGCAAATATACGCGGCGTGTTGAGCAATAATGTCTCTGGGCTTCAAATATACGAAGAGGGATATTGGAAATCTCCTAGAATGGACGTATGGGGAGTTTCAGACAAAGACCTTTTGCAGGAAGCTAACACACTCCTTGAATCACAAAAAGCTCCTTTTATAAGCCTCATTCAGCTTGCAAGCTTCCACGCGCCTTTTACCGTCCCTGAAGGCATACCTGATTTTGATTACACCATACCTGATAATGAATTTTTAAAAAAATATGGTTTCGAAGAAAATAGAGCAGAATATCTCTCTATGAAATATTGTGATTATGCGCTCAAAAAATTCTTTGAGACTGCCAAAAAATCATCATATTATGACAATACAATTTTTATCATCACAGGCGACCACGGAATGTCGCAAATTTCACCATCAGTTGATAAAACTTATTCAAATTTGCTTCTGCACGAATTTCAAGTGCCACTTATTATCCACTCTCCAAAATTCTTTCCTCAAGGCAAAATAATGCCTCAAGCAGGAGGGCATATTGATATATTTCCAACAGCAGCTGGTTTAGCTGGAGTTAAAATCCACAACACCACTATGGGAAGAGATTTACTAGATAGCAGTTTTGGGGAAGAACGCTTTACCTTTATCCGCCGCTGGAATAGACCACCATTACTTATAAGCAATGAATACTGCTACTCTAATGAATACGAGCAAGCAGGAGGAGGTGCGCTCTATAAACGCACTCCCAAAGATTCTACAAATAAAGATTCTACTCATTGGCAGCTTGTAGGAGAAGAAGATTCTAAACTTTATGCAAAACTTAAAAAAATCAATGCGGATTTATGGGAAACAGCAATATATATGCTCTATCACAATACCAAAGCACACGCCAATGAAGCTACAAAAGCCCTTGAAAATGCACAAGAGCATTAACTTAAACTTATAGCCTCCCCATAAAGCCTATAAGATTCACAAGTGCGCGTTTGAGCCAAAATGGTAAAATAGTATAGAATCTTGCTGCATACGCTAAAGAGTGTGGAAATGCGTAGAAACTTTTGCCTTTCTTAATCGCATAATACATCTTTTTACTTGCCTGTTCAACACTCATTTGTGGAATAGAATGGTGAATATAATCTGTCAGTGGCGTTTTAATAAACCCCGGACAAATAGTTGTAATATGCACATCTTTTTGCGCCACGCTCAAACTTTCTCCCAAACTTTTAACAAAACTCTTTGAAGCACTATAACTTGGTGCATTTGGCAATGAAAGAAGTGCTGCAATAGATGCCATAAGCACTATTTGTCCTCTCTTTTTATCTTTTAATTCTTGCTTACGGAATGCTTCAAGTGCGTAAAATGCAATATAGGCTACACCCATAACATTTGTATGACAAATTTCAAAATGTTTTTTTACACTCTCTTTTTCTCCCATCGCAACCCCTGCATTTATAATAAGCACATCAAGGCGAGAGACAAATATTTCTTCACACCAAAGTTTGCACGACTTTTCATCGCTTACATCAAAACAAGAAATTTCTACTTGTGCTTGAGGATTTGCAGCTAAAATATATGCTCTACTCTCTTCTAATCGCTCCTTATTGCGTCCTGCAATATATAAATGAGTTGCCTCATTTGCAAAACAAATTGCTAATGCTCTACCTATACCACTGCTCGCTCCTGTAATTGCCACACGAAAAGTATTCATTTCTTATCCTCTCAAAATCAATAAAAATTGACTATTATAGCAAATATGCTACAATCGCTTTTTGCACTTTAGCATTTAATTTTCAAGGGATAAGATGATAAATATTGCTATTAATGGCTTTGGACGCATTGGCAGAAGTATTATGCGCGTAGCCTTGCAACATAAATACAAAGAACACATAAGCATTGTTGCCATTAATGATATTAACGATTGGGAGATTCTAAGCTATCTGCTTGAAAATGACACCACCCATCGCACACTTCCCTTTGAAGTTTCGCACACCTCTAATACTCTTATACTTAAAAATAATCACAACACTTATCCACCTATTCGCACTTTTAATCATAGCAATCCTAAAGAACTTGATTTTGCTGCGTGTGGGGCTGATATTGTTATTGAATCAAGTGGGCAATTTTTAGATTCTAAGCAGCTTACACATCATTGTGAAAAAGGTATAAAAAGAGTTATTCTCTCTGCTACACCAACCGATAATATGCCAACCTTTGCACTTGGAGTTAATCATACCCTCTATGCCAAAGAATCTATTATCTCTAATGCCTCTTGCACTGCAAATGCTCTAGCACCGCTTTGCAAGATTATTGATGAATGTTTTGGTATTGAAGTAGTGAGTTTTTGCATTATGCACAGCTATACAAATGAACAATCTCTCCTTGATAGCGTTTATCCCACAAATAAACGCCGCTCACGAGCTGCTGCTCAAAATATTATCCCCACTCATACAGGTGCAACACGCACACTTATGCGAATCCTCCCAGAACTTGAGGGAAAAATAGATGGACATAGTGTGCGTGTGCCCATTTCAAATGTTTTGCTTATTGACATAACCTTTAATCTTTCGCGTCAAACGACTATCACGGAACTTAATAATGCACTTATAAATGCAAGTAAAACCTCAATGAAAGGAATTATTGGCATTGATTCCAAACAAGGCGTAAGCAGTGATTTTATAGGGAATCCTCATAGTGTTATATTTGCACCGGATTTAAGCTATATCGTTAATGGCAATATGGCTCGTGTTATGGCGTGGTGTGATAATGAATGGGGATACGCTAATCGTTTGCTTGATATGGCACAATTTATTAGCTCTTAAATTAATTTATGTATGATTTTAGCTCCTTTATTCAACATCTTGATAAAACCAATCAATCGCGTCTAAAAAAACTTAAAATAAACAATCTCCTTACTCTTATCATTACTCACGCTCCCAAATCTTATATTGACACCACGCTTACTCCTACTCTTACTCCTCATAGCAATGTCCTTATCAAAGTGCATATACACGATACAAAAACGCTCGGTTTTGGCAAAAACGCTCGTTTAAGCATTTACGCTACGATGAGTGATTTTAATCAGCCCCTTGAAATGATTATCTTCCACCCAAAGCCTTTTCACAAAAAGATTTTTAGTGAAGATTCTATTCAATATGTATTAGGCAAACTTGAAACCTATAACCAGCGCTACACTCTAATTCAACCAAAATCTATTAAGCACATTAACACCATTACACCACATTTTAAAACTACCCTGCTTAGCGATAAAGCAATGCAGGAATTAACTCAAGCTACTATCAATATAGATAATCTCCTCTCTTGTGGTATTCCTCAAGAGATTGCTCAAAAAATATATGAAATTTTTACACCCTCATCGCATTTTATGCTCGCTTTTAAAAAACACAACGCATTGCCCCAAGAACATATGAATGCGCTTAAATTTATTGAAATTTATCATTATTTGCACTTACTCTCACGCAAAAAGATACATTTCAAAGCCAAATATCGCTGCAATAACGATATCACGCCTTTTATAGAATCTTTGCCTTTTTCCCTCACGAGCGGACAATGCTCCGCCATAAAAGATATAAGCTTAGATTTAGATTCCCAAATTGCAGCAAGGCGGCTTATTATGGGTGATGTGGGCTGTGGCAAAACAATAGTAATCCTCTGTGCTGTAATGATGACATATCCACACACAAGCATTCTTATGGCACCCACTACAATTCTTGCTACCCAACTTTATGAAGAAGCAAAACGACTGCTTCCACCATTTATCAAAATACATCTTATTACTGCTAAAACGCGTCAAGATTTACAAGAAGCACATTTTATCATAGGCACGCAAGCCTTGCTATATCGTGAGATTACATTAGAAAATGTAGCCCTTGTAATGAGCGATGAACAGCATCGCTTTGGGACAAATCAACGCTATGGGTTAGAAAAAATAGGACAAGACGCCCATAAAAATGCTCGTCCTCATATTTTGCAATTTTCAGCCACTCCTATTCCACGAACTCTTGCGATGATTAATGCACAATTTATCGACTTAAGTGTCATTCAAGACTTACCTTTCAAAAAAGATATAAGCACTTCCATTGTAGATAAAAGCACCTTTAAAACTTTACTTTCTGCCTTACAAAATGAAATCAATCAAGGACATCAGGCAATCATTATCTATCCTCTTGTAGAAGAAAGTGAGCATCTTGATTATCTTTCTTTAAATGAGGGATTAAGCTTTTGGCAAAAGCATTTTAATAGCGTGCATTACACTTCAGGTAAAGATAAAAACAAACAAAATGTTATAGATGATTTTGCGCACAATGGCTCTTTACTCCTTGCTACTACACTTGTTGAGGTGGGAATCTCCCTGCCAAAAGTCTCTACTATTGTCATTGTTGCACCCGAACGACTAGGATTAGCCACATTGCACCAGTTGCGTGGGCGCGTAAGCCGAAACGGATTAAAAGGATACTGCTATCTTTATACGCATCAACCGCAAAATGAACGATTAAAAGCTTTTTGTAGCACCCTTAACGGATTTGACATTGCTGAACTTGATTTAAAATATCGCAATAGTGGAGATTTATTAAGTGGAGAGCGACAAAGTGGCGATGAATTTATATATTTTGATATGGGAAGCGATGAAAATATCATTAAAGAAGCAAAAATGCTTATTCAACAACAAAATGCACAAAAAGGGCGATTAACCTAGAAAAATTGCCCTTTGTCTTTTTTATTACACCTTAAAATGTGTCATATTCTTTTTTAAGGCATCAGAGATATTTTTAAGCTCACCAATAGCCTTATTGGTATTTTCAAGTGAATTTCTTGTCTCCTGAGATAATGTAGAAATACTCTGCATATCGTGCAAAATACTCTGCATTGTATCTTCTTGTTGAACTGAAGAAGATGCTACCACTTGAGCTTTTTGGAGAGAATCTTGAGCTTGACTTTGGATTTCTTCTAATGTATGCACAGAATCTAAAATGAGCTTTTGTCCCTTATCAATTTGTGGCACAATGGCTTCAATAGAATTCACAGAAACACCTATACTCTCTTGAATAAGTGTTATCATATTAGCGATTTCCGCCGTAGTAGAAGCTGTGCGCTCTGCGAGTTTTCGCACCTCATCTGCAACAACAGCAAATCCTCTTCCGTGTTCTCCTGCACGTGCAGCTTCTATTGCTGCATTAAGAGCAAGTAAGTTTGTTTGATCTGCAATTTCCGCAATTAAGCCTGCACTCCCACCAATTTCCACAGATTGTTGTTGCAAACCACGAATATTATCCGCTGAAGAACTAATCATTTCTGTAATTTTGCCAATCTCTTGGGCTGTAATATTAATAATCTCCACACCCTTAGATGAAATTTCAACACTTTTGACTGAATTTTCCTCTGTTTGTTTGGCAATATCTGATACCTCTGCAACAGAATGGTTTATTTGCTCTATTTTACCAACTATGGCTGCTGAATTTTGCATTTGTGTATTAGCGTCATCTTGCGCTTTTCTCGCTACATCAGAGACTTCAAGCGCGATTTTATTCACTTGCTGCGATGAATGCGTAATAGCCTCTACAATTTCTCTTAATCCTTCCTGCATACTTGCAATGGATGAAAGTATAGAATCTTTATTTTTGTATGTTATATGTCCAGATAGGTCTCCATTAGCAATTTTAGAAACAATATATGAAGCTATATAAGGCTCTCCACCAAGCAAACGCAACAAATTACGAATAATCACAATAGCTACAATTACACCAAAAATCACGCTACAAGCCAAAAGCGCTAAAAGTAAGATTCTAAACTCACTAACATCACTTCTTAGCTGATGTGTAAGCCCTGAATTAGCATTTTCTTGATAATCAATAAATTCATTAATTTCTGCAAGCCACTGCGTAAAATAAGGAGAAAGTGTTGTAAGAATAGTGCGCGCCTTTTGAGAATCTCCTGCGAGCTTAGCCTGAATAATTTGAACAATAAGCGGAATAGCTTTAGCTTGTGTTTCCTCAATAGAGTGCAAAATGCTTAGTTCTTTTTTATTAAGCAGTTTTGCATCAATAAAATTCTGCTTCATATTATCTTCTGCTTCTTTGTAAAATTTCTCTAGTGCATTAATCTGTTCTAAAAGCTGTTGCAATCCGTTTTTATCCTCACTACTAATAAGCACTACATCACGCACAGCAATAGCTCTATCATGCACACTTCCGCGAAAGTTGATTGCATAACGTTGAGCAAGGGCATTTTTATCATTAATTTCGCTCAATGAGGCATTGATACTGCTTACGCGATTAAGACTTAAGAATACCATCACACACGAAAATACAATTAAAACCCCAAAACCAAAACCAAGTATAACACCTATGCTTGTTTTTTTCTTTGGGGGCTGAACCTCTAAAGTCTTAGACATAATTTATTATCTCCCTTAAAATATTTAAGAAATTATACTACTTAAAAGTATATTTTTATAAATATTATCCATATAAAAACATATTTTATTTGGTTTCGTAATTAAAAATATGTTAGAATCCTGTAAAAATTCATCATCAAAAAGGTTCAATACTAATGAATACCGAAATGATTGCTGTAATGCTCGGTGTTTCTCTTGTGCTAGGCTTATTTGGATTGCTTGCATTTATATGGGGCTTAAAAAATGGACAATTTGATGATGCAAACAAAATGATGCAGGGTGTGCTTTTTGATTCTGTGGAAGACTTAAACCTTGCTGCAAAAACTGATAAAAAACAAAATAAACCTGCCATACAAAATAAAGGAGGCAATGATGAATAAAGTATATGATGTAGCTGTAGTAGGCTGCGGACCTGCCGGGATTAGTGCTATCATAGAATCTCAAGCACGCAATTTAAGTGTGATAGCACTTGAAAAAGGTGATTCGCACAATATGAGTATTCGCAAGTTTTACAAAGAAGGCAAACGCGTGGATAAAGACTACAAAGGGCAAGTTGTGCAATTAGAAGGAAATATTGACTTTAAAGATGGCGATAGAGAAAGCACATTAGCACTTTTTGATGAGATTCTCTCTCCTGTTGAAGTAACTTATCAAAGCGATGTGGAATCTGTTGTGCCTTGCAAAGATAGTGAAGGCTTTGTGATTACTACAACAGATAATCGCAGCTATAAGGCGCATTTTGTCGTTATCTGTATAGGGAAAATGGGACAACCCAATAAACCAAGCTATGCTTTGCCACCGACAATTCGTAAATATATTAATTTCAATGCCAATGATGCGCAAAAAAATGAAAAGATTCTCGTTGTAGGTGGAGGAAACTCTGCTGTGGAATATGCGTATGATTTAGCCCAAAGTGCAGACAATGGTGGGAGCGTAACGCTTAATTACCGCCGAAGTGAGTTTTCACGCATTAATGATACAAATGCGGCTGCACTTAAAAATGTGATTGCAAATGGCTCGCTTCACACAAAGCTTGGCATTGATATTACAGAGCTAAGTGATGATAACGGAAAGGTAGGAGTGCATTTTAGCGATGGGAGTAAAGATGTATTTGATAGGGTGATTTATGCTATTGGTGGTGCTTCACCTATTGATTTTTTGAAAAAATGCTCTATTACCACAGATGAAAAGGGTGTGCCGCTTTGCTCTCCTTTATGGGAAAGCAGCGTGAAAAATATCTTTGTAGCGGGGGATATTGCGCTTAAAAATGGTGGCTCAATCGCTGCTGCTATCAAGTATGGATATGATATTGCCAAAGAGATTGCAAAAAGAGCAAAGAATTAAATATCATCAATTATAAATACACCCACAATTATACAGCCAATTAACCATACAAAAGGCAAAAGAAGTAAATAGAGTAAAAATAAAGCAGGGAGTTTGCTTTCAAATCGCCGCATAAAGACGCTTAAGGCTGTTAATAGTGTAAAAAGGAGTGGCGGCACAAAACTCCAAGTCATCAATAAACCTACTTGATAAGGAGAGTGTAGATCCTCATTGTTTGATGCGATAATTTCAAGTATTTCTTGTAATTTAAAATGTTCTACTCCAAAAATTCCTTGATAAAAGAGCACACCAAGAAGGCATATACCGCCAAAAGCGATATAGAGCGTAAGCAACCCAACTTTAAAATAGTCTTTTTTAAAGAGGTAAAAAGCAAAACCCGCTCCTGTAAATACATTAATAAAAGTATGTGAAAGAAAAGGTGTTTTCACCTGAACAAAAACAAGATACACAAACACAATGATAGCCGATACATATTTGCATATTTTTTGCATTGTGCTTAAGCTTACACTAGAATATAAACCAATTTTCTTTAAAAATTCAATTTCTCTCCTCTGCATATCTTTAAGATTCATAGCCACCCCCAAAGAACAAATTTCTGCATTCTAACACATTTGTTTGTAAAAATTTCGTTTTTTTTTTTTTGTTAAAAAGTAAAGCGTATGTTACAAAAATTAATCATCAACACTCCATCTTGTATCATAAGGCGGCTTACAAGGCTTAGCACTTTCATAAACCCTAAGCACATCTTGTGATAAATTTTTAGGAAAATCAGGCAATGATATGCCATTTTTCAAGCTAAAAACAAGTTTGGATTGTGATTCTTCATCCCTCAAATCAATAAAAAGGACAGCTCTTGCCTGTGATATATCTTGATTATCAAAAATCAACCGCACAATAATCCTTTCTTGTGAATTAAAAAAACCCGCAATACCATATACATCAAAAATCGCTTCATTCTTTGGAGATTTTTTTGGCACAATGCGTGTAAGATAATATGTCGCCTCTTCGGTATATAAGGCGCGCCTTAGACGCCATAGAGAGTATTCACTCTGGCTTAGGCATATTTGGGAATTATTTTCATTAGCTTCTTTGTTATCATTAGCTAGTCTAAAATCTCTATCCCAAAATGCTATATTATCAAATAGCCTCAAGCTCTTATCTTCGCTTAAATTGAAATCTTTAGGATAAACAATCTTATTGCCTTCGTAATTCACATAATCAATTTTTGCTAAATCTAGGGGCAAAGATGTGAGTTTATTATAAGAAATATCCAAAAATCGCATATTTTCAATAGAATGAGGCAAAGATTGAAGCTGATTGTGCGAAACTTCAAGCTCAATTATATCTTTAATGGTATCGGGCAAAGATGTGAGTTTATTATGATTAATTTTGAGGTAAAGAAGTCTAGGAGATGTGGGAAGTTTACCCTTTCCGGGATTAATATCCCATTCAATCATATAAAGAGGGCTTTTTCTTTGGTTAAATAAACAAGAGGGTAAAGTAGAAATTTTATTATGCGAGAGTTCTAAATCCATTAGATTCCTTGCTTCACAAATATTTTGAGGAATCTCTGTAATCTCATTATGCGCTACATTTAAATCTCGAAAATATTTTAAAGAAAAAATATGAGGATTTAAAGCTTTAAGATTGGCATTTTGTATGCGTAGTCCTTTAAGATTTTCTAAAAGCCTAATAGCATCGGGGAGACTATCTATTGGGCATTCTTCGTCAAATACCAATCTTTCTATACTTTGAAGTTTCTTTAAAATCGCCTTATCATCTAAATCACTCTCTAAAAACAATCCACAATAAGCGAGTTTACCTTCTTTCCAACTTTTGTTTTCATCGTATGCTTTATTAGAGATTGAAAAAAAATTATCTTTAGGATAGAGGGCATTTTGCTTTTGCCATTGTTTAATCTCCTGGATTTGACTTTTTATAGAAGCTCCATAACTATTTACACCTACAAACACCCAAAATATTACAAAAATTCCTAGCAATTTCATTTTCTCCCTCCTATTAAGAACACAAAATAATTTTTTTATATGCACATTTGATTTCACCGCGTTTTTCCATTTCTTTGAGGATTCGTGAGATGACTTCACGCGAACTCCCTAGATGATTAGCAATTTCTTCGTGGCTTATGAGAATCTCCCCATTATGCGCATTTTCATACAAAAACTCACGGATTCGTTCAACAAGCGGCTTAAATAATGCTTGCTCAAGTGTGGATATGGTTTGGCTTAGTCGCTTAGAAATAAGCGTGAGTGTGAAACTTGAAAGCGTAGGATAAGTATCTTTAAGCCTAGAAAATAACTGATGAGGCACAATAAGCACTTCTGTGTTTTGGCTGCTCTCAAGTAAAATATCATAATGTATAGAATGCAACGCACAATGCGAGCAAAGAAGACAATAATCATTCTCTTTAAGATTAAAAAGTGTAATTTCTTTAGCATTCTCACCCATAATATAAGCGCGTAAAGCCCCTGAAAACACATAAATAAAGCCCAAGCAATTCTCATTTTGATTAATAAGTGTATTTGGCGCAAAACTTTTAAAATATGCTTGTTGGACTATGCTTTTAATATCTTGCTGTGCTAAGCCTAGCGGGGCAAAAATAGCTTTAAGCGGCTCTTTACTCACTTACCCTCCTTGCATTAATAATCAAAATGTGATTTTATCACAGATATTCTTATTTTTGTATTCTATACTTCATCATTACTTTTCAAAAAGGAGTTTATATGAAAATGACAGAACGAATAATCCGAATCATAATTGCTTTTGCTATTTTTGGCATTGGATTTTATTTTGAATCTTTATGGGGACTTTTAGGGCTTATACCTTTGCTTACAGGTGCATTTGGTGTCTGCCCTTTGAGAGTATGGGCAAACAAACAAGCTTGTCCGCTTAAAAGTTGCTCTGTCTTTAAAAAAGAGAAAGAATAAATTTGATAAGGCTTATTTTTGATAAGCCTACTCTCTCACTTACTTTTACATTAGTGTGCTTGAACTTAGCTAAACTATCCTCTCAGCTGTTCTAGCCTATCTCGTTTTGTGCCAATATCTGTGATTTGAATCCCAAAGTTTCCATCAACGATAACGACTTCACCTTTAGCAATGACTTTATCATCTACGAGAATCTCAAGCGGGTCATTTGCCAACTGATTGAGCTCTATCACGCTCCCAATATCCATTGCAATGACATCT
This sequence comes from Helicobacter sp. MIT 03-1614, assembly GCF_000762925.2. Taxonomy (NCBI): domain Bacteria; kingdom Pseudomonadati; phylum Campylobacterota; class Epsilonproteobacteria; order Campylobacterales; family Helicobacteraceae; genus Helicobacter; species Helicobacter sp. MIT 03-1614. The sequence continues at coordinate 178,800 of NZ_JRMS02000001.1, forward strand.
TTAAGAAGCATTCTTTTTTGTCCTATACGCACCTTAACATTCAAGCGCACATCTAAAATCATATTGATATTTTTGTATTCTGTCGCAGAGAGTGCCGGGTTTGTTTGAGCAGCAGATTCTGCAGGAGCCGCTTGAGCAGATGTATTACCGCCTTCAAAAAGTTCCACAAAACTTTTATTTGCCAAAATCGTAAAATTTGACTGAATAGAATCTAATGTAAAATTAAAAATATATGCCTTATCAAAGCGAGACAAATCCATATTTTCTGTAATAAATTCAATATTGCTACACGTAAAGTTGAGTTTTGGTAGCTCATTTTGAGAATTAAGCGAAGTAGAAACAGCACCAAAAATATTAGAGCTAATTTCTTTTATTGCATCTAAATCATCATCACTCATCTCACTCTTTACTTCGCCCTCGCCGCCGAGCATCATATCTGCAAGTGCTGTTCCCATTTCTACAGGAATAACCATTGCTATTTCACCATTACCATCGCCACTTGCTTGAATATAACTGATAGCATAGGGTGTGGGGAGATTTTCAAGGCTAACACTATCATCTTGCGTATGGCTTACACTTGGAGTTTTCCCCATTAAGCCTTCAATGGTCGTTGTTGTCTCTGTAACAACTAAATCAACAAATGCTTTCATTCTCCCTCCTCTGCAATATTTGCAATTCTATTTTTACGTTGCCCTTCAAGCATTTCAAGCACTTCTTTTACTTGGTCTTTTTCTGTTTTAATGACTTCTTTAATCTGCAATGTCTTTCTATAACGTTGCAATCCTATACTTGCAATATATTTTTCACGCCCATCAACAGAAACGATTATAGTATCATCAGCAATAGTATCAAGTCGCACAATATCACCTACTTGCAAATCCAAAATTTCTTTAAGCGTGAGTGTAGCATCACCAAGATAGCCCGATACTATTACATTTGCCCCTGCGATAAGGGCTTGGAGTTCCTTATTACGACTTTTCTTGGAACTTGTGTCACTTAGCATTAAATCCCGACTTGCCAAACGCGAAAGCACTGTTTCAAGCGAAATAACAGGATAACAAATACTCATCATACCGCTACTATGCCCAATAATAATCTCCATAACTACCATAATAACAATTTCATTTTGTGCCACGATTTGCACAACATTAGGAGAAGATTCCTTAGCATCAACACTTGGAAAAATCTCTGTGATAGAGCTCCACGCTTCTTTGAGATTTTGCATTACTTGACGCAAAAGTGTATCAAGGAGATTGAGTTCAATATCACTAAACTCACGTGAGCTTTCATAAGGGTCACCTTTCCCTCCCAAAAGTCTATCAATCATTGGAAAGGCAATACTTGGATTAATCTCTAAAATTGCAGCACCCTCTAGTGGCTTCATTGAAAAGATATTAAAGCTCGTAGGAGAGGGCAAGCTCATCAAAAACTCACCATAAGTCATTTGATCCACACTATGTAATTGAATCTCCACAATACTTCGCATAACCGCAGAAACTTGAGATGAAAGACTGCGCGCCATTTTATCGTGAATTGATTTAAAAGCACGTAACTGCTCTTTACTCACACGATTAGGACGTTTAAAATCATAAAGCGTAACTTGTTTTTGATGTGTTAAATCCTGTTTCTCTATATCAGCAGTATCGCCATCATCATCAACAACTTCTAAAAGGGCGTCAATTTCTTCTTGACTTAATATATCAGCCATTAATATCTCCTAATGCTTGTCTAATTTTTTTGACAATTTCCTTAGTAATCTGCGAAATACGAGATTCTGTAATATCTAAAATCTCGCTGATTTCCTTAAGACTAAGCTCCTCAAAATAATACAGCTGAATAATCATCTGCTCACGCTTACCAAGCTTTTTAAGGACATTAAAGATAATCTCCATAAGCTCATCTTTTTGCACATCTTCAAGTATATTTTCCGCATAAATAGCGTTATATTGTTCATCAATAGGCACAAGTGCGTATATATCCGAAGCCATACGCGCCTCTTTTATCTTTGCTATATCTTCTTTAAGGACTTTCGCAAGATATTCATCGCTTGGCTCTTCTTGGTGTTCATTGAAATATTTTGATACTTCATAATCAATACTCTTTACAAGCTTACGATTAGCACGAGAAAGGACATCAAGGCTTCGCAAATAATCAAGCATTGCTCCATTCACTCGCGTTTTAGCAAAGCCCCAAAAAGAATCATTAAGGCTACTATCATAACGGCGAGCAAGTTTAATAAGCTCTTCTGTGCCAATAGATACAAGATCTGCCATTTCAATAGAGCTAGGCAAACGCTCCTTAAGGCGAAATGCCATCGCCTTAACTGCCGGAAGGTATTGCAAAGCAAGCTCATCTTGTGCATACTTGAGCGTCTGATTATATCCGTTGTTATTTTTTATGCTTTTCATTAAAATACCTCTTAACCCTCTTTCTGCGTATTTTGTTGTGCTGCCTGTGCTGCCATTTCTTCATCATCAGATTCTATACTTCTAATAAAATTCCGAATCTTAGCCGATTCTTTTTCACGCTTATCAAATTCAAGGCGATAAAATTCAAGATTATTCTCAAGTTTGCTTTTTTTAAGCCGAGTTTGTTCAAAATCCAAAAACCAAAAATATAATGATACGCATACAGCCACAATCAAATATACACCCATTGTCGTAATAATTGTCCATAAAACCATAAATTCAGGCTCATCAAATTTGGTAATGGAAAATGTCAATCCAATAAAAAACCCTGCTACAATGCTAAAACTCATATAATTATCTGGTTTCATACCATCCCCTATTATAGCCTGACATCAAATATAGCCTAATATCCGTCGCAAAAAATCAGCAAAATGCTGCTTATGAGGTTTGGTAAGCATATTTTGTTCCAATTTTTCTACAAGCTCTCGTGCAATATCCTGAATCTGTCCGCTAGGCACGCTCAAAGGTTCGGCTTTGGCAAAAAGTTCCCTTGAACGCACCGCTTTTGCTACAACCTGACTTTGTTCAATAAACCCAATCAAAAAAAGATTAAGAGCAGGCATACTTTTTTGAGCCAAGCCTAAAATGCGTTCAAAAACAAGTCGTGATTCTTTAGCATTTTTTACCATATTGAGAATCATATAAATGTTATTATGTATTTTACTATTAAGCTTAATAGTAGCGTAGGCATCAGTAAGAGCCGAAGGGTCAGGCATAGTAACTACTACGAGCGCATCGCTTGCATTTAAAAAATTTTGTGTTATGCCGCCAATACCCGCGCCTGTATCAATAATCATATAATCAATACTATTTAAAATATCGCTCTCTTCAAGGAAGCGTTCTAATACGCCGCTATTAGCGTATTTAAGGATTTCCTCACCATTATCTCCGGGTATAAGGTATAAACCCTCTTCAATAGGATAAATAATCTCTTGGAAACTCGCCTCCCCACGTAAAGCGTGAAGAATATTTTTATCCGTTTTTACTCCAAAAATTAAATCAAGATTAGCCAATCCAATATCCGCATCAAAGACTGCTACACGCTTTTTAAGCTTCCATAAACAATAAGCAAGATTAGCACTAATGCTTGATTTTCCAACACCACCCTTACCTGAAGTAATAGCAATAAATTTTGTTGTGCTAAAATTGCGTTTATCCCGACTTTGAACGAGCGCTTGAAGCTCGTGGGCTTGATTTTGTATCATTTAGCACTTCCGCTATTTAGATTCTGGGCGTTTAAATCCATCAAGCAAACAATCTACCAAATAATCATTGCCTGCTAAAATCAAATCATTTGGCACACCTTGCCCGATTGAGAGATAACTAATGGGTTTTTTTGTCTCATATACAAGTGAAAACATATTACCAAAGTTGCGACTTTCATCAAGCTTGCTAAAAATTAATGTATCAATATTCATTTCACTAAAAGCATTATAAGTATCTCTTAAATCTTCATATTTTGCATTAATCGCAAGCACAAGACTCACATCAATTTTGTAATCATTATTAAGGTAAGATTTAAGCGCTTGAAGCTTACTGCGGTCGTGTTGAGAATGCCCCGCTGTATCAATGAGAATATAATCACAATGCTTAAGGGAATCTATTGCCTTGCCAAATTCCTCTGGCTCTACCACCGTGTCAATACTTAGCTTCATCATACGCGCATAAGCCATTAGCTGATCAACCGCTGCTAAGCGATAAGTATCAAGCGTAACTACACCCACACGATAACGTTGATTAAGCATTAAAGAATAACGCGCGGCAAGTTTGGCTAGAGTGGTTGTTTTTCCCACACCTGTAGGTCCTACAAGCATTATGATTTTTTTTGCATTGCTTTGGAGGTTTTCAGGACGACAATAAATCATTTTTCTCAATACTTCGCGAAAATAACGTTTAATTGTTGTGGAATTTGAGCGCATCTTAAGCGGCATAAGTTCTAATGATAATTGCATAATTGTATCCAAATGCTCCTTGTTCATACCGCTACTTTTTGCGATTCTATAAATTTCTGCAAACTCTTGAGGAATATTAATGCCTTCATTTTTGGGGCTTTTTTCCTCCCACAGCATATTTTGGATAATTTTCATCTTATCGTTAATCTCATCAAGCTCATTTTTAATATGCTTAAGTTCTATTTTTTGATTGATACTTTGCTCTAAACGAGTTTGTTGCAAATCCTCAATTTTATCTTCTATACTTGAAATATGCGTTGTGTTTGCTTTGTTAAAGGTTGCTTTAGCCGTAGGATAAGGACGCTTGGGTTGAATCTTAGGATTTACAGGCATATTGCTCGGCACATTGGCAATTTGTGATATTTGTTTTACCGCATCAGAAAGTTGAAGTGTTACTTCATCATAAACTTTAGGCTTATTTGATTCCTGACGCTTCTTTGCCATATTTTTCTCTGCAATCTCATCAAGTCTTTTTTGCACACTATTGGGTGCTAATTTCTCTTGAGTATCTTTTGTATCTGTAGATTCTGTAGGTGTTGATGGTGTGCTTTCATCATCAACTGCAATGACTATCTCATATAAACCCGATTGTGTAAGAGATTTTTTCCGAATCTCTTTATTTTCTACGAGTAAAATCTCGTTGCCAAAGGTATCTTGTGCCTTTTTAAGGGCTTGGGCTGGGGTATCTCCCATAAAGGTGTGAAGTTTTTTTGCCATCGTATCCGCCTATAAGCTCAAAATAGAAATTCTTATTGTAGCTTGTTGATGTTTTAGTAAAGTTTAACTGCTTGCACAAAGATACAAACTTTCACATATATGTTTCTATAAAGCTCAAAGGCAACATTACCGAAGCCCTAACATCGTAAAAAGAATGAGGCACTTGCAAATAAGGGCGCTTAATATGCAGCGCATTAAAAAAAATAATATCAATATCAAGTGTGCGTGGGGCATTTTTAAAAGCTCTTTTGCGTTCTCGCCCAAATCGACGTTCAATATAAAAAATAAGCCCATAAATTTCTACCAAACTTAAATTGCTCCCACACACCATAATTGCATTATAAAAATCATCTTGGGATTCAAAACCAAAGGGTGGATTGCGCCAAAGTGGTGATGTGCAGAGAATCTCTATATATGAGCAGGAATCAAACCACATAAATACAGATTCTAAAATTGCAATACTGCCTTTCTCATTGAGGAAAGTGCAAAGTCCCTGATTAGAACCAAGACCTAGCATAAAAATATTACGATACTTAGGAGAAATGGGCTTTTGAAACTTTTTGTGCAACCTATAAGGATAATGCTTGGAGCTTAGAATCTGTGCGCTTTTATATGCCATTATCTGCCTTTGGTTTTATGTTTGTGAAAACATTATAAAATCTTAGCCCAAATTTATATCATTCAAAGGACAATACAATGAAAAAAAATACCATAATATATGTTTTTTGTATGCTTTTATTGAGTATCTCAACGAGTTTTGGAGCAAGTTTTGAAGATACACTCAAAGCCACGATTAAAAGCAATACAAAACAAGATATTAAGATTCTCAAAATTCAAAACCTCCAATCAAGCCCTGATGTAAAACTTGTGCTTATTGCTGTGGGCAATATGCAAGTGCCAATTTTTGCAAGCAAAGATGGCAAACTTGTTATGGGTGTTTCAAATGTATTCTTTGCACATAAAAGCGAGGATATGGGTGCGGTAGGTAGCCTCATCAAACAAACTCAAAGCGAATCTAAACCCGATAAAGCTATCCTTGATACGTTATTTAAAAAGATTCCCCAAGATGAATATATTATCCTTCGTTCCCCTAATAAAAATGCCAAAAAAATTACCTACATTGTCTCTGACCCCAATTGTCCTAGCTGTCAAAAAGAGCTTAACAATATCCAAGAAAGGTTAAAAGATTCTGATGTGTATATGCTACTTGTGGGATTTGTAGGCGAAGATTCTCCCATTAAATCAAGTATGTTGCGCGATAGATTGCCTGATGTTAAAGATGATAAAGAAAAACTTAAGATTCTTAGAGAAGTTTATACGCCCAAATCCAAAGTGCCCACAAGTTATATTAATATTGATATAAAAGATACAATGAAGATAAATCAAAAGGTGATAGATGCAGGCATTAAAAGTGTGCCATTTGTTTATGAGCGTAATAAATAAATGACAAAAACTAAAGTGATTTAAGCAAATCTTCAAAACTTTGCTTAAATGCCACAAGCCCCTCATCTAAAAGGCGATGAGCGATAATGTCACGATGGATATTTTTCTCTTTCATATCCTCCCAAAATGCCAAGCGTGAAGATGTATTAATTAATGATTTTTGTTCTTTATCCTCACTCATCTGATAAGCTCTAATACTTTCAAGTGGGGCAGTATTGATACTATGAGGCAAAATAAGTTTGTCAATATAATAACTTTTTGGCAAATCTTCACCCTTTACACCCGTTGAGGCAAAAAGTGTGCGGATATGAGGCACATTATATTGCTCAATCACTTCATAACAATCCATTGCATTCATAATACCCACTTGTGAGCGCAAATGCGATTGCACAATATGTTCATCAACTACCCTATCAAAACGTGAAACAAATACACTTATTACGCCTTGAAGCAAGTTAGAATGCTCTAAATGAGAATCTTGCGCTTTTTTAAAACCCTCTTGTAATGCTAATGCACATTCTTTTGCTTGAGAGGGAGTAAAAACCAAAGTCGCATTTATATTTATCCCTTTTGTGGCAAGCGCATTCATTATTTCATATCCTGCAAAAGTAGCTGGCACTTTTATCATCACATTTGGCATAGCAATACTATGATACAATCTCACGCCTTCATCTACGCTTTGTGCAACATCATCACACAAAAGTGGGTCAATTTCAAGACTAATAAAACCTTGCGTCGGATTACTCTCCCACAAATATTTAAGTATCTGTGCTGCCCGGTGAATATCTTCAAGAGCAAGATGTTCATAAATTTCTTTTGGATTTTTCCCCTTTAATTTAGCAATAGCATTTTGATACACAGGACTCTTAAGAGCTTGAGCGAAAATACTTGGATTGCTTGTGGCTCCATTTATTAGCCCTGAATCTACGAGTTTGCTAAACTCATTTTCTAAGAAATCTCTTTGTATAAAATCACACCATAAACTAAAATCAATACTATGCACTCTTGCTCCTTATTTAAAATAATGGCTATTTTATAAGAATAAAATGGCAATATTACATTAAAAAAATTAGGAGAAGCTTATGCAGTATAAATTAATGATGTGCGGCTTTAGCGCTATGTGTGAAGATATGCAAGAAGTGCAAGATAGGCTTAAGGTTATTCCTGTGGAACGAGCAGAGCTTGAAAGTTCAGCGTGCTATGTATTTGATTTGTATTCAGCACAAAAATATGAAATAATCCCCACACCAAAAGGCTGGGTAATACAAGGCTATGAAGAATAATTGCATTTTTATGCAATAAATTTATTTTGACTATACAAAGTGATACATTAAGGTTCTCTTATAACCTAAAAGCTTTCGTTTTTAGAGAATTTTTATTACTTATGTAGTTTTTATTGCTACAATAAAAGGCTTTTTTAGTAGCAATTTTTTCTTAAATAGGAGTTTCTTATGAGTTATACAAAATATCAAAGAGGCTATTTTATGCCTCCTACGCCGTCTTTAGAATGGAGCAAAAAAGAATATATTGCCAAAGCACCAATTTGGTGCAGCGTGGATTTACGCGATGGGAATCAAGCCCTTATCACGCCTATGAGCCTAGAAGAAAAAATTACATTTTTTAAACTGCTACTAAAAGTTGGATTTAAAGAAATTGAGGTGGGATTTCCTGCAGCGAGTGAAACAGAATATCGCTTTTTGCGCACATTGATTGAAGAGGATCTTATTCCTGATGATGTAAGCGTGCAGGTGCTTACTCAAGCACGAGAACATATCATTAAAAAAACTTTCGAAAGTCTTGAGGGCTGCAAAAATGCTATCGTGCACGTATATAATTCCACCTCTTATGCCCAAAGAGAACAAGTCTTTAGAAAATCAAAAGATGAGATAAAACGCATTGCGTGTGAAGGAGCAATATGCCTTAAAGAAAGTGCAGCAGCCACAAAAGGTAATTTTAGGTTTGAATATTCTCCAGAGAGTTTTAGTGGCACAGAAGTAGATTATGCACTTGAAGTGTGTAATGCTGTCATTGATATTTTTGAGCCTACACCAGAAAAAAAACTTATTATTAATCTCCCTGTAACTGTGGAAATGAGCTTACCTCATATCTATGCAAGTCAAGTGGAATATATGTCAAAGCATCTCAAAAACAGAGAAAATGTGCTTATTTCTCTCCACCCGCATAATGATAGAGGCTGTGCTATAGCAGATGCAGAATTAGGCTTGCTCGCAGGTGCGGATAGAATCGAAGGCACACTTTTTGGCAATGGTGAGCGCACGGGAAATGTGGATATTATCACTCTTGCGATGAATATGCATTCACACGGCGTAGATCCTAAACTTGATTTTAGCAATATCCCCTCCATTTGCGATGTATATGAAAAAGTAACAAAAATGCAGGTGTATGAACGACAACCATATTCAGGTAAACTCGTATTTGCAGCATTTTCAGGCTCTCATCAAGATGCTATTGCCAAAGGTATGGCATATCATAAAGAACATAATTTAAGCACTTGGAGTGTGCCTTATTTGCCCATTGATCCAAAAGATGTAGGGCGTGTATATGAAAGCGATGTGATACGTATTAATTCTCAAAGTGGTAAAGGTGGGATTGCCTATATTTTGCACCATCATTATGGTGTGAATCTTCCGCCACTTTTTAGAGAGGAGTTTTCTTATTATGTGAAAAATATTTCTGACAAAGCTCACAAAGAACTAAGCCCTGATGAAATTTGTGAGATTTTTCAAAATGATTTTGTAAATCTCAACAATACGCTTTGTGTGCAAGATTTTTATTTTACACACATAGATTCTAAACCTTCGCAAGAATTTAATGTAAAATTACACATTCTTTACGCAAAAGAAAATTCTAAAACACAACAAGAAATCACGGGTAAAGGCAATGGGCGGCTTGATAGTATTGCGAATGCTTTAAGAGAGCATTTGAATTTAGACTTTGAAATCATTGATTACAGCGAACATTCGCTTAAAAAAGGTTCTACTTCACAAGCTGTCTCATATGTGCAAATAGAGAGCAAAGGAAAAAAATGCTTTGGAGTAGGTATTGATAATGATATTATTACTGCATCTATATATGGGCTTGTAAGTGCCCTTAATCGCATTATATAAAACTAAGGAGGAACTATGGGAATGACAATGTCGCAAAAAATTCTTGCTGATAGAGCAGGATTAGAATCTGTGCGCCCTAATGATTTAATTATGGCAAAACTTGATATGGTGCTAGGCAATGACATCACCACACCAGTGGCGATTAACGCTTTCAAGGAGGCAAAATTTCAAAAAGTTTTTGACAAAGATAAAATCTCACTTGTAATGGATCATTTCGCACCTAATAAAGATATCAAAGCGGCTACACAAAGTGCTCAATGCCGATGTTTTGCTAAAGATTTTGATATTTCTCATTATTATGATGTGGGCAATATGGGCGTAGAACACGCGCTCTTGCCAGAACAAGGCATTGTAACTATTGGAGACCTTATCATTGGTGCAGATTCTCATACCTGCACTTATGGAGCATTAGGTGCGTTTTCAACAGGGGTAGGCTCTACTGATATGGCTGTGGGTATGGCAACAGGACAAGCGTGGTTTAAAGTGCCTTATGCTATAAAATTTAACCTCAAAGGCAAACTGCGTCCTTATGTCAGTGGTAAAGATGTGATTTTACATATTATTGGCAAAATTGGCGTTGATGGTGCGCTGTATAAAAGTATGGAATTTGGTGGAGAGGGATTAAAAAATCTTACCATTGATGATAGGCTTTGCATTGCAAATATGGCAATAGAAGCAGGAGCAAAAAATGGTATTTTTGAGGTTGATGATATTACAATTAGTTATGCCAAAGGGCGCACAAAGAGAGATTTTAGAATCTACAAAGCAGATGTTGATGCGGAGTATGAGCAAGTTTTTGATATTGACTTAGATTCTATCAATCACACAGTGGCATTTCCACATTTGCCTGAAAACACAAAAGAAAAAGATGATTGGGGCGAAATCAAAATTGACCAAGTTGTCATTGGCTCTTGCACAAATGGGAGATTAAGCGATATGGCAGTGGCTGCAGAGATTCTAAAGGATAAAACCATTGCAAAAAATACACGCTGTATTATTATCCCTGCTACTCAAAATATTTACCTAGAGTGCATCAATCGTGGCTATTTAGAAACCTTTATCAAAGCTGGGGCTGTTGTCTCTACACCTACTTGCGGACCTTGTCTTGGCGGACATATGGGGATTTTAGCGGCAAATGAAAAATGTGTCTCTACAACTAATCGTAACTTTGTAGGCAGAATGGGACATATCACAAGTGAAGTCTATCTCTCCTCGCCTGAAGTGGCAGCAGCAAGTGCTGTAAGAGGGATTTTAAGTGCGCCACAAGATATAGCCTAGCTAATGACTTAATAGCACAAAAAAGCAAAATAGTAATCTTTAAGGAGTGTAAAATATGAAAGCACAGGGTTTTGTCCATAAATATGGCGATAATGTAGATACAGATGTCATTATACCAGCGCGGTATCTTAATACTGCTGATCATAAAGAACTCGCGAGTCATTGTATGGAGGATATTGATAAGGATTTTGTTGCCAAAGTCAAAGAGGGCGATATTATGGTGGGAGGTTGGAATTTTGGCTGTGGGAGTAGCAGAGAACACGCACCTATTGCCATTAAAGCAAGTGGGATTTCGTGTATTATCGCTAAATCTTTTGCGCGCATTTTTTATCGCAATGCCATTAACATTGGACTTGCAATTATAGAATCTGAAGAAGTAGCACAAAGCCTAGAAAATGGCGATGAGGTAGCTATTGATTTTGATAAGGGTATCATTACAAATTGCAAAAATAATCAACAATTTAGCACCACACCTTTTCCGCCTTTTATCCAAGAAATCATCAATGCAAATGGATATTTAAATTGGATTAGCAAACAAAAGGCAAATGCCTAATATATAAGGAGGAGATATGCAAAAACGCATTGCAGTAATATATGGTGATGGTATTGGCAAAGAAGTCATCACACAGGCATTAAAGATTCTAAAAGCAGTAGCAAAAAAATATGAGCATACATTCATATTTGAAGAGGTTTTGGCAGGTGGAGCTGCCATTGATGAATGCGGGGAATGTCTCCCAATGAAAAGTTTGCAAATTTGCAAACAAAGCGATAGTGTGCTTTTGGGTGCAGTAGGTGGTCCCAAATGGGATAATGAGCCTAGCCATAATCGCCCAGAAAAAGCGCTTCTTACATTGCGAAAAGAGCTAGGATTATTTGCCAATATCCGTCCAGCGACACTTTTACCCCAACTAAGCAAGGCTAGTCCATTAAAAGATGAGATTTTAAATCGTGGCATTGATTTTATCATTGTGCGCGAACTCATCGGTGGAGTATATTTTGGCGAACATAAGCTAGAAGAAATCAATGGTGAAAAAGTAGCAAGTGATGCAATGACTTATACTGCTTCACAGATAGAATCCATTGCGAAAGTTGCTTTTAATATTGCTAGAAATCGCAAAAAAGAAATTGTTTGCGTTGATAAAGCAAATGTGTTAAGTTCTTCAAGATTGTGGCGAGAAGTGGTAGATAAAGTGGCTCAAAACTACAAAGATGTGCATCTTAGCTATATGTATGTAGATAATGCAGCAATGCAAATTTGTCGCGCACCGAGCCAATTTGATGTGCTTCTTACTGAAAATATGTTTGGTGATATTCTAAGTGATGAGGCGAGTATTATTACAGGCACTATTGGCGTTATCCCCTCTGCTTCTCTCTCAAATGGCACTTTGGGTATGTATGAGCCTATACACGGCAGTGCGCCCGATATTGCAGGGCAAGATAAAGCAAATCCCATAGGAACAATTCTATCTGCAGCGATGATGTTAGAGCTTTCATTTGGATTAACAAAAGAGAGTGAGGCGATACAAAAAGCAGTCCAAAATGCACTTGATAAAGGCTACCGCACAGGAGATATGATGAGTGAGGGAATGCAACTTGTAGGCTGTGAGCAAATGGGTGATGTGATTTTAGAATCGGTTATATAATGTTGCCTAAATGGACTAAAAGAGCTTTAAAATTGATGCTAGGATTAAATATCCTCATTGCTTTGCTCGTTGGATTTTCTTATACTGAAAAATGGATAAATAATCATATTTTTTACACCACAGAAGTTTATGAGGGACTCTAGGCGACCCTAACCCTGATGAATATGTTTTAAAATAGATAATCTTATTTTGCCTCTTACAAAACAACTTGTATTTGGCTTAATGTTCAATAATGCTATTTACCTAGAGAACATTCCTGATGGCAAAGCGTATATATTTAAAAATGGTTTTTTGGAAATGTGGGGAGAAATTAAAAATAACAAAAAAATGGACTTTGGTATAATAATGTATTTATGTATATGATAAAGGCATAGTGAGGGAATCGCTTTGTATGTATAGGGATATTGCGCTTTGCATAATCTATGATGAAAATGGTAAAAAAATAACAGAAAGAGAAAGTAGAGAAAAAGAGTGTCAAAGCCTACAGCATAAATCAGTTTAAAATCTTTACTATTTTACATTTATATTTTATAATATTATCTTTATTAATTTGTAAGGTTTTTGGATTTAAATCTTAAACGTAATAATCTCACAAGGAATCCTATGCTCTTCTCCTCCTATATCTTTATCCTTGCTTTTTTACCCATAAGCTTATTAGGATTTTATACATTAAGGGCTATGAAGTGCTACTCTCTTGCTAAAGTATTTCTCATTGGTGCAAGTGTATTTTTTTATGGATATTTTAAAGTTGAATATATCTTTATCCTCATCTTTTCTATGTTGGTTAATTTCTCCTTAGCTCATTTTATCCTAAAAGCAACGGGGGGGGGGGAAGCAGTATTTAATTATAGGCATTATCTTTAATCTCTCTTTATTAGGATTTTTTAAATACACTGATTTTTTTTTAGAGAATTTCAATCTCTTTTCCAATCTTTTAGAACTTGATTTTAATATTCCCTTACCTCATATTCTTTTACCTCTTGCTCTCTCCTTTGTAACCTTTCAACAAATTGCTTTTTTAATAGATTGTTATAAAAAAGTAGATATAAGTGATATGCAAGAGGTAAAAGAACGATGCCAAAGTGAGAAATTAGATTCTCAAACCTCAATCAACTTCCTAGATTATGCTCTTTTTATCTGTTTTTTTCCTCAACTCATTGCTGGTCCTATTGTGCATCATAAAGAGATGATGCCTCAATTCCATAGCCTCTTTTTACACTCTTTAAATGCTAAAGTATGGGAGCATTGTGCAAAGGGACTTTTTATCTTCTCCATTGGATTATTTAAAAAAGTATTCATTGCAGATTCTTTTGCAAAGTGGGCAAATGCTGGATTTAATGTTGTAGAGAATGGAGGAGTATTAAATATTGCAGAATCTTGGGCTACTTCACTCTCTTATACTTTCCAACTCTACTTTGATTTTAGTGGATATGCTGATATGGCAATAGGTTTAGGATTATTCTTTGGGATAATGTTGCCTCTTAATTTTAATTCTCCTTATAAGTCTTTAAATATCAGTGAGTTTTGGCGCAGATGGCATATAACGCTCGGGAGATTTTTAAAAGAATATGTCTATATTCCTCTTGGAGGGAATAAAAATACAAAGTATCAACACAGCAGATTCTATACTACCATTAATCAACTCCTTACACTTAGAAATCTTTTTATTGTAGCCTTTCTTAGTGGCATTTGGCACGGAGCAGGCTATGGATTTATAATATGGGGGATACTACACGGAAGTGCAATGTGTATTCATAGAATCTATACTTGGAGTATAAAGAGCATAAGAGGAAAGATAGAGATTTCTTTATCAAAAGACAAAGTCAATGTTAAAGACAATAAAGCAAGTGTGAGTTTCAATGCTGCTTCTGTTATATCTAAACATATATCTCATAAATATAAACTTATCTTTTTACATTGTTTAGATACTAAAGTATATAAGTTTTTATGTTGGTTTATTACTTTTAACTTTATAAATATCACTTGGATATTTTTTAGAAGTGAGAATGTAAGTGGAGCAATCAATCTACTTAAAGGAATGTTTGGGATTACTTGGGTGGAATTGCCTCTAAAGGCACATCGTATGCCTGCACTCTTAGAACATATTGGTGGAAGGAATGATACGATTATTTATATTATCTTAGGGTTTGTAGTGTGTGTGGGAATGAGGAATGGTGTGGAGAGGTTGGAAGGATTTAGAACGAATGTTTTTAATGCCATTCTTGCAGCTGTATTCTTATGTTACTCTTTATTTGTATTGGGGAGTAACCCCTACACTGAATTTATTTATTTCAATTTTTAAAGACATAAAATGAAAAAATTAAAGAATTTTGCTCAACAAACTATGAATGAAAGAAAATGGATTGTAAGCATACTTTCTTGTGTGACGTGTTTTCTTGGCATTATAGCCTGTTTAAACCTTGCCATTGATCCTTATTTCTTATATGGAACACCCTCTCATAAATATAATTATTTTTTCAACAGCATTAATGAAAGGGTAGAAAAGGTGAATAGGATTTATTATAACAAAAGAGAATCTTATGATAGTGTTTTGCTCGGTAGCTCTAGGGCAACTTATGTTAATCAATATGATTTTGAGGGTAAAAAATGTTTTAATTTTGCTGCAGGGGGTATGGTTCCCTTTGAATATGAATACTATTTGGATTTAATGAAACAAAAAGGACATTCTTTACATACAATTTACTTACAAATAGATTTTTTTGGTTCTGATACTTTAGATAAACAAACAGCTAAAGATAGGGTTAATATAGCATTTGAGCCATTAAATAATCCTTTTAATAGAATCCAAAATATATTTACTGCAAACAAACAATTAAAGGATATTCTAGTAATTAACTTTAACCGAAAACGCAAGGGTGATACATATTATGCAAAAAACGATAAATACTATTCTAGAAATAATATAAAATATCAAGAGAGAATAGAGGAAAAACACAGAATCCCAACTTTAAAATATGGACTAAAGGCATTAAATTTAGGATTTGTTGGAGATAAATATAACTTTGATGAAGAAGTATTAAGAAATATTCTTATCAATGTAAAATCTCATAATCCAAACTCTCAATTTGTAGTTTATACTTCCCCTATACCTGTGATTTTACTCGCAGCTGAAATTAATTTTGCCAAAAGATGGGAAGAGTATAAACAATGGATAAGAATCCATATTGAAGTGTTTGGTGGGATTTATCAGTTTATGGGATTTAATGAAATCACGCAAAATTATAAACAACATCATTTTGACCATTCTCATTTTTATCCCTATGTAGGGAAAATGATTGCTAAAACATTGACTTCAAAAGATTTCACGCCTATAAAAGATTTTGGCATTTATTTGGATTCTCAAAATGTTGAAAACTACTTTACAGAGCTAGAATCAAAACTAAAAAACTACGATATGAGCGAGATTATAGAGATTATGAATGATGAGAGTATAAAAACTAATTAGATTCTATAGAATCTACACATCAAGGTGTTTTACATCTTTAGCGTGCTCTTGTATATAAGCTCTTCGTGGCTCTACCTCATCACCCATAAAAAGTGTGAAAATTTCATCAGTGTTTATATCATTATCAATTTTAACACGCAAAAGTGTGCGATTTTGTGGAATCATTGTTGTTTCCCATAATTGATCTGGATTCATCTCTCCTAAACCTTTGTATCTTTGGATATAAGCATCTTTTTTTGCACTTTCCTCAATTCTCTCTAAGAAAACAATCATATCTTCATCATTTAAAAATCCTAAATCTCTATCGGCAATTTTCTTATAAATAAATCGTGCTTCTTGGAAGAAATTATCCATAAAAAGTGTGTCATTAATGCTAAGCTCTACAAGTCCAACTTTTGTTTGCACATAAAGCGTAATTTGTTCTTGTGCAGTTGTTTTATTTAAAATATTGCATTCTTTGCTTATAAGATAAGATTCTATATTTTGACTTAATGCTTTAAGCTCTAATGTATCAAACTGCTCATTTTCAACCAAATAACGCACAACTTCAATCATCGGATAACGTTTTTCTAGCTCCTTGAGGATTGAGCGATAATGTGAAATAAATTTAAGAATCTCAAGTAATTCACGGTTACCAACACCCTCAAACTTGAAATTTTCAATGCCATTTTCAATTAAGTATTCGCTTAAAGCACGTTCATCTTTAAGATATATTTCTTTTTTACCCTTTTTATAACGATAAAGTGGCGGTTGAGCAATATAAATATGTCCATTTTCGACTAAGGGTTTTAAATAACGATAGAAAAATGTCATTAAAAGCGTTTGTATATGGCTTCCATCAACATCTGCATCTGTCATAATAATAATTTTGTGATAACGCAATTTTTCTATATTAAATTCCTCACCTATACCACAACCAAAAGCAGTAATCATATTTTTAATTTCATCAGATTTCAAAATCTTATCAAGACGAGATTTTTCAACATTAAGAATTTTTCCACGCAATGGCAAGATTGCTTGGAAAGTCCTATCACGTCCTTGTTTTGCACTTCCACCAGCACTATCACCTTCTACAAGATAAATTTCTGACACACTCGGATCTTTACTTTGGCAATCTGCAAGCTTACCGGGCAAAGTGCCAACAGAAAAACTCTCTTTCTTACGCGTTAAATCACGAGCTTTTTTAGCAGCTTCTCTCCCGCGCGCCGCCATAATAGCTTTTTGCATAATAGCCTTAGCTTCATTAGGATTTTCTTCAAAGAATTTTGAGAGTTTTTCATAAGTGAGCTTTTGCACAATAGGCTTAACAAAAGAGCTTCCAAGTTTACCTTTAGTTTGTCCTTCAAATTGAGGATCAATAATTTTAGTAGAAATAATAGCCACAAGCCCCTCACGTACATCTTCACCACTTACTTTTGCATCTTTTTCACGTGCATTTGCATTTGCTTCAATATAATTCATAATCGCACGGCTCAATCCTGCTCTAAATCCTGCCTCGTGTGTTCCTCCATCAGGTGTGCGAATATTATTTACAAAACTTAAAAGTTTTTCATCATAGCCTTCATTATAAGCAAGAGCGATTTCAATTTCACTCTCTTGCTCTGTAGCCTCAAAACTTATAATTGATGAAATAAGTGGCTTTTTATTTACATCTTGAATAAATTGTTTTAGCCCCCCTTCAAAGTGATAGATTTCTTCAAATTGTGTGCGTTCATCTTTAAATTGAATGGTAATATTATGGTTAAGATATGCCATTTCTTTAAATCTACGAACAAGAATATCTTTATCAAATTCAAGCACTTCCATTACTTCTCCATCAGGGAAAAACTCAATAGTGGTGCCGTGCTTTTTAGTATTACCGATAACTTCTAAATCGCTTTGAGGGATACCTTTAGCAAACTCTTGACGATAAATATGTCCATTTTTTTTGATAGTCATAATAAGACGTTTAGAAAGAGCATTCACTACACTTACACCTACTCCGTGTAATCCGCCAGAGACTTTGTAAGTATCCTGGTCAAACTTTCCACCTGCGTGAAGTGTTGTAAGAACGAGTGTGGCTGCAGGAAGATTTTCAGTAGGATGAATATCTACTGGGATTCCACGTCCATTATCTTCAATAATAGCACTGCCTTCCATAGTGAGAGTAATATTGATTTTATCACAATACCCTGCCATAGCCTCATCTATTGAATTGTCTACTACTTCATAAATCATATGATGCAATCCACCAGAGTTTGTATCACCAATATACATACCAGGGCGTTTTCGGACAGCTTCTAAGCCTTTTAAAACTTTAATATTACTTGCTTGATATTCTTTTTTTTCCATTGATATGAGCTCCGTTTTTTAATTTTAGAGAATCACAGGCATAATAACAGTTGAAAAATTCTCACTCATTACTACAAATGGTGTATTTGGTTCATTAATACAAAGCGTAAATTCATTTGCATCAATTTGTGAAAGAAAATCTAAGATATATTTAGAGTTAATGCCAAGCGTAAGGTTTTCAATGTTTGTTTGCACTTCAATTTGTGTAGAAGCTTCACCACTTTCTTCATTAAGAGATTCAAAAAGCACTTCATTTGGAGAAAGAGTAATTTTGATGTTATTTGCAAGTGATTTGACGAATTGTAAAGCATCAACAAATTTGTCTTTGGGAAGCACGATTTTATGTTTGAATTCTTTGGGAATGATTTTCTCATAATCAGGATATTTACCACTGATAAGTTTTGTATAAAAGGTATAATCATTGTTTTTAAGAATCAAATGTGTAGGATTGTGATAAATTTCAAGTGTATCTACAAAGAGTTTTTGTATTTCATTAATTGCTTTTTTTGGTATCACAAGTGAGAGAGCATTAATAGATGGGTTTTTATATTCAATGAGCGCAAGTCGTCTTGTATCAGTAGCTACAAAATTAAAACTATAATCTTTAATGTCAAGTAAAGAACCATTAAGCTCATATTTTGGATTATTTGTATCTACAGCAGGATTGATTTTTTTAATGGAATTGAGAAATTTATCAGATTCTATATTAATTTGTGCATTTACGTCATACTCTGGGAATTTTGGGAATTCGTCAGCATTAAACATAGGGAGTTTTGTGCGTGCTTTCCCTTGAGATATGTGAAGAGAATCTTGTTTTGTTTCGATAGTAACATTGTCGTCTTTGAGGCGTTTAATAATATCAAGAATCTGTTTTCCATTGACTGTGGCATTTCCCTGTGCTTGACAAGGAATGTTGATGTAGGATTCAAGCCAAATTTCATAATCTGTGGCTTTAAGGAGAAGTTTATCATCTTGTGCTTCAAAGTAGATATGAGAGGTAATTTGAGATCTGTCTCTTTTGTCAAGGAAATTTTGGCAGTTTGTGAGGATTGTTTCTAATGAGCTTTTTGGAAGTGAGATTTTCATCTGCAATGTCCTTTGTAATAGAATTATTTTAAAGTAGGGGTAGTAGGGAAAGTGAAAAAGTGAAAAAGTGCTACTAATCCGCCTATACTTTTATATTTAAATGTGAAAATTAAAGAGTTATTTTTCACATTATTTCACTTTATTATAACTTAAAAATTCTTAGAGTTTGGATAATTTCTATTTTAGATTACAAGCTTTTGTTATAATTTCTTTCTTTAGATTTTCTGTATATTTTATAATTACATGGTGTATGATGGATTTTAGGATTAGTTTTCAAGGAGATAGGGCACTTATAGAGCTTCAAGGTAGATGTGATTATTCATTATCTAAAAAACAACGAGAAGCTTTGAGTGAAGCTATTATTTCTCAACATAAACTCACTATTGATTTTAAGCGAGTTTCAAAAGCAGATTTTGTTTTTTGTGCATTTATTTATGGGCTTATTGTAGATAAGGACACACAAATTATAGGCACAAATACTCGAACAAATGAGATTTTTCAAACTCTTTCTTCTTCGTTACCAAAAGAGAATGAAGAAAATGCTATTAATAATGCTTTTTCGTTAAAGATTTCACATATGGTTTTAATTCCTTTAGGGAAACGCGTAGAGCAATTTTTTGAAAGCTTTTTAAATTTTTTAAATTTTTGTGGTATGTGTCTGTGGTATTTTTTTCTTTCACTTCTCTCACCACACCGTTTTAAATGCGGCTCTATATTTTATCATATGAATGAAGCAGGATTCAAAGCTTTACCAGTTGCTTTGCTTACAGCTTTTATTGTCAGTTATGCAATTGCTTTACAAGGGGTATTGCAATTAGAAAAAATGGGTGTTCCTTTAATGAGTGTAGAGATAGTAGCAAAACTATCCTTGCGTGAATTAGGACCTTTTATTTTAGCTATTGTTATTGCTGGGCGGAGTTCATCAGCCTTTAGCGCACAACTTGGTGTAATGAATCTTACAGAAGAAAATGATGCACTTAAAACGATGAATCTAAGCCTCTTTGATTACCTTATATTACCGCGAGTTTTAGCACTTATAATTGTAATGCCTTTATTAGTTTTCTTGGCTGATAGCGTGAGTTTATTTGCAGCAATGCTTGCAGTAAAAATGCAAACAGGCATAAATTTTATGCAATATTTGGAGAGATTCTATGAATATGTGGGTATTAATCACTTTTTAGTAGGAATGATAAAGGCACCTTTTTTTGGAGCGGCTATTGCTCTTGTAGGCTGTTTTCGTGGATTGTATGTCAAAGGTGATACAGAATCTATAGGGCTTGAGACAACAAAAAGTGTAGTTAATGCTCTTTTTTGGGTCATTTTAATTAATGCAATATTTTCAGTTATTACAACAAGGCTTGATATATGAGTATTATTAAAGTACGTGAGCTTTATACACAATATGGTGATGTTATTATTCACAATGGGATTAGTTTTGATGTGAAAAAAGGTGAAATTTTTGGTATCTTAGGTGGAAGTGGAAGTGGTAAAAGCACATTGCTTAAAAATATGCTTTTTTTGGAAAAACCAACTTCTGGAAAAATTGAATTTTTTGGAGAAAATATTTGGGCATTACCTGAAGATAAACGAGGGAGGATTCTTAATCGCTGTGGAGTGATGTTTCAATTTGGAGCATTGTTTTCATCAATGAATGTGCTTGATAATGTGGCTTTTTTACTTACTCAAAAAAGTCATTATGATACCCTAACTATTAATAGAATCTCAAAGATGTGGTTAGAGTTAGTAGGCTTATCTAAGGAAGTAGCTTATAAATATCCTTATGAGCTCTCTGGTGGTATGAAAAAGCGTGTAGCACTTGCACGAGCTTTAGCCCTTAGTCCTGATATTTTATTTTTAGATGAACCTACAAGCGGGCTTGATTTACAAAGTTCGGAACGATTTGACACTTTGATTATTAAGCTTAAAGAAGTATTGAAAATTACGATTGTAATGGTAACACACGATTTAGATTCTATTAAAGATAGTGTAGATAGATTGATTTTACTTGAAGATAAGCATATTGTATTTGAAGGCACATTGTCTGAACTTTATCATCAAAAACAGCAAGGAGATAATCAGGCAAAAATCTTTTCAGGACAACGAGGGATAAGATTTTGGCAAAGTTTTGAAGAAAATATATCAAAAGGAGATAATAAATGGAACGCAATGTAAAATATGTGTGGATTGCCACACTCTTTTTTATTATTTTGATATTAATGGTTGCTTTTATATTGTGGCTTAATCGTTTTGAAATAGATTCTACGCGATATACACAATATTATGCATATAGCTCTGATGAAGTAAGTGGTGTCAGCGCAAATACACCTATACGTTACAAAGGTATTAGTGTTGGAAGAGTGCAATCTGTAAGCTTTAAAGATATTAAAGAAGGCACAATACAAATTCAAATGCTTATAGATTCTCAATTATATGTGCGTGAAAATGCTAAAGTCATCATTAGCTCTCAAGGGTTGGCAGGAGCGAATTATCTTTCACTTATTCAAAGCAATGGAGGAGAATTGCTTCAAAAAAATAGCGAGGGCAAAAAGGTGCTTGAACTTGATAAGGGAAGTATTGAAAAGATTATGAGCAAAGCAAGTGAGCTAAGTGATGATATGGCATCTTTACTTAAAAGTCTTAATAATGGTTTGAATGAAGAAAATCTCCAAGAAATTAATATAATGATTAAAGAATTAAGCAACTCTGCACACAATCTCCAAAACATAAGCGCGCAAATGAATAAAAATATGCAAAGAGGTGAATATAATTTACGTGAGATTCTCACTCCTACACTCTTTCAGCTTCAAGGGAGCTTGCAAGATATGAGCAAATTTTTTAACCAAGCTTCATCATTTATAGACAAAATGGACAAAGACCCTTATAATAGTCTCTTTGGTAAGCAAAATCAATCCTCACAAAAGGATAAAAAATGAGATTGTATATTTTATGCCTATGTATATTTATGTTTGGAGGCTGTGTTGATATTAAGATTGCCTCTGAAATGCAAAAAATAGAGTATTTTACTCTGCATACACCAGATACACAAAAACAAGGAGAACAAGCGTGTAAGGTTCTTAATTCTAAAAACATCGGATTGCTTGATATATATGCCTCTACGCCTTTTGATAGTAATTCATTGATACTATTTGATAGCAAAACTTTGCAAGTGAGTGAGATTAAAGGAAAAAAGTGGATAAATTCTCCAAAAGAAATGCTTAAATTTAAACTTCTCTCAAAGCTACAAAACAAATGTTTTCAAGTATCTATCCAGCCCTTTGGCACGCAAAAATTTGATAAGATTCTTAAAATATCTCTTTTATCTTTGCAAGTGCTTAATGAAAAAGGAACTTATAGCGCACAAATAAGTGTATTTTATGAGGTTATGGATATGAAAACATATATTCATAATAAAAGTGCCACTCTTACTTCTAAAGTGCCTTTAGATTCTATTTCTGACCAAAATATCGCTCTTGGATTTGCCCGTGCAAGTGATGAGGTGCTTGATAAAGTATTAAAAGCATTATAATTTTTTCAACATTCTTGCATACAATCTTGAAAAATAAAACGATGTTCTTCTGGCAATGCGTTAAATATGCTAAAGGCTAAAGCACGAATCTCCCAAAGCGCAGATTTAGAAGTGCGTAAAGAAAGGAAATTTTGCAAACTTCGTGCATTAATACTAAAACTTAGCTCTGTGCGATAAGATTCTGGCATAGCAAATTTAGCGACGTCATTGCTCACATTATTACACAAAATCTCGCGTAAGTTTTCAAGTGCTTTAAGTGAGGCAATATCAACTTCCTTATTATTTGTAAAAACAACAAATTGCTCTGCACGAGCAAGATTCTCATCATTAACAGGGAGAAAGCTTGGAAGGTTTTTTAGTTCTTTGAGTGTATAACGCGATGATTTTACGCTATAGCTTGCGAGGCGATGACGTGCAAGTTCTTGCAAACACGCTCGTGAAATCCCTTTAATATAAAAATTATAATATAAATGTTCCAAAGTGCTTGCGTGTTTAAATTTATTGCCCACTCTATCAATGAGTTCAATGTCTTTTTCTCCACCATTATCGCCCTTATCAAAGCTCTGCCAGCAGGTGCGAATGGCATTGCTGCAAATATGCAATGGTGTGTAATGCAAAAGAGTGATAATGATATTGCAAGGTATGGTTTTTTCCATTAGGGATTCCTTTTAGGATATTGTGAGGTTTGCTTGAATACAATCTTAACGCAATTTAAAAAATTTAATATAAATGAGGTATAAATGATTTGGCTTGATATTATTGACCCAAAATATGTGTTGTTTTTTAAATCACTTATTCCACAGCTTGAGGCATTAGATTCTGTCATTGTAACCACTCGCAAAAGCAAGGATTATGATGAGTGCGCAAGGCTTTTAGAGCTTTTTAATATAGAATCTTACGCTATTGGTGGATATGGTGGAGTGAGCAAACTAGGCAAATTTGAAGCAAGGCTTAATCGTCAAAAAGGTTTTTTAAAGCTTTTTAATAAGCTTGGGGAGATACCTAGTATTTTCATTACAGGCGCAAGTGTTGATGGTGTGCAATGTGCTTTTGGTTTAGGCATACCTGTGGTGCATTTTGCTGATACTCCTGTGGCAGGAGAGCATTTCTGCCTTAAGGATTTAACAATTTTATCAAGGCTTACCTTGCCACTTTCCACACTTGTTTTTCACCCTTTTGTCGTGCCTCAAATTTGTTATACAAGTTTAGGCTTACAACCTAGTCAAGTTATTTCTTATAATTTTATTGATGTAGCAGTATGGCTACAAGATGTGCCGCTCTCATTTTCACCAAATTGCAAACAAAAAGCAGATTTTTGCTCTCATTTGGGATTATATGAGAATTTGCCCATTATTCTTGTGCGTGAAGAAGAATACAAAGCACATTATGTGAAGCAAAAGCTACCGATTATTTATCAGAGTATTGCACACTTAGCGCAAAGTGGAAAGGCGAATATACTCATAATGCCTCGCTATGGAGAGCAGGAATTAGAATCTCTTTTTGGCAAGGAAAAATATGTGAAGATTCTCACGCAAAAGTTTGAACCCAAAGCATTTTATCCTTTTATAGATGTGCTTCTTGGAGGTGGAGGGACGATGAATCTTGAAGCTTGTTATTTGGGTATACCTGTGATTTCAACGCGCTCACTTTTGCTATTTCACGATAGATTCTTGCTTGAGCACAAGCTTATGCGCCACGCTAAGAGTGTGGAGGAGGTAATGAAATTTTTAGATGAGATACTTTGTTCTTTAAGTCCTAAGTCCAAAAGAGATGATTTGTTTGCGCCAAATGGTGCAGATTTTAGCACGATTTTGCCTCACATTAAGTCCCTTATTAAGCACTCATAGCGTGCGCACTCATATCCCACATAGGCACAAATACACCCAAAGCTAGAAATAAAAGTAGCATACCCATACAAAGGCTCAAAATTGGCTCAATAAGTGAAATGAGAAAATCTATTTTTTCTTGGGCAATTTCCTCAAATCGTTTAGCGCATACTTCAAGCATTTCAGGAAGTTTGCCACTTTGTTCTCCAGCAGCAAGAAGAGCCAAAGAAATTTCATCAAGCATTTCTTCTTGTATAAGCGCTAAAGAGAGGCTTTTGCCATTTTTGACATATTCAAGCACTTTGTTAAATTGTGCTTTGAGTGCGAGATTACTTAGTGCATTATTGCTAAGGGAAAGAGCTAAGTCAAGAGGTGTGGCAGATTTGAGCTGTAAAAAGAGCGTGAAAGTGTATTGGTAGAAAAAATTAAGCTTTATAATTTCGCCTACAAAGGGTAAGTGCAAGATTAAAGTATGGATTTTATGCTTAAAGTCTAAAGAGTGTTTATATAATTTTTGCGACCCAAAAGCCATAAAGAGAAGCCCAAGAATAAAAATAAGTCCAAAATGCTCAAAAAAAGATTGCATATAAATGAGAATCCGCGTATAAATAGGTAGATTCACACTTAATTCTTCAAACATTACCAAAAATTCAGGTAGCACAAACATTACAATACCCACAAATGCACCAATAATGCTTATAAGCACAAGCAAAGGATAAAAAAGTGCGCGCTTAACTTTACTTTTGTTTTTGTGTTCCCTTGCAAGATGCGCACTTAGCATTTTAAAAATTTCACCAAGCTCCCCGCTCTTTTCTCCAAGTGCTAGCATACTCCAAGTCATATCGCCAAAAATATGTTTATGTTCTTTAAATGCGACAGAAAGCTTTTGTCCAAGATTCAAACGATAAGCAATTTCAAGTAAAATTCGTTTTAGGGCTATTTTTTTGGTATTTTTAGCACATACTTGAATGACCTCAAGGATTGGCAATGAGGCACAAAGCATAATAGAAATTTGCAAAAAAAGTGCACTTATATCCTGTTTTGTGATTTTGCTATCAAGTTGTAGCATTTGTAGGTGTAAAAATTCAAAGCCACTTAAGGCTTTAATTTCAATAGGATAAATATTATGCTTATGCAAACTTAGCTCCTTAGCATTCTCATACGAGGTTGCAAAGAGTGTTATTTGAATGTGTTGGTTATCTTTAATGCCTTTAACAAGGTATTTTTGTGGCAGTTTTTTCATATTTTGCACACCCTATATACTTCTTCAAAAGAACTTAAACCTTCGCTTGCAATCTTAAATCCATTTTCAAACATACTTTCAAACCCTTTTTCTCGGAGAGATTGTAGAATTTGGGTTTTGTTATGGGGAGATTTGATATAGGTGCGGAGTATATCAGAATTTTCAAGGCATTCTGCAATAAGCGCACGCCCACTAAATCCCTGCATATTACAATATCCACAGCCACGAGGAGCAAAAAACACACTATCTTTTATTTTATCTTCAAAATGTTGCAAGTTATATTTTATAAGCTTTTGTTTCATATCTTGTGGGGAAAGCGGAATTTTACAATATGGACATAGTTTTCTTACAAGTCTTTGAGAAATGATTAAATGAAGGCTTGAAGCAAGCAAGTAATTCTCTGTTCCCATATCAAGCAGGCGTTCTACTACACTTAAAGAATCATTAGCGTGAAGCGTTGAAAGCACTAAATGTCCAGTTAGTGAGGCTCTTAGTGCAATTTCAAGGCTTTCTTCATCACGTATTTCTCCTACCATTAATACATCAGGGTCGTGTCGCAATAATGCTCTTAGAGCTTTTGCAAAACCGAAGTTATGTTTTTCATTAACGATTACTTGGGTTACGAGTTGCATTTGATATTCAATAGGGTCTTCAAGAGTGATGATTTTTTTAGTTGGAGATTTTATAGACTCTAATATGGCATAAAGTGTAGTAGATTTACCACTTCCTGTAGGTCCTGTAAGTAAAATAATGCCATAAGGGGCGATAATATTGCGCCTAATCATATCTAAATGTGTAGAATTAAAGCCAAGTGATTGAAGAGTGATTGTTTGTGTATTTTTGTTAAGGATTCTAATAACAATAGATTCTCCACCAAAAGCAGGAAGAAAAGAGAGTCGAAAATCATAAGCTTGTGTCCCAAATTCACGGCTAAAGCGTCCATCTTGACTTCGTCGTATTTGGGTAATATCAAGCTCACATTCAAGTTTTAGTCGTGAACTAAGAGCCTCAAAAACATTTGATTCTAGGCTAAAGCGTTCTCTTAGCATACCATCTACGCGTATTCGCACTTTTGCTTTTTGTTTATCTTGTGTATGTTCATATGGCGGAGAATCTTGAATAGTGCTTTGACATTCAAAATGTATATCGCTTGCACCCTCTTCAATGCAAGTTTGTAAGATAAAATCAAGGAGCTGCACCACGATTAT
Organism: Helicobacter sp. MIT 03-1614; assembly: GCF_000762925.2. Taxonomy (NCBI): domain Bacteria; kingdom Pseudomonadati; phylum Campylobacterota; class Epsilonproteobacteria; order Campylobacterales; family Helicobacteraceae; genus Helicobacter; species Helicobacter sp. MIT 03-1614. Next base: position 206,115 of record NZ_JRMS02000001.1, read on the forward strand.
ATCTTGATTTTCATCTGCATTTTGTGGAGTTTGGTGTTGAGCTAAGAGTGCATTTTTGAGTATGCAGAAATGTTGAAAAATACGTATATGACGTGCTTGTATATCAAAAGCTTCATTTGTGGCAGAGAAAAATTGTATATCTAATTGGGGATAAAGATGTGAAATATGAGCTCGTATAAGCTCAAGTGGTGCTTGTGTATTTTTGAGTGCAATGTGTAAATTTTGAGAATCTGCGAAGAAAATTAAACATTGGTGTTTGAGGATAAATTTATATTCAAGGGCATTTAAACACCAAGAACAAAGCGTATGTTCAAGGAGATTCACAGGCGAGAATTGAGCATATACTTTGGGCTGCATCATTGTTCCTTTGGTGCATTTTGAGAATCTTGTATGTCTTTATTATCATTATCTATAAGATTCATTTTTTGAATATGCTCTGCTTTTGGACTAGCAGCAGTTTCATTAGCATCTAATCGCACGATATGGGGTGCTATGATAATAACCATTTCTTGAGTTTCTTTGATATTTTGCTTATAGCTAAAGAAATATTTGACAAAAGGAATATCCCCAAGAATAGGAATTTTACGAGTAGTTTGTCCTTCTGTTTTATCAATTAAGCCACCAAGCACGATTTGCTCACCATCTTTAAGCTGCACAAGCGAGGAAAGTTGTTTGGTGGAAAGATTAGGTGGTGCATTTAGAGCAATTGTTTGATTCTCAATAGAAATATCTTTTGTTTTCGTAATGGAAGGGTTGATTTTAAGAATAATCTTGCCATCTTTAATGCTTGGTGTTACATCAAGGAGAATCCCAGCAAAGACAGAGGGAAAGGCTTGAGAGTTATTTTGCACCGAAGTGCCTTGTGTAGTAGTTTGATAAGTGGTGTTTTGTGAATAACGAAGCACACTTCCTACGCTAATAATGGCAGGTTGATTATTGAGGGTAAGGACTTTTGGGTTAGAGATAGATTGGACTTTGCCATAGGTTTGCAAAAACTCTACAATACGATTAATATTTACGCCTTGTGAAAATATATTAATCGCAAATCTGCCTCCATTAGAATCTATGCTTCCGCTACTTGTATTTTGATGTTCTGCAGGAAGTGTCATAATATTGCCAAGTTTGTAAAACTCATTCCAATCAATGCCATAAGTTTGGTTATCTGTGTGTTGAACATTAAGAATATGTACATCAATAAGCACTTGTTTTTGAATCTTGTCATTAAGCTGCGCTATATATCGCTCAACTCGTTTTATTTGTAATGGAGAAGCTGTAATAGTAAGCAAGCCAGCAGCTTTATTGATGATAATATCTTTGTTTTTTCCTTTTAATTCCGACATTTGTGGCTGATATATATCACCGGGAGCATAAGCTACACCTGCGATTTCATTTTGCAACTCGCCCCAAAAATCAATCTCATCAATACTATAAATTTTTGTGCCACTTTTGCCAATGTTGGGATTGCTTGAGGTGGCTTTGTCCATTGCCATTTTATGCGCTTGGGATTGCATTTCAAAATTTGAAAATGCAAGAGGCGCAGAGTTTGTAGTATTGTAAAGAGATTGAACTTGGTTATCTTGTGAGAATACAATATCGGTATTGCTTGAACCTACGCGAGTAGTAGCGATATAGCTAATTTCAAAGGTTTTAGTGAGTAAAAAACCAATTTTAAGCGTGTCTTTTTGCAGGGTGTAGTGAAAATCATTGCCTATAATAAGACTATCAAGGACATTTTTAAGAGATTTGTTTGCAATATGAATAGATGTTTTTTTGTTATCAAGCATAGTTTTGGTATTTTCTTGGAGATATATGACGTTAAGGTGGCATTGTGTAGCAATTTCTTCAATGATTTTACTTAAAGGGGCGTTACTGCCTGAACGAATATTAATGGGTATATCACACGCAAAATCAATAAGTGGGACGAGATAAACACATAAGATAAAAAGCGCATTTTGCCTTTTCATTGATTTCCTTTTGTTATTTTTTCGCCTATTGCAAGGTTAAATTGCACTTTTGCTTTTTGCAAAATGACAGATTGAGATTCTATTTTGACAATGAGATAGCCTTCAATATATTCTCCCACATTTAACCATTGTTCATTAATAAGAGCTTTGCCATTAATAATAGCATTAAGGTGTAAGGGCTGTTGAGATTGAGAATCTTCGTGCCAAAAAGGATTAATAAGAGTGTGCAAAATCTCTTGTGATGGAGATTTGGAGAAATTTTGAGAATCTTTTATAAATGATTGAATGTGTTCAGGGCTAGAATGCGCACCTTGAGCATTTAAAGAAGAGGCACTTAAAGGAGTGAGAGTAAAAAAACCGAACAAAAAAGCATATATTTTCATAATGATTCCCTATAAATAGGGTTTTTGGAACGATAGTCTATAACCATTATATTAAAGTGAATGAGCGCATCATTAAAAGGTTTGAACGAGAGTGTATCAACACTGAAAAAACGATGGGATTCTATAAAATCAATCAGTGCCACAATTTCTTCAAAGCTGCCCATTCCCTCTATGCCTAGTGCATCAAGAGTGGCGTGAGGAGAGAACGAAGAGAGCGAGAGTTGGTGTGTTTTAGCAAAATTAATGAGTTCAGACATAAGCGCAAAAGGGTTAAGGTGAGGTTCTTTTGTGTTTTCTTTAAGATAGCTTTGTATGAGGGCAATATTTTCTTGTGTAATACGGAGTTTTTCTTGTATATTTTGGCTTTGCTCTAAATGTGCAGATGTAGCATTTTGAATGGAATCTGAAGAAAGGGCAAACTCTTCAAGCGTATGTGTATGAAGGCGTGAAAGAGCACTATACTTTTCCAATAAAGGCAAATAAATAAAATCAATTACAATAAAACACACACATAAAACTATGGTGGCAGCGAGGAAATATTTTTCCCTTGTGGTTTTGGTGGCGAGGAAATGCTCAAAAGTTTTTTGTATGGCTTGATAGGAATTATAAAGAGGCAAAAATATATTAAATCGCATAATAAATTACCAAGATATGCGAATAAAAACGCGGCGATACTAATTCTTGTTCATTTTGTGCTTTTTGAGAATCTAAGATTGAGGGCGAAGAAGTATGCAAAAAAGCGCGTTGTTGAGATTTTGTATTAAGTTGGGCAAGAAGGGCAGAGAGATGAATTTGAGAAGAAGAACTTGCTGTGAGGGAGGCTATAAATACTTGTGGAGTAAAAGTAAATTCCATATTTTCAAGTTTAATATGTTCTTTATCGCATTGAGCAAAAATATCTCTAATAAAGGCATAACGTTGATTATAACTTTGTTGCCAAAGAGATAGAGTATTCATATCTGCTATAAAGTCATTTTGCTGGGCAAGGAGATGTTCTAAGGTATGTGTGGCTTGAATGTATTCTTTTGTGTTTTCTTTGGGAGCAAAAAGGGCTTCGCTTTGTGCGTTTAGTTGAGCGATGGCAGATTCTAAATGGCGATTATGCAGCATAAAAAGCAAAGGGATAAGGAGCATAAATATTCCAAGCAATATGGCTAGAGTATAATAAAGCTTTTTACGCACATTTGGCTTTAGAGCAAAATGAGGTAAAGTGTGCGACAAGCCTTGAGAAAGCAAATTATCATAAATAGCAACATATTCAAAAGCTAAAATTGCTTTCAGTGTAGCATAATCAAGCCCTTTTGTTTGTGGAGAGAGTTCGCTTAGAGGCAAGATAGAATAAGGTATATCATTATGAGGCAAATTTTCCAAAGATGTAGCGGCATAAATACATTCAAGACGTTGATTATGGGCTTCTTGCAAATAAGAGATGTGTGAGGCAATCTCAACAAAAAGCTGCGCGTTGTTGTGAGAATCTTGCGAAAGTGTGGATTGCGTGGCAGATTCTAAAGTAAGTGGCGTATATGAGGATTGGGATTTGTATTTTAAACGACAAATTTCTTTAAGTGTAGCATTTTCAAAGTAGCATAAATATGATTGTGCCCATACTACAAAGCTATGTGTGTTAGAGGCAAGAGTAGAAAAGCTAAAAGGCAAGAATATATCGCAAGTCAAAATCCGAGATGGAGGCAAGCTCTTTATGGCGTTTTTATCAAAGAAAAAGCTTTCACATACGCACTTTTGTTCATCAAAAAGATGTGCGCGAGGAATAAAATATAATTCATAAGTATGCACAGAAGTATTAAGGATAGATTTTTCATAAGCATAGCCAAAAAGGAAAGAGGAAAGTTGTGGGGATTGAAGGTCAGATTTATTTATTTCAATAGCAATATGAATAAGATGTGTGGCAGAAAATGAAAGGATATCATATTTTTTTGGAGGCTTTTTACAAGGTGTGAGAGCATTGTCTTCAAAAGCATAAGAGATATGTGTTTGAGAATCAAAAAATGTATATGTTTTTTGTTTCATATACAGCCTTTAGAAGGGTTTGTAGAAAGAGATTTTAAAGGCATTGCACGTTGAAGATTAGGCGTAGAATGAACATCGTTTGTTTTGATACGTTGAGAATGTGTAATGGCAATAGCAATAGCATCTGTAATATCAAGAGGTTTTATTTCACCCTTAAGCCCTAAAATGCGCTTTACCATAAATGCAACTTGGGTTTTGTCTGCCTTACCATTTCCTGTGATTGCTTTTTTGACCTGTAAGGGTGTGTATTCAGAAAAATTTCCAATCTCTTGGAGAATTTTTAAGCTCAATGCCCCACGAAATTGAGCAAGTTTGATGACACTTTGAGGGTTGTAAGCAAAAAATATATCTTCAATAGCCACCTCATCAATATGAATATTTTTAATTACCAAATCAATGCCTTCTACAAATTCCATAATTTGGGTTTGTAAATCACGCTCTTTGATTTTAATAATACCTGCTTCAATGAGTTTAAGTGAATTAACGTGAGGCGCATAATTGATAATTGCATAACCGCAATTTCTACTTCCGGGGTCTATACCTAAGATATGCAAATTTAATCCAAATTAAAAGTTTTTTTCATTATAATTTCACTTCCAAATTTTAATTAAAAAATCAAAAGGATTTTTGTTTTTTCACATTTTATTCACATAGTGAAATTAAAAATTCTTCATTTCACATCAGGAAATAAATTGCATATTGATAATATATTAAAGAAACTTAAAAGTAAGCTATCCGAGTTTGAATATCAATTTTATATTTCGCTTATGGAATACGATGAAAATGCCTCCAGAACAGATATGAAGGTTTTTTATGTGCCAAATATTTTTGTAGCGAATTGGATAAAAAGTAACCATCTAGAATCTATTATTGATGCATTTGAAGAGGAAAGCAATAATGGTGTGCGTCCAGAAATTCACATAAAAGTAAAAGAAAAAAAAGAGAATGTGAAAAGTTTAAAAAACAATAAAAGTATGCTTTATTTTAATACAAATGGTTTATCTCTTAATCCTTTTTACACTTTTGAAAATTTTGTTGTGGGAAAATCTAATGAATATGCCTATACGATAGCAAAACTTGTTTTGCAACAGCAAGCAAGTGCCTATAATCCTGTATTACTTTATGGTAAGTCAGGTCTTGGGAAGACACATTTGCTTAATGCCATAGGTAATGATGTCAAAGAGAAAAACAAAAATGTGCTTTATGTAACTTCAGAGGATTTTCTTAATGACTATATGGATAAAATCAAACGCAAGACAATGGATAGTTTTCGGGATAAATATCGCAAGTGTGATTATTTGCTCATTGATGATGTGCAGTTTTTTGGTGGCAAAGAAGGAATACAAGAAGAGCTTCTTCATACTTTTAATACCTTGCACAATAGTCAAAAACAAATTGTAATGACAAGTGATAAGCCGCCAAAAGAGATTAAGGGACTAGAGGAGAGATTGCGCACGCGTTTTGAGTGGGGAGCTATGGCAGAAATTACTAATCCAGAGCTTGAAACCAAAATTGCCATTATTAAATCTAAATGTGAAGTTAATCGTATTGTACTTGAAAATGAAGTCATTGACTATATTGCTTCAAATATTTATGGCAATATTCGTCAGATTGAGGGGATTCTTTCTACTATTAATGCTCATATTAATCTTTCTCCAGAGAGCAGTAGTCTAAAAATTGCCAAAAATGTGCTTAAAAACTATCAAATTGAAAAGCTTGAGGGTATTACTCTTGATAATATTATTAAAGTTGTCAGTAAAGAGCTTAATATAAAACCTAGTGAAATTGTCTCCAAAGAACGCAATAGAAAGGTTACATTCGCACGCCGTGCAGTTATTTATCTTGCACATTCTTTAATGATTAACTCTATGAACATAATTGCCAAAGAGTTGGGTATGAAAGATCACAGTTCGGTAAGCAAAGCGCTCAAAGCTATTAAAAAAGAAATCGCTGAAAATTCTACAACGCGTAATATTATTGAAGATATGAAAAGCAAAATTCAGCAAAGTTTAGATAGCGTCTAATTTTATCGTTTCGGAGATAATATGCCTAAAGATAACTTAAGTGCTCAAAAACAACCTCTTACAGATACTTTTTTGTTTCAAGTAACACTTTTTGCTACTGCTTCAATGACTGTGCTTGGAGGGACGATTATCGCACCATCACTGCCGCATTTTGAAGAACATTTTGCAGATGTGCCACATATTGATATGCTTTCGCGTTTAGTTTTAACGCTTCCTGCATTATTTATTATGATTTTTGCACCCATTAGTGGATTTTTGCTTGATAATTATGGCAGGTTACGATTTTTATATCCGAGTATTTTACTATGGAGCATAAGTGGGGCGTGTGGATTTTTCTTGGAGGCAAGTATTTATTGGATTCTCATATCAAGGGCAATTTTTGGTATTGCCACAGCGTTTGTTATGACTGCTGTAAGTGCACTTGTTGGAGATTACTATCAAGGTGCGAAGAGGGAGAGAGCCTTAGGATTGCAAGGCTTTTTTATGGCAGGTGGAGGCGCTATATTCCTTGTATTGGGTGGGGTGTTAAGCGATATAGATTGGCGTTATCCCTTTTTAGTGTATCTTTCAGGCTTTATTATCTTGATTTTAGCTCTTGTAATGCTTTTTGAACCAAAGCGTAATGTGTCCAAATCAGATGTCAAGGCAGTAAATTTTAATCTTTTCAAATTTGCACCTATCTATCTTTTTTCATTTTATGCAATGAGTATGTTTTATGTGATGCCCACACAAATTCCGCATTTTATCACGCATAATCTCAATAAAAGTGGGAATCTTATAGGTATAAGTTTAGCCGTAAGCTCTCTTTGCACAGCTATTCTTTCACTTTTTTATGCAAGGCTTCGTGCAAAATTAAGTGTTTTTCTCTTATATTTTATTTCTTTGAGTGCTATTGGAGGCGGATTTTTGCTTATTGGAATGTTTCAAAGCTATGAGATTCTTATTTTTGCTTTAGTGCTTGTAGGCTCGGGGTTAGGGATTATTCTTGTCAATAATAGTTCGTGGCTACTAAGTGTAGCAAGTGAATATGAGCGTGCAAAGGCAGCAGGATTCTTATCTGCAAGTGTTTTTATGGGGCAATTTTGCTCACCTTTTATCACACAGCCACTTGTGCGCTTGGGTGGCATACCTTTTATGCTTAATGTTAATGGCATAATTTTGCTTATAAGTGCAGTGATTTTTCTTTGGTGGCATTTTGTGAAAAAACGATAAAAAGAATCCTTGATATGAGGTTTAAATTACATTTTTAACTTTCTTTTTGTTACAAGGTGCATTCCATAACCTACAAGATATACAGGAATGCTTATAATACCAATATAGCCGATAATTCTTTGTGCTAGAAGTCCTGAATGTGTAAGCAAAATTGCTACGAGATAGAGCGCAAGCAAAGCAAATCCAAACATAAAAAACTTGAGGATATTTTTTATACTTAAAATCTTTTGAATGCCTAGATTTTCTATCTTTGGTTCATCTGCCTCTTTGTTTTTGTTTAAGGGGAGATAATCTAATATTTCCAGCACTCCTAAAACAAAAATCATAAGATACAAAAGCAGGAATGCTATTTCAGTTACCACAGGAAAATATCGTGAAACACCGGAGAGCACATTGCCCTCGTAATCACGGGTTATATCTCGCCATATACGAGCAAGGAAATGTGATGAGTATTGAGAATCTTCAACCCTTTTGGCGATTAAAGATTCTCTTATTTCGCTTTTCACAACGGCTAGGCTTTGAAATGGGCTTGTACTTTTTGTCCGATAAGCGTTTTCATTAATGGAATCTGGTGGAGGCACAATATGATTTTTTAAAAGTTATATTCCTCATCACTTAAGGATTTTTTGTGCATTTGCAGGTAAAGCGCAAAAGCATCTTTGAGATATTGTAATCTTAAAGATGAAGTTTCAGATTTTGAATAATTGAGCAAAAGCTAAAAAGCTTGTTGTGGGCTATCACAAAAGCACAATGAGAGAGTGCAGAGAAAAGTAAAAATTATCTTTTTCATTTAATCTTAAACATCTTTAAGTGTCTGAAGCAAAGATTTAAGCTGTTTAAAATGATGAGCATATTGCTCTTTATAAGTTGTAATAATTGCAGATTGCTTTTCACAAAGTGCTTTTTCCTCTCGCTCAAAATGCCACAACGCTTTTTTATGCAGTGGTTGCGTTAAAAGATTTTCTTGTAAAAGGTTGAAGTGAAAGCCAAGATTGAGCTCATCGCGGATATTTTCAAGTGTGGGATTAAAAAGTGGCAAAGTATCTGGTGTTTTGGTGTATTTTTCTAAGGCTTCTTGGATTTTTAAACTTAGTGTATTGAGGCAAAGATTTATTGCTAGTGGGTAATTGAGTGTTAAGATTTTTGCAACGAGCATTAATTGGGCGTTAAGATTCTCACAATGCTCACGCATAAGGTTATCATATGTTCCCATTATCTCATTAAGTGTTTTTTGCAAAAGTGAGTTTTGCAAAGTAGGAATAAATGTTTCATACCATTGTATGATATTGTCATTCAAATTCCCTATATGTGTGTTTAGCAGAGCATTAAATTGTTCTCCTATGGCAGTTATATCAAAACCAAGTTTAGTAAATTGCCTTGCAAATGTAGAATCTGTATTACATAAACTAAGATTTAATCGCTCTCTAGGAAGTGTTGTGATGTCTTTTATTTGTATATTTTGTGTTTTTATACCAAATTTTTTATCAGCACGCACAAACTCTTTGGGAGTTTTTTCAAGTGCGTTGTAAATGTGTTGAGTAAGTGATTCAAGTTGGGATTCTAAAGTATGAAAAAGTGTAGGGAATGATTTGTAAAATGCACTTTGAGGGTATTGCTCTGTGAAGTGCTTAGTAGAATCTGCAAGGAGCGTCTCACACTTAGCAAAGCGTAAATGCGCGTGAAAACTTAAACGAGCATATCTAAGCACGAGAGTGCGCAGTTGCGTAATAATCGTGCGTTTTTTAGATTCTTGAGCTAATGGAGCGATGTGCGTATGGAGAAAATCAAGCACAAAATCTATGTGAGAATCTGCTCTCATATGCTCACTTTGCTCTTTTGGAGCATCATAAGAAAGCAGTGCATTTTTAGCAGATATGGCAATAATTTCCTCAAAAAGTCCATTGAATGCTTTCTTGGCATATTCAAGGCTTATGTTGATTTCCTCTTGATTTTTAAGCCTATCTTTTTGATTGAGGACACAGAGGCTTTTGCTTGCGTAACGTTTAATGTGGGAGAGGATAATTTCTTTTTCGCTGTGTTTGCCAACATTATCAATGAGGGTGAGCCAAATGATGCCATCAACGCTTTCTAATATAGAATTTGTAGTATCTGTATCGCTTTGATTTTGCGAGTTAAAGCCAGGTGTATCAAGAAAACTTATTTTTTTAAGGAGTTCTAATGGCGCATAAAGCTTGTAAAAGGCGATTTTGGCATTTTGGACTTCACTTACTTCGTTGAGGTATGAGAGTGTTTTTGTGGCAGTATTGCCATTTTTGTAGTGAATCTCAAGTGCATAATCTTGTCCATAGACAATATGGCATATTTTTGCAGTTATGGGAGTGATACCACTAGGCAGGATATTTTTGCCCAAAAGTGCATTTAAAAATGTGGATTTTCCGCTACTAAATTGCCCGATAATAGCCACTTTCATTGGTTCTTGAATGCTTTGAGTGAGAGATTGTAATGTATGCGTAGCACGAGAATCTAGCGGGGCAATTTGACTGAGCGCATAATGGGTTTTATCAATGAGAGCATAGAGAGGATTCCCTCCTTGCAAAAGCTGATTTTTTGCGCTGATATATTCGTTAATAAAGTCTTCTAGCAGATTTTCACTTATTTGTTCCATTATTGTTTCTTACACCCTTTCATCTCATTATTGCAAACTATGCAAACCTTGCATAAGTTCATTTATAATGCCTGTAAGCTGTTCTCGTTTGGCGTAAAGAGCATCTTTAAGTGCTTGAGTATCTCCACTTTCTCGCTTGGCTAAAGCAGCGTTGAGACTTTCTTGTTTATAAGCGATTTGCATTTGAATATGGTTTTTAGCACATTGAGTAATCTCGTGAAAATGTGCTAAAAACAGAGCTGCAATGTCTTTGTTTTTATTTTGAATAATCTCACTAAAGGAGCTAAACATATCTGTAAAAAGTTTATCAAGTGCGTTGCTAAGTTTATTTTGACTAGATTTATTAAAAGAGCGCACAAGCGAAGGAAGTGCAGAAAGTAACTCTTGAGTAATCGCACTTATTTGTGCGTTTTTGAGTTGGAAATGAATATGTGGAGGCGGAGAATCTAGCTCCTCTGAGAGTGTTACAGCGCTTTTAAGTTGAGCAATTTTCTTGCCTAATTTATATTTATACTCTCTCCCCACATCAGCGAAACAATCTTTAAGCCCTAGCTCTATCATTTTGTGCAGTGCATTTGTATCAGGTTTTGCTCCACGTGTATAATCATAAATAATATCATTAAATACCTTATCCTTGATGAGCATAGAAGCTTTACTAAGAGTATTTGCACTAAAAAGCTCAAGAGATTTAAGAAATTCACTTAGCTCATTATGGAGGGCACTAAGATGCTCTTCAAGCTCATAGAGTTCGCGCATAAGGGCATCATTATGTGCTTTATCTTGAGCAATAAGCTCCTCTAACTCCTCGCCATTTGCATTTAACAAAGAAGATTCTAAATTGATAATCTCTTCTGTATCTTGGGCAACTTTAAGTGTGGCTTTGTAGGCGAGATAAAGCATATCTTTTGCCTTAAGGCTATCTTCACCAAGAAGCATTTTTTGTAAATAAGATTCTATCTTAAGGATACCGCATTGTTCTAAAGTGAGAGAGAGGTTGCTTGTATCTGCATTTGTGCGATAAAGCAGTGCAGCATATCCCGCAAGTGGAATAAAATCAATACGATTGATAATAGATTCAATATCGCCTTTGTAATGTGCTTTTTTGAGTTGGGCAATGAGGCTTGATTTGGTGTATTCAAGCGAAGAATCAAGCTCTTGTGGTGTAAGCAAATCTATGCGTGTAAGCACTACAAGTAGGCGCGAGATGTTTTGTTCAAGCAGGGATTCTAAAATAAAATCAATGTCTACTTGCGTTGCTGCACAGCTTGCATTCATCACGTGGATAAGCACATCACAATGTTGAATATAAGAGCGAGTGATTTCTTCACGTTTTGTGATTGGGTCATCAAGTCCGGGTGTATCAACAATCTCTACACCATTTTTTAGAAATGACAATGGTGTAAAAAGCTCTACTTCTTGGATAAGATTGCAAAATTTACTTTGATGATTTGCCGAAGTATAAATGCTTAATTCGTGTGTTTGAATGTCTTTTGTTGTATGTGGCTGGGTAATAAATGTGTCTAATTGTGTGCCAAAATGAGCCTGACTTTCTTCTATAAAGGCTTTAAGATTTGTATCATACGCGCTTTGCTCACATAAATCAGCCCATTGTTCTTTGCTCCAAAAATGCACTCTTGCTCCCGCAGATTCTCCATAGCGCAAAATGGTAAGGTTGGCAGTTTCTGGCACACTTGAGCTTCCTAAAATTTCTTGAGATAAAAGTGCATTTAAAAATGTGGATTTCCCTGCACTTAACACTCCTGTAATACCGATAGAAAAATGTTGATTCTCTAATTTTTCCATTATGTGCGTAAGTGAGTTTTTAAGAGTTTCTTGAGGAAGCAGAGGTGAAAGGTTGTTGTGAAGCAAAGCAAGGGCACTATGAAGAGATTTAAGACTTCGTATTTCTTTTGTAGCTCCTTTTTGTGATGTTTTTTGAGAATAAAAAGTATTTTTAAGCGAAGCAAACAAATCAAGTTCAAAATCATCAATGATATGTGCAAGATTAAGCTGAATAAAAAATGGCAAAAGCTCCTCAAAGAAATGTGGATTATATTCTATGATAGTTGCTTGAAGGGTAAATACATCTTTTAAAAGCGCGCTAAGAATCATAGATTTATCTTCATTTGAAGCATAAGCATCTAATTGAGAATTTATTTGTGATATGTGCAAAGATTCTAAAATTTTTATAAAACTTTGGCATTGCATAAATAACGCAATATTGCGCTCATTAGTGCAAAGTAGAATGCTCAAAGCCTGTGGAGAAAGCGTATTAAAAATAGAATCTTGTATTTTTTCCATAGGAAGCGGTGGTTGCGCACTATGGAAAGTCTCAAAAAAATGCTGCAAAATTGGCATATTAAGATGTCCCCATTTATTTATTTGTAGAGCGTAATTTTACATCAAAATACCAAAAGTAAAATAAATTAATAATTATCACTCAAAATGCCGTAAAAATTTTACAAAAAAGCACATTTTATGTAAGGAAAGATATATAAAATTTGATAAAATCCGACTTTTGTTATTTTATCGTAATTGGAGTTTATGTGGGATTTTTGAGAAAAGCATTAATGTTTTATATTGATGGTTTTAAGAATCTAAAACTTGGTAAAGTGCTTTGGAAGATTATTGTTATCAAACTTTTAGTTATTTTTGCTGTGCTTAAGGTATTTGTTTATGATAAAACTCTCTCTCATATAGGCGATGATGAACAAAAAAGTCATTTTGTATTAGAGAATCTCACTTCGTATTAAACCAATTAGATTTTAAGGAAATATTATGGATATGGTAAATGAATTATCAAGCGTGAATTGGGCAAGAGCGCAGTTTGCTCTTACAGCGTTATATCACTTTTTGTTTGTGCCTTTGACTTTGGGACTTTCTTTTATTATCGCGATTATGGAGAGCATTTATGTCAAAAGTGGCAATCCACAATGGCGCAAAATTACACGTTTTTGGCTCACACTTTTTGCGATTAATTTTGCTATTGGCGTGGCAACAGGCATTATTATGGAATTTGAGTTTGGCACAAATTGGGCAAATTATTCTTGGTTCGTAGGCGATATTTTCGGTGCTCCTTTGGCAGTTGAGGGCATTATGGCATTCTTCTTGGAAGCTACATTTTTTGCTGTAATGTTTTTTGGCTGGAATAAGGTTTCTAAGGGATTCCATTTGTTATCTACTTGGCTTGTTGCGATTGGAAGCAATTTATCGGCATTTTGGATTCTCGTAGCAAATGGTTGGATGCAATATCCCATAGGCACGATTTTTAATCCCGATACGGCGCGCAATGAGATGAGTAATTTTTGGGAGGTTGCCCTCTCACCTGTGGCAATATCAAAATTTCTCCACACAGCAGCAAGTGGGTATGTCATTTCTGCTCTTTTTGTTATGGGGATTTCTGCCTTATATCTCCTTAATGGGCGATTTCGTATTGAGGCGAAAAAAAGCTTGGTTGTGGGAGCTAGTTTTGGGCTTATAACTTCAATATTTTTGTTTTTCAGTGGTGATGAGAGTGCTTATCGTGTAACACAACATCAACCGATGAAGCTTGCCGCAATGGAGGGAATCTATGATGGCGAACATCGTGCAGGAATAACTGCATTTGGCATTCTTAATCCAAACAAAAAGCCCGGCGATGACAAAGAAGTATTTTTATTTGATATTACCATTCCCTATGCACTCTCTATTTTGGGTAATCGTAGCCCTGATAGTTTTGTTCCGGGCATTAACGATTTGCTTTATGGCAATAAAGAAAAAGACATAGTAGGTATAGATTCTAAAATCCATAGTGGCAAAATCGCCCTACAAGCACTCAAAGACTACAAAGAAGCAAAGGTGCAAAATGATAATGTGCGTATGAATCTTGCTCGCGGGATTTTAGAATCTCATATGCCAAATTTTGGCTATGGTTATTTATCACAGCCTGAAGAAGCAATACCACCTATTGCCTTGACATTTTATAGTTTTCATTTAATGGTGGCGTTGGGTAGCGTATTTTTTGTGCTTTTTATCATTGTATTGTATTTGGCAATGGCAAACAATATAGAGAGATTCCCTAAGATTCTATGGCTATGTGTGATTGCTATACCTTTTGGTTATATTGCCGCAGAGGCAGGGTGGATAGTTGCTGAAGTAGGAAGGCAGCCTTGGGCAATACAGGACTTACTTCCTGTTGGTGTTGCAGCCACTAAGCTTTCAAGTGTAAATATACAAATTTCATTTTTTCTTTTTTCTTTTCTCTTTACATTATTGCTCTGTGCCGAAATTGGCATTATGGTGAGTAGCATTAGAAAGGGTTTTGAAGAAGAACGCAAAATCGTTTTTCTAGAAAGTGTAAAAGGGGGTAAATAATGTTTTTTGGACTTGATTTGGACGAATTGCAAATATATTGGTGGGTTATTGTCAGTTTGCTTGGAGGGCTACTTGTGTTTATGTTTTTTGTGCAGGGTGGGCAAAGCCTCATTTGCGTGGTTGCCAAAGATGAGCTGGAAAAAACAATGCTTATTAACTCGCTTGGGCGCAAATGGGAATTAGGATTTACTACTTTGGTGCTTTTTGGTGGAGCTTGTTTTGCCGCATTTCCTTTATTTTATAGCACGAGTTTTGGCGGGGCATATTGGGTATGGCTCACTATTTTATTTTGTTTTATTATCCAAGCTGTGAGCTATGAATATCGCAAAAAAGAAGGGAATTTGTTAGGTTCAAAGGTGTATGAGGCGTTTTTGTGGATTAATGGCGTATTTGGTGTATTTTTGATTGGTGTGGCTATTAGCACATTTTTTAGTGGCTCTCATTTTGTGCTTGATGAACATAATTTTGTTGAATGGAGTATGGTAAGTCGGGGATTAGAGGCATTGCTTGAGCCTGCAAACTATTTGCTTGGTTTGGCATTAGTGTTTTTAAGTCAGATTCTAGGGGCGAGCTATTTTTTAAACAACATTGATGATATGCAGATAGCTAAACGCGCAAGAAAAGTCATTTTACTCTCAAGTGTGGCATTTTTGCCTTGTGTGCTTGGATTTTTAATGTGGATTTGCTCTAAAGAGGGTTTTTATGTGGATTCAAAGGGTGTAACATTGCAACCTTATGTGTATTTGCATAATTTCCTTTCTATGCCTTATTTAATTGTGGGATTATGCGTTGGTGTGGGTTTGGTGCTATGGGGAATATATCTTAATGTTTTTGCACAGAGTAAAAAGGGTATTTTCCCGCTTGGTATGGGCAGTGTAATTGTGGTAATGGCAGTATTTTTAAATGTGGGTTTGGGACAGAGTGCATTTTATCCCTCAATCGCTGATTTGCAAAGCTCTCTTCATATAAAAAATGCCTCCTCAAGCTATTATACGCTTTCTGTGATGAGTTATGTGTCTTTGCTTGTGCCTTTTGTGTTGGCATATATTGTGTATGTATGGCGTGCAATGGATAGAGTAAAGATTACTCGAGACGAGATGCAAGCAGATTCTCATACTTATTGAAAACAAAGGAGATAATATGCTTACTTCAATTTTTATGCTTATTTTGTGGATTGGCATTATATATGTGTGCTATAAATTTATTGTGTTTAATATCACACATTTAGAGAATCAAGAATCCACATAAATATCTTACAATATGAGCTTATAAGTAATAGTAAATATTGTTAAAAGCCCTGTTATAAAGACAAAAGCATCAAGAGCTGGGTTTTTGAATTGTTTCATCTTAGATACGCTATAAATAGCAATGATAGGCATAAGAAAAAGGATAGCTGCAATAATCGGACCTCCTAAATCCTCAATAAATCCTAAAACGCTTGGATTGATATAGGCAGTAATAAGCATAATAACATACATTACAAATGTGCATATTGCTGCAATAAGTTTGAGATTTGGCTCTTTGTTTCCCGCAATTTTGCAACATTTCCTTACAATGCCATATGCACCCTCACGTGCACCAAAATAATGCCCAAAAAATGAACTAGAAATTGCCAAAAATGCAATCAAAGGACCACCATAGGAAATCAATGGATTATCAAGTTTATTGGCAAAATATGAGAGCACGGGGATATTTTGTGCTCTAGCTTCTATAAGCTCTTGTGGTGTAAGAGAGAGTACACAAGAGATGACAAAAAACATTACAAAGACAAGAAGCATAATTGAAGTGCGCAAAAGTATAGAATCTGATTTTATGATAGCATCTGCTCCATATTCGCGCTTAGCACTTAGCGCAAAGGTAGAAATAGCCGGAGAGTGATTAAAAGAAAATACAAGCACGGGAAGTGTAAGCCATACAATTATCAAAAAATCTTCTATATCGGGTACAAATGTAATGCTTTCAAGATTCCATTGGGGAATAAGATAGAGTGAAAATATAAATAAAATAGCACAAAGAGGATATACAAGCCATTGGCACACTTTTATGATAAGTTTTTCACTAAAAAGCATAATAAGCATAAAAGCACTTACCAAGATAAAAACAAGCCCAGCTCGCCAAAATGGTTGCAAAGTAGCATAATTTTCAGATTTAAGTTTAAGGAGTGCTCCAGATTCGCTTTGGTGGAGAAAACTATATGGGTCGTAATAAATGTCTTGTATAAATCCAGCTAAAGTCCCAAGTGGAGCAACTGCCGGGTGATTTTCATTGACAAGTGGGAGAATCTGATGATAAATAAAACTTTCAAATGTGTTTGTAATGCCTACGCAATATGCGAGACAAATAGGAAAAATTGCAAAAAAATAGAGAATTGAGATAAATATACTTACATTGCGACCAAAATATTCTTCAGCGGCGTATGTAATATCTTTATCATTACCATTTGCTTGACATACAAAACGACTAAGTGCGCGATGGCTAAGATAAACCATAGGAAATATAATAAAACACATTGCTATTACAGGCCAGATTCCCCCTCCACCTGCTTTAATTGGCAGATATAAAATCCCAGCACCCACAGCTGTTCCAAAAAGAGAAATTATCCAGCTTGTATCAAAGTTATTCCATTTGTTCATTCGGTATCCTTTTAAGACAATGATATTTTTAGTTTCATTATAGCTTTTTAGAATCTTTTTTTATCAATCTACGCAATGAAACATAGAATTTCATCCATTCATTGAGTTCCATAAGCGGGTGTCCGCCCCATTTGGTATGTGGAGGGAGATTTTTACCTACTGCTCCGCGTCCAGCGACTTGCACAAAATCACCAATATGAATATGTCCTCCTGTGCCAGCTTGTCCGCCCATTATGACATTACGCCCGGTAGTAGTTGAGCCAGCAAGCCCTACTTGTGAGACAAGGAGAGTATGCTCTCCAACCACGCAGTTATGCCCTATTTGCACAAGATTGTCAATTTTTGCCCCTTGCTTTATAAGCGTTTGCCCAAATACAGCCCTATCAATAGTATTATTTGCACCAATTTCCACATCATCTTCTATAACAACGCGCCCATTATGTTCAATTTTAATATGTTTTCCTTCTGCTGTATGCGCATAGCCAAAGCCATCACAGCCTATTATGCTTCCTGCGTGGATATTTACACGATTACCAATAATACTATCGCGATAAATGACGACATTAGGATAAATTTTACAATGCTCCCCAATGCTGACATTATCGCCAATAACGACATTTGGCATAATTATGCTATGCTCCCCAATGCTGACATTATCGCCAATAACGACATTTGCACCTATTTGAATATTATTTGCACGGGGATTTTGAGTGGTGAGCGTGAAACAAGGCGCAGCAAAAAGCTGTGAAAGCAAGGCAAAAGCAAGATGGGGATTCTCTACTACAAGAGGCTGAATATGCGAAGGAACTTTATCAAGCAAGTGAGGGCGGATAAAAACAGCACCCGCTTGAGAATCTGTAAGATTACTCAAGTATTTATCTTGGTCTATATAGCTTATTTGTGTGGGTGTGGCAGATTCTAAAGGGGCAATGCCATTTAATTCAAAATCGTTTTCTATGGTATTTTGTAGGCTAAGATAGCCTTTAAATGCGGTATCTATGGCAAGTGAAAGAAGCATACATATCCTTTGGCTAAAGATAAAATGTAATCATAACATAAACATTACAGAATCTAGGGCTGTAGCGGTGAAATTTAGCTAGATTCAAGGATTTGGTGTATAATGATGTATAAAGTAACGATGATATCATACAAAGGAGAGATTATGGCTGTTGTTTTACAAATTGGGGCAGGCGGTGTAGGGGGTGTTGTCTCGCACAAAATGGCGCAAAATCGCGAGGTGTTTTCACGCATTATTTTAGCTTCACGCACATTGAGTAAATGCAAGGCAATCGCAGATTCTATCCGCACTAAAGGCTTGGGTGAAATTGAGATTGATGAGGTAGATGCGGATAATGTGGAATCCCTTGTGGCTTTGATTAATAAATACCGCCCAAAGCTTGTGGTAAATGTCGCGCTTCCTTATCAGGATTTGGCGATTATGGAGGCGTGTTTGCGTACAAAGACGCATTATTTGGATACTGCAAACTATGAGCACCCCGATTCTGCGCATTTTGAGTATAAGGAGCAATGGGCGTATGACACGCGTTACAAAGAGGCTGGAATCTTTGCTTTGCTTGGCAGTGGCTTTGACCCGGGCGTTACAAATGTCTTTTGTGCGTATGCGCAGAAGCATTATTTTGATGAGATTCATAGCATTGATATTTTGGATTGCAACGCAGGAGACCACGGATACGCCTTTGCAACAAATTTTAATCCCGAGATAAACTTGCGTGAGGTAAGCTCCAAGGCGCGATTTTGGGTAAAAGATTCTCAAAGTCAATATGCACAAAACTTTGACCTCTCGCGTGATAGCATTTATCGCAAATTTGAGGCTAAGGAGAAGCATTTTAAATTGGAATCTAACACGCAGGATTTGAAAAATGAGCCATATTTTAATGGTGAGTGGCGCGATATTCCACCCCTTGCGCTAATGAAAGAGTGGGATTATCCCGAAGTGGGTGTGAAAAATAGCTATTTGCTTTATCACGAGGAGCTAGAATCGCTTGTGCGTAATATTAGGGGCTTAAAAAGAATCCGCTTTTTTATGACTTTTGGCGAGAGTTACCTCACGCATATGAAGTGCTTGGAGAATGTCGGGCTTTTGCGCGTGGATAGCATAGAGCATAAGGGGCAAAAAATCGTGCCAATAGAAGTGTTAAAGACACTTTTGCCCGACCCTGCAAGTCTAGCTTCACGCACAAAGGGCAAGACAAATATCGGTTGCTACATTAAGGGCGTGAAAGAGGGTAAGGAGCGCACGATTTATATTTATAATGTGTGTGAGCACGAGAAATGCTACGCGGAAGTGAATGCACAAGGTGTGAGCTATACCACAGGTGTGCCTGCGATGATTGGGGCGAAGTTAATCTGCGAGGGTAAATGGGGCGTAGGCGCAAATTCGGTTTGTAGCGACTTTTTGAGGAGTACATCGGACACTTCATTGCGGAGTATGTCTAATACACCTCATTCGCTTACCTCGCACAACCTCAAAAATTCATCTACAACCCTAGAATTTGCGGATTTAAAGGAATCTTACAATGCCGAGCGTTTGGAGGCAAACAAGGATATGCCAAAAGGTGGCGAGGCGCAAGGTGTGGATTCTAAAAGCGGTGCGGGTGTGTGGAATATGGAACAAAACAACCCTGACTTCTTTATGAGTGAGCTAAACAAGCAAGGGCTTCCTTATGTGGTGCTAGAAATAGAATCTAATGGAGAATCTAAAGTGCTAGAGGACGGGCGAGGGAGTTTATTTGAATTTAGATGTAGATAAGCTATAATACTTAAAATATATTGAAGGAGAAATGTATGATAAAAGATTTTGAGATTGAAAATTTTCGAGGGATACAAGCATTAAAGCTCGAAGGATTTTCAAATGTGAATATTTTTGTGGGCAAACCAAATACAGGGAAAACATCGATTTTGGAGGCTTTGTATTTGTATTTGTCGAAACACCCAGATGCAATAACCAATATCTTAGAATTTAGAAAAACTGTGGTTGATAAGGATTGCTTTCAAGGTTTTTTTTATGATTATGATTTAAACAATCAGATTATATTAACAAATGACGATGAAGAGTTAAAAATACATTGTCGTAATAATCACTATACAAATATTATGATTGATGGCTCACAGCAAAAAGATAAAGGGGTTAATGAAATGAGTCTTGAATACCATAAGTCCCAAAGCAAGAGAACAATGAGAATCTCAAAGACATTTCCAAATCCATTTCAAATTCATTTTCAAGCTAATTTAACCTCTTTTGAAAACAATCAAATTAATTCAGAAAAAGCTGATTTTGTTAATGAAAGCAATTCTTATGAAAACATTCTAAAAAGGAACTTGGAGACAATTTTATCAAACAAAACAAACAAAGAAGTATTAAATAAATGCCTTAAAAATTTTTCTAGCAATATTCAAGAAATTAGTTTTTTGGATAGCAGAGTTGTGATACAAAAGGAAAATTTAAATAATGTAATTAGCCTTAAATTAATGGGAGCAGGATTTCAAAAATATGTTGCAATTATATTATCGATTTTACAAAATAAGAAATATATATTTATTGATGAAATAGAAAATGGATTACATTTTGAGAGTATTGATTTGTTATTGGAAGCTATCTTAGAAGCCTCCAATAATGTTCAGTTTTTTATTACAACACACAATGAGGAACTTTTGAAATATTTGAGTGCATTACTTGAAAATAAAGACAAAGAAAGTGTTGCTGTTTTTAATGTATTCATAGATAAAGATTCTAATATACAGGCGGGTAGATATTCGCAGGAAGATTTTATTATTAATGTTAATTGCAATAGCGAGATAAGGGATTAGTATGCTCATTTTGGTAGAAGGAATAAGTGATAAAAGTTTTATAGAGGCATATTTGGAATCTTTATATTCATGTAAAACCACTGAAAATGCAATTGAAATCATTGCTACCAATGGAAAAGATAATTTAAAAAGTTTCAAATCAAAGATTAACAAAAATAAAACAAAAATTATTTTTGATGCAGATGCTGATATTAAAGGTTCTATGAGTAATATCGTAAAACAATTAAAGGATATGGATAACAATTTTTCTTATGCCAAACAATAAGGATAGTGGCAATTTAGAAACGTTATTAGAAAATGTAGCAAGAGAAAAATGTATCTTAAAATGCTTTGATAACTACAAGGAATGTATGCAAAAATTAAAAGATAACAATCAAAATATTTGCTTACCTGCCACAAAATCTAAAACTTATGCTTATTTTCATAGTTTTGGATTTAAAAATGGAATCAAGGATTTTAAAATTAATGGCGATATGATAGATTGCGAGAGCGAATATCTACAACCACTCAAAAACTTTTTATTAGACATAAAAGATTGAGGACAAGTAGAATGATAGATTACAAAAAAGCATTTTATTCTAAGCTAGAGGATTGTTATTTGGGCGTGAAAATCAAAGACTTTCATAAAGGCAACACCGCCAAGAGCGACTTTAGCAATCTACTTATTAATTGTGGATTAAAGTGTAATTAAGGGCAAAAATTATCTTATTACTTTGTAAGGTTGGAAAATCAAGGAGGTTAAAGCATAATGCAAGAAGAATTAATTAAAGAAGGGATTAAGCAAGGCTTGATTGCTTTTGATGAAAATAAAGAATATGTTACTTATACCTATCAAAGCAAAAAACGCAAATATACCAATCCCGAAGAGCAAGTGCAAACCTTGAGTTTTCTCAAACTCATACTTCACTATAATTATCCTGTTGAGCCTGTGAAAATGGGAAGTTCCACAAAAACCCGATATAAAATAGTTCGTTTTTTTGCTTTACACCCGTGCCACGCCGCTTTTTATCGCTGCATCTGCTACGGCATTTGAGACGACATCATCAAGTCTTTCATCAAAGGCAGAGGGGATAATATATTCTTTGCCAAAACTCATTTTTTTCTTTAAAAGTTTTTCAAGTTTTTCGGTGATTGGCTCACGTGCAAGATTAGCGATTGCATAAGCTGCGGCAAATTTCATTTCTTCGTTAATTTTGCTCGCACGCACTTTAAGTGCACCTTTAAAGATGTAGGGAAATCCAAGCACATTATTAATTTGATTGGGGAAATCACTGCGTCCTGTGGCGACTATTGCATCAGGACGTGCTTTTTTCACCTCATCGGGCATAATTTCTGGCGTAGGATTACTTAGTGCGAAAATGAGGGGAGATTCATTCATTCCTTTAATATCATCTCCGCTTAATAAATTGCCCTTTGATAGCCCAAGCATTACATCTGCGCCATTAAGCGCGTCTTTATATGAGGCATAGTTCTCTTGGCAGATAAACTCTTTTTTCAAATCATTTAAATCGGTTCTATTCGCACTAATTGCGCCTTTAGAATCAAACATTACAAGATTTTTCACGCCAAATGCTTTATACATTTTTGCACACGCCACAGCTGCAGCTCCCGCACCAAATACGACAACCTTAATATCCTTTGCTTTTTTATTCACAAGGTGCAAGGCGTTGATAATTCCCGCAGTAGAAATAATTGCTGTGCCGTGTTGGTCATCGTGCATTACAGGAATATCAAGCTCTTCAATGAGTCTTCGCTCAATCTCAAAGCATTCTGGAGCTTTAATATCTTCTAGGTTAATGCCACCAAATGTGGGCGAAATCGCCTTAACTACAGCGACAAATTTATCTACATCTTTTTCGTTAATCTCAATATCAAAGGCATCAACTCCTGCGAAAGTTTTAAACAAAATGGCTTTTCCCTCCATAACGGGCTTACTTGCCATAGCTCCAATATCGCCGAGTCCAAGCACTGCTGTGCCGTTGCTAATAACCGCGACAAGATTGCTTTTTGAAGTGTAATCATATGCGCTTAAAGGATTAGCCTCAATCTGCTTACAAGGCACAGCGACGCCGGGTGTATAGGCTAATCCTAGTTCATCAATAGAGCGTAATCTTTTGCGAGGCTGAATACCAACTTTGCCGCCAATGTGGTAAGGTAGAGCTTTGGGATAGGCTTTTTTAAGAGTTTGTAAATCCATTATATATCCTTAATTTTTATAGAAGATATGGTTATATACAGCGAAGTTTTAGCACTTTTTTGCAAATAAAACATAAAGATATTATTCTATGCCCCCAAATCGTCTCTGTCGTTGCAAAAATTCTTCAAGCATAGCATTAAGTTCATTTTTACCAAAGCTAGGAAATAAAGTAGGTGTGAAAAAAAGTTCGGCATAGCTTGCCTGCCAAAGCATAAAATTTGAGATACGTTTTTCGCCACCTGTTCGTATTAGCATATCTACATCGGGCAGCGTGGCTGTATCAAGGTTGGCATTAATCATAGAAATTATATCTTGACTTGTAAGCGATGCAAGAGTGTGCGGGGTGAGCGTATGAGCAAGTTTAATAAAAGTGCGCGCAATTTCATCGCGAGAGCCATAATTAAGAGCGAGAATTTGCGTGAGTTTTGTGTGGTTTTGCGTGGCGTGTTCAAGCTCTAAAATAGCATTTTTAAGGCGTGTGTTAAAAACGCTAATATCTCCAATGACCCGGAATCGGATATGATTTTTCATATACACTGGTTTTTCATCGTGCAAATATTTTTCTAAAAGCTTCATTAAAAAATCCACTTCAATTTTGGGGCGTTTCCAATTTTCAGTAGAAAACGCATAGAGCGTGAGATATGGAATCCCTTTTTCTGCACACCATTGCGTTATATCTCGGACAATTTTTGCACCTTCTTTGTGCCCTTGTGTGCGTTTTTTACCCTGTTTTTTTGCCCAACGTCCATTGCCGTCCATAATCACTGCAATATGCTGTGGATAAGAGGGCTTCATTGATTATCTTTTGTGTTTGGATTGGGCGATTGTGTTGGCGTAAAAGTAGGATTGAGTGGGCGAATACAACGTGCAGGATTCCCTGCATAATATCCACTTTGCGTAATGGAGCGTGTAATCACTGCTCCCGCACCGATGATTACGTCATCACAAATAGATACAGGCAAAATTGTCGCATTTGAACCGATACTCACGCGGTTTCCAATCCGTGTATGCTCCCACATTGTAGCATTTGGAGCGGGAGTGCCAAGTGAGAATCTATCATTAATAAACATCACGCCGTGCCCAATAAAACAATCTTCCCCAATCTGCACGAGAGAGCAGATAAAGCTATGAGATTGCACACGCGTGCGTTTGCCGATAAATACATCGCGTTGAATTTCACAAAATGGACCCACAAACACATCATCTTCAAGTGTGCAACCATAAAGATTACTTGGCTGCACTAATGTAACATTTTTCCCATAAGTGATATTTGTAAAGCTTGATTGAAGCACTTTCAGTTCTTGCATTTAGCCCCTTAATGCTTGGAGTTTAGATTGAAGCACTTTCAGTTCTTTTGCATAACTTTGAATCTGCCTGAAAGTTTCTTGTGCATTAGCACAAAAATCATCGGGGATAGCGAGTTGCTCTAAATCAGGTGGATTAATGCTACCAAGATTACGCTCATAAATCTTGCCAAGTGCTTTTTGCCCTTGCGTTGAGAAAAGGTAACAATAAAGTCCTATGGCAATTTCTGGGGTAGGAGAGCGCATAATGATAATGCCTGCATTTGCTACTACCTTATTATTTTTAAGCTTTGGGCTTAAAATAGTGAATTTAGGTGTCGTGCCACGAATAGATAGGGCAATGTCATAAGGTTTAAGCTGATATTTTTCAATCTTGCTTTTATCGCCTTTAAGTCGTTGGGTGGAAAGCTCATCAGAAAAGCCAAAATCCATAAAATCAGCAATGCCCAAATCAAAATAAGTAATTTTCTCATCTTTTGCACTTCCATATACGCGTTGCCCACGGAATACATTGATATTGAGTGTGCCTAGTAGCGTATGATTTTTTCTGCTAGATTGGGGTTCTTGGATATAACGCGCAACGCGCAAATCGTGTGGGTCAATTTCACTTAAAGGCGTGAGGGAGGAATATGTGCCAACATATTTATGTCTATAAATGTTAAGCAGCTCTTTAAGATTAACTAAGCGGTTATATTTGCCATCTTTATGATAAAAATGTGGTGCATTTGCATTAATGTGTAAAATTGCACGATTATTTGGAGAGAGCACGATAATTGAAAATTCGTGTGTTTGATGAGGAAAAATATTTTTTGGCAATTCAATAATAGATTCTATTAAGCCTTCTTCGCAAAGTTTTTCTCTTAGTCTGCCTTCAAGTGAGGATTTGAGTAGTGTTTGTGTGCGCAGGATAAATACACCTTTATCTTTAAGATGCGAGAGCGAATGAATTAAGAAAAGGAGCTCAGGATACGTTTTAATAAGTGCTTCATAAGTGGCAAATCGCTCGTCCTCTTTTAAAAATTGTGTGCCTATATGACTATCAAGTGGTGGATTACAGATGATTTTATCAAATTTTTGATTTTTAAATTGAGCATTTTTGAGAATATTATTTAAAATCAAATGTTGCGTATTTAAATCTAAAATCTTGCAAATAATTTTAGCGATCCGTGCTAAGCTTGATTCTAACTCTTCGCCATAAAGCTCAAAACTATGTGCATAATTAGCAATCGCAAAAAATAGGCTTCCTGTGCCATAGCACGGATTATATATGCTTTGAGATTCTTTAATATCAAGCAATCCTACAAGAAGCTCATTAATTTCAAGTGGGGTAGAGTAAGAAAACAGCTTATGCGTTGTCTTTTTTTGCGTGATAATATGCAAAAATTCCTCTATTGTATGATTTGAAGTATCATTTGCCATAATGACTTTGAGAATCTTCAATACATTAGAATGAGGGTTAAGCGGTATATAAAGCTCCTCTCCGAGCGCATCTTTTAACGCGTTTGTGCATTCTTCATAAATAGGCTTTCGTTTGGCAGCAAGAGCAATGAGGGATTGAATAAATGCAGGGGAATGCCGCTTAAGCCAAAACATCTCAAGCATAATAGCTATGGAATCAAGTATGTCTGTGTGATAACGTTTAATGTATTCAAAGCAGTTCAGCAATTCTTTAATTGCTTGGCTGTGTCCTTGCATAAATACTCCATATTATTAATGAATCAATTTTAAGCGCGCACTGCAAGTTTGGTAATGGCTTCTGCGTTAAGTTCGTCCATATGGCTTTTCATTACCTTAGAATACATATCTACAAGACGATTTGTTTCAATGAGGGAAGTCATCTCTTGCACGGCATTGACATTGCTTTTTTCTAAAAAGCCTTGCGCAATGATACCATTATTTTGCAAAATATCGCGTTCTTCCAAACGTTCCTCTGGATATTCATAAAAATTTTTACCGACTTTTTTAAGATAACGCGGATTCTCAAATCCCACTACGGCAAGTGCGCCAATATTGATTTGCTCCGCAATGGCGTCATTATTAATATTTCTTAAATAAAGATTACCGCTATTATCGCTCTCTAGGTG
This sequence comes from Helicobacter sp. MIT 03-1614, assembly GCF_000762925.2. Lineage (NCBI taxonomy): Bacteria > Pseudomonadati > Campylobacterota > Epsilonproteobacteria > Campylobacterales > Helicobacteraceae > Helicobacter > Helicobacter sp. MIT 03-1614. Next base: position 232,751 of record NZ_JRMS02000001.1, read on the forward strand.
CATACCTGTGGGAACAGAAATACCCTCTCCCTCTTCTAGTCCATCGCGACTAAGCACAAGATGCCCTTCTTTACTCACAATATGTCCATCAGCGTCAATATGAAAATTTCCATCTCGTGTATAGCGGATTCCATCAGGGGTTTTTACAACAAAAAAAGCATTTTGATGTTGCAAGGCAAAATCAAGCGTATTATCTGTTTGTGCAAGACTTCCTATGCTTCTATCAGTATATTCTTCGCTAATAATTGGCACTCTATCCATTGTGCGATTGAGGAATTTAGCAGCTTTGCGTGTGTGGTCTTCTATGGGAAGTTGCTCTTTATGTGTTTCAAAAAGTCTTAGATAGTCGCCAATGACAACATCATCACGCTTAAAGCCTGTGGTATTGAGATTAGCAAGGTTATTTGAAATCAAATCAAGGCGGTTAAATTGCGTTACCATACCGCCCGTGGTATTATAATATCCACTTTGCATAAAGCCCCTTTGTGTAAATTTCTAAATGCTTATAAGCAAAAGATATTCCTTTTCTATTTTATTTTGATATAAATCAAAAATATAAAAAAACAATAGGCAAATTTTCGTTTTTTTTTTTTTTGTAGAATTTGGGCAAAAATTAAAGTTAGATTTTATAGTTTTTTTATTATAGTCCGATTTTACTTATTCGTTATTTTCTAATGATTTTAGTTTAACAACATAGAGCTTATAATTTTACTATAACTTTAAAGGAGGAAACAAGTATTATGAGACTTTTTAATGGAACGGTAAGGCAAAAGCTTACTATTTTTGTTGTTTTCATAATCATTTTGATTTTGGGTGTAACAAGTTGTATAAGTTATTATAATCTTAGAACACTCACACACGAAGACCTTAAAATGCAACAAATTGTAACCAACCACGCATTCTTAAACGCACTAGAAAATTATGCTCAAAGACAAAAAAGAGTGCTTGTTGCAGCAAGTAATGTGTTGGTTAAAACCTCCTTAAATGATTCTGAAATGATTTATTTCTTTGAGATATTAAGGCAATCTGCAGGGCTTGATTTAACCTATGTGGGATTGGAGGAGAGTGGTAAGAATATCCGCTCAAATGGGAAAATACTCTCTCTTGAAACTGGATATAATGTCAAGGAGAGAAATTGGTATAAAATGGCTAAAGAACGAGGAGATTTTGCTATTATACCTCCTTATGTAGATTCAAGTGGGAATCTCTCTTTGAGTTATGCTTTGCCAATGTATGATAAGAATAAGAAATTTTTAGGGGTTATTGCCACAGATGATTCAATATCAAAACTTATAGATTCTGTTTTGCCTATTGGCTCATCAGAGAATATACAAAGTTATGTTTATAGCAAAGAAGGTTTAGTGTTTTTGCATACTGATGTGAGTAAAATTGGTACAGAGACGGTCTTAGGTAAAAATATCTCACAAGCTATAAAGTTAAATCCAAGCTTGCTTAAAAACGATAGTCTTTTTGAAGTTCAAGGCGATAATAATTTAAAGAAAAAAGTTGTGTGCAGTAGTTTTGGGAATTTTAGTATGGTTTGCTCTATTATGGAATCACATTTTTATAATGATTCTGCAAATAGACTTTTAAAAGAGGAAATCATAAGCACACTTTTAAGTATTTTAGTCGTTATTTTAACTTTAGGCTTTATTATAAATAAAATGCTTTTGCCACTCAAAGGCATTCAAGATAATTTAAAGAGCTTTTTTGACTTTATCAATTATAAAGCTTCTGTAGTTTGTCTTTTACCTGTTAAGTCGCTAAAATCTCAAAATGAATTTGATGTCATTGCCCGCTCTGTAAATGAAAATATCCAAATTACTCAAGAGTTCTTAGAACAAGATTCTAAAGTCGTCCAAGAATCTCTTGAAGTATGTAGAAATGTAGAGCAAGGGGATTTCTCTGTGCGTGTGCAAGCTACTTCAAATAACCCCCAGCTTAATGAGCTAAGAGCAAGTCTCAATAGGCTTTTGGAGCTTTTAGAGACCAAGATTACCGCAGATTTAAATAAGCTTGATAGTGTTTTTGAGAGTTATAGAGATTCTGATTTTACAATAAGAATTGATGACCCTAAAGGACATATGGAAGTAACAGCTAATCTTTTGGGTGATGAGATAACAAAAATGCTCAAACAAAGAGCCGAATTTGCTCATATTCTTTCTAATGAAAGCACTGATCTTCAAGATGCGGTGGATTCTCTGACAAAAAGCTCTCACTCTCAAGCGAGTTCTTTAGAGCAAGTAGCAGCTTCTTTAGACCAGCTCACAAGCACAATGCATAGTGTCTCTGATAAAACTACTGAAGTTACGCAGCAGAGCGAGGATATTAAGAATGTAACAGGTATCATTAGAGATATAGCAGATCAAACAAACTTACTTGCTCTTAATGCAGCAATAGAAGCTGCAAGAGCAGGAGAACACGGAAGAGGATTTGCTGTTGTTGCAGATGAAGTAAGAAAATTAGCTGAGAGAACTCAAAAGAGCTTAGGAGAGATTGAAGCTAATACAAATCTCTTAGTGCAAAGTATTAATGATATGGGAGAATCTATTAGAGAGCAAACTACAGATATTTCGCAGATAAATAGTGCTATTGGTGATATTATGTCTAGCACTCATGAGAATGTAGAAATAGCCAATAAAACAGCAACTATTTCTAGTTCCGTGAAAAATATATCAGAAAGTATCTTGCGAGATATAAATACAAAGAAATTTTAAGGGATTTTGAAAAAATCTTAATTTACCTCTTGACAGATACTAGGTATCAGGTTTTATAATATCACTAAAATATCAAGGTGAAATTATGGCTTATACTATCATAGAAGTAGAGAGAAAAACCGGTATTCCCTCTACAAAGATACGATTTTGGATTAAAAAAGGATTATTTCCTTTTTTGCAGAGCGATAAAAACAATGTGCGTTATTTTAGTGAAGTGGATATAGAAGCTTTGCGTTGGATAGAGTATCTTAGGCAAACTAAAATGGATATAAAGACTATCAAGCTTTATATGGATTTGTATATGCAGGGAGAAAGCACAATTGGTGAGCGCAAGGAGATTGTAAAAAATCAAATAGAGTATGTCAAGGCGGATTTGGCAAAAACGCAAGAGATTCTAAGAGTCTTAGAGCAAAAGCATAAGTTTTATGAGGAGCTTCACTGCGCCAATCCTACAAAATGCTTAGTCCAATAGTATAAAGTGCAAAATGAGCTTATTTTATAGAATCTTTAGCTTAAAGCAAGAGGAGTTAAAGCTTTTGCTTTACTCATTTTTGTTTATTTTTATGCTTTTTAGCTCGTATGCGATTTTACGTCCTTTGCGTGATGCTCTAGGATTAGAAGGCGGACAAGATGAGCTAAAATGGCTCTTTTTAGCAACTTTTATCCTTGCACTTTTGTGTTCAATACTCATAATGTTTGTTGCTTCAAGAATTAAAAAGAAATTTTATATTGATGTGATTTTGATATTTTTTGCACTCAATCTCTTGCTTTTTTATGCTGCAATGGGTTATTTTGAACCAAACACGACTGCTTTTTTGTGGCTTTGTAGGGGATTTTATGTATGGGTAAGCATTTTTAATCTCTGCGTGTTTAGCACAGCGTGGAGTTTGCTTGCTGATATTTTTAATAAGGATATGAGTCAAAGGCTTTTTGGGATTATTAGTGCAGGAGCAAGTTTAGGAAGTATAGTGGGTGCAGCAAGTGTGGGATTTCTCTCTGTAAAACTAGAGCCAAGTTCTCTTATTTTTGGCTCAATCCTTTTATTTATAGGTGCGATAGTGCTTAAAAATATGATGATAAAAGAAGCAGGAGTGCATTTGCATATACAAGAGCATTTTATTGCAAAATTTAATCACCCCATAGGAGCAAAGAATCCTTTCATCGGTTTTAAGCTTATTATGCAATCAAAATATCTTTTAATGCTCTGCGCTTTTATTATACTACTTACAAGCGTCTCAACATTTTTATATATGGAACAAGCACGCATTATTAAAGAAGTCTTCCCCACTCGTGAAGCGCGAACTGCTGCTTTTGCATTTATTGATTTAATCGTGCAAAGCTTTTCTTTAATCATTCAAATCTTTTTCACAGCTAAAATTGCACAATTTTTTGGCATAAAAATGCTCCTCTCAACACTTGGGTTTCTTATGTGTGTAGGTTTTATCATCTTAAGTTTTACTCACCCGGCTTTTTTACCCCTTGCCATAGTGATGAGTATAAGACGTATAGGCGAGTATTCTTTAGTAAAGCCCGGACGCGAAATGCTCTTTGTGCCACTAGATGCAGATTCTAAATATAAAGTGAAAAACTTTTTAGACACGGTAGTGTATCGTGGCGGGGACGCACTTTCTGCACAAATTGAGGGCTTATTAGCGAGTGTGGGAATTATGTGTGTTTTGCTTATTGGCGCGTTTATTTCTTTTGTATGGGGGATATGTGGCAGCATTTTGGGCAGATATTATCAACAGAATAAGTTTTATATCAAAACAGAGCAATGAAACTCTATCTCTAATCAATACCATAACGTGAAGTAAAAGTAGCGTTTGTGTGGATTCTATAATGCGTTTTAGCTATAATACTACTCCATTTCTTAATGCAATTAGGGGGATAAGTGTTTTCACTTTTGGCTTTAGCACATTATAAATATCATAAGGACAAAACTTCTAATGATGAAAATCTCATCTTTGAAGCCAAGCACGAAGTAAGTTTTCTTGATTATATCACATTATCTTTTTTTACATTTTTTGGTTTGTCTTTCCTTTTGGCTTTATTTATTCCTCCGTTTGAAATAAAGAGGCTACTCTTTGGTATTTGTATGGTAGTTCTATCCCTTATTTTGCCATTTTTTCATCTTCTTTATTGGCGCAAACAAAGGGTATATATTACTACAAAGGGTATAGGTATGGACTTTAGGCGATATGGACGCTTGCATAAGAGATTTTTTCATTTTGGAGAGGTTGGTTTGAGCCGATTTTCCATTGGTTATTTTCGAATTCCTCTAAGTGATCCTGATAAATTTATTATTCATCCACTGGGGGCATATACACATACAAAATTTGGTGGAACTCTTTTTAAAATTCCATTCAAAAAGCGTATTTGCGCAGCGACTTTGACAAGTATGCCCTATTTTTCTCCAAAAGTTTATGATAGCCTTTATGAAAAAAGCTGCCTCAAGGAATATGTGGTAAGAAAAACAAAAGAAGCCTTAAGGCAAAAAAGAGGAGAGAGTTTTTTAGCTTCACTGCCTTATGAGATTGAAGAGCAATTTTTTGCAATATGATTTATCTGTAACAGATTTTTATATATTTGAGATTTCATAAAAATCTTTTGACCTACTTTTGCTAAAGCAGGATTAGCTTTGTGTGCTATAATTTTTAGCGATAATGAAGCTACAAGTAAGTTGTAATTTCAAAAAAACACTACAAGATTCCACACAAAAGGATAGCGCAGGAGTATGAGTTTTTTTTCACTTGAATTTAGTTTGCTTCTCCTTGTATTTTTTGTGTTCTATTGGTTAATCAAATCCCACACATTACAGAATCTTGCGCTTTTAGCATTTAATTATTGTGTTATTTATCTTTTTAGCCCATATTTCGCACTAGTGGTATTTTGTTATACTTGTTTTGTGCATTTTCTTGCACTTTTTATTGATAGCACCCGCTACCGCTTTATTTTTCTTGGTTGTGTAAGTCTTGTGATTGCTATTCTTTGTTTTTTTAAATATTATGCAAGCATCAAAGATGAAGTTGATTTACTGCTTGAATTTATGGGACTTGATTTTTTTGAGGTAGATGTTATTTTTCCCTTAGGGCTTAGCTTTTATACCTTTGCTTCCATTACTTATTTGCGCTGCGTATATGAAACAGGTAAGAATCTTGTGCGAGATACTTATTATGAAGAAGGTAATCCTGCGCTCGAAAGCTTCGTGGGCTTAGCGACTTATCTTTCATTTTTTGCTACATTTCTCGCAGGTCCGATTATGCGAAGCCAGTTTTTCTTTGCGCAATATCACGCATCGCGTGCTTTTGGTTCTATTGATTTGATTATTACACTTGTGCTTTTTGGTGTAATCAAAAAGGCATTCATCGCAAATTATCTTGGCATCTATTCTCAACCAATCCTAAGTGCACCCTTTGAATATCATAGCCTTGAGCTTTTGAGTGGTATTTTGGCATATAGTGTGCAGATTTATTGTGATTTTAGCGGCTATATTCACCTTGTAAGTGCATTTGCACTTATGTTGGGCTTTAGTTTGCCCCCTAATTTTAATATGCCTTATATGGCGAAGAATCTTAAAGATTTTTGGAATAGGTGGCATATAAGCCTCTCTACTTTTATAAGGGATTATATCTATATCCCACTTGGTGGAAATCAAAGAGGGTTTATAAGCACACAATTTTTTGTCCTTATCGCCTTTGGGCTTTCTGGATTGTGGCACGGAAATACTTTGAATTTTCTCATTTGGGGGCTTTTACACGGATTTGGGATAATATGGCTTAATTGTCTTAAGGCTCTGCGTATAAACTTTGATTTTCTACCTTTTGTAGGTTCATTTTTGACTTTTATATTTGTGAGTTTTTGTTGGATTTTCTTTTTTTATCATTCGCTTGATGAGACAAAGAGCTTTTTTCTTGCGTTTTATCAAAATTTTACATTTCCTTTGCCTCAATATACTCTATGGGCGCTTGGCGGGTTTTTTATTATCTTTATATTTTATCCATTGATGCGTGGGAGTATGAATTTATGTCAAAAGATGTTAAGCTTTATCCCGTGGTTCATAAAACCTTTTGTGCTTAGCATTATTTTTACGCTCATTATTGTAATGATGCCCTCTGGCATACCTAATTTTATCTATGCGAGTTTTTAAGTGAAAGAGGCGAAATTTGTATTTATCGCGTTTGCAACTCTTATGCAACTTTTGATTACATTGCATAGCTCAATTATTATCTACGTTGAGCAACAATACCATAATTTTACAGAATCCCCCTATCCTTTTGTGCAGGTTTTGAGTGGATTGTATGAACGTATTATGCTTGAAGATAATGCACTATTTGTGTATGCTGATAATCTTACACAATCACTTGAACAAGTGCGCAAGAATATATTTACTTTTGATAATCTTACTTTTGCACAAGAAAAAAACGATAAGCAAAATAAAAAGAATGCACCTGTAAATAAAGATTCTCAACAAAAAAAATCCAAGCATAATACAAATAATACTTCACACCCTAAGCCCAAACCAAAAAATCCTCCCATATCTCACCCCAAATTGCACGCCAATGAGAATCCTGCCTCACAAAATTCTAATGAATCTACCAAGTCCCTTCCGCCCAAAGATATAGGGCATTTGCCTACAGATTCAGAGTATTTGCAGACGCCGCCTCTTGAAACTCCATCTATTTCTGTAAATCCACCCGCACAAACTACTCAAACTATACCACCACCTGTCAAAAAGCCACCCATTGAACAGCCAAGCTCCACCGCTCAAGAAAGTTATACACCTATTCGTCCGATAAATAATCCACGCATACCTATTGATGAGGGCTCATCGGTATTGCTTATTGGAGATTCTATGATGCAAGGAGTGGCACCTTATGTGCTTAAAACTTTTAAAAAAGTGAATTTGCGCGGGATAAATCTTAGCAAACATAGCACAGGACTAACTTACAAACATTATTTTAATTGGGAGGCAGCCCTTAAAGATACTTTTGCTAAAAACCCTGATATTGCCCTTGTAGTTGTGCTTTTGGGCGCAAATGATCCTTGGGGTATGAAAAATATTTCCTTTAAAAGCGTGCGTTGGGAGGAGACTTATATCCAACGCATTGAGGAGATTTTAAATGTCGCTCATAGCTATGGTGCTCGAGTAGTGTGGTATGAAGTGCCATCGGTAAGCTCAAAATCCCTCAATGATAAGATTGTGTATTTGAATAGTTTGTATGAACGCGTTGTAAAAGAAGAGGGCGAGTATTTTTTGCAAAGTAATGGCATTATTACTCAAGGAGGGAAATATTCTGCTTTTATCAAAAATGCAAATGGCAAGAGTGTGCAGGTGCGCATTGATGATGGTGTGCATTTTACAGCGCGTGGTTATCAAATTATGGCAAATATTTTTCTCAATGCACTTGAGATTATCCCACAAGTCAAAGAGTTAGATGTGCAAGAGGATTCAATACATTCTTTGCCTGCACAAGATGTAGAGTATCAAATAAAGGAGCATTTGTGGGAGTAAAACAGGGGCTAGGAGAACTTAAGATGTGGATATGGAGGATATTAGTAGGATTATGTATAAGCTTTTGCTTATCGCAAGGCGTGGATTATCCTCTTAAGGCTATTGCCAAAGAATTGAGTGAGCCAAAACAAGTTCAAAAGCCCTCAATAATACCAAAGAGTAAAAAACTCTTAGAATCCACGAGTGGTATTATAAATTATCAACAACAATCACCCGCAGAGCTTATAGCAAAACTCAAAAAAAGGGAGAATCTTATCATTCGTATCTTTGGAGATTCTCATATTGCAGGGGATTTTATTTCTCATCGTTTGCGTGGGCTACTTTTTAAAAATCACTCAATTGGATTTGTGTATCCAATGTATCCTAATTATCATCAAAATCTCACTCTTAAATATGAAAGCAATAATTTTGAGATACTTAATTCCCGTCTGCACGAGCTTGATGAATATCCTATGGGCGGAGTGGTAGCTAAACCTGTGGAATTGCCTGCTCATATTACACTCACGCTGCAAACACAATCTACACAAGAAATGCTAAGCAAAATTATTTTCAAAGCACCCAATAAAGAAAAAGCTATTATCATTGAAGATGCTAAGAATCAACGATTTATTATTAATGCCAAACGCCCTTTTATATGGCAGATTCTCCCTCTTAAATTGCATTATCCTATCAATATTCGCGCACTCAATGAAAAGGTGCTTTTTGGCGGGTTTTTTATTTATGAGCAACAGGGTGTAAATAATATTGTTGAAAATCTTGGCATAAATGGTGCTCGTTCTGATATTTGGCTCAAATGGGATAAAGAACTTTTAAAGCATCAAATGAGTATGCTTCCTGCGGATTTGGTTGTGCTCTGTTATGGGTCAAATGATGCGCTATATGATAATTTTAATGAGAGTATTTTTTTAAAAAATTATGGTGCATTTATTGATTTAATCAGGCAGAGCAACCCGCAAGCAAGTATTTTGCTCATCTCTCCGCCACCTGTGGTGCAAAAAGTTTCTGCCAAAAAGCGTAAAAAAGCTGTGTATAGGATAACAAAAAACGCTCCTGCAGTAAAAACTGCTATTGCTAAACTTGCTAAACAAAAGCAAACATTGCTTTTTGATATGGAGGATTTTATCAATCAAAGTGGGGGCAAAAAGAAATGGGAGGAGGCAAATTTAGCAAAAGCTGATGTGCATTTGCTACCTAATGGCTATAAGCTTGTGGCTGATAAGCTCTATTATGAGCTAAATAAACTGCAATAAAACAGACCTATTTTATCGTTTTAATCCATTCACTGTTTGCAACATAGAATCTGCTGTTTGGATAGTCTTAGAGTTTGCTTCATAGGCTCTTTGTCCTGTAATCAAATCTGTCATCTCTTCAACAAGTTTAACATTGCTTAATTCCAAGAAACCTTGTCGGAGTTGCCCAAATCCGTCAAGTCCGGGCACACCTGCCACAGGGTCTCCCGAAGCATTGGTATTGATAAAGAGATTATCGCCCAAAGAATGCAAACCTGCGGGATTGATAAAATTAACAATTTCAATTTGTCCTAATATATTAACTTCGGTTTGATTTCCTTCAATTACGCTCACCGTGCCATCGGTGCCGATATTAATTTGTGTAGCACCCTCTGGAATTGTAAGCTCTGGGATAAGGCGATAACCCTCCGCATTGACGACATTGCCATCATTATCAAGCTTGAAGCTTCCTGCGCGTGTATAGGCTATATTACCATCGGGAAGTTCAATTTGAAAAAATCCATTCCCTGTAATAGCAATATCAAGGTTATTTTCAGTCTCTTTTGGGTGTCCTTGAGAAAACATTTTTTGTATTGCCACAGGACGCACACCGATGCCTACTTCAATGCCTGTAGGAGAAATGGTCGTCTCACTTGTGCTTGTTCCTGCGTATTGCAAAACTTGATAAAACAAATCAGCGAATTCTGCCCTTTGCTTTTTATAGCCTGTGGTATTGACATTAGCAATATTATTGGAGGTATTATCAATTTGAAGTTGCTGTCCAAGCATACCCGTGCTAGCAGTGTAGAGTGATCTCATCATAGGACAATCCTTTACAAAATAGAATCTTTAAGAGCGATTTTCACACAATCTTTTAAGCAAAAGAGATTCCATAAATATATTTTTAGCACTTTTATAGGTAGATTCTATTATAGTTCCTTTATTTTAGAATCTATTAAGGGAGAATAATGCTCCTTACTACGCTTTATATCATCGCTATCACCGCGGAAGGAATGACAGGCGCGCTTGCTGCTGGGAAACATAAAATGGATTTATTTGGCGTGATTTTTATCGCCCTTGTTACAGCCATTGGTGGTGGCTCTATTAGAGATATTTTACTTAATCATTATCCACTTACTTGGGTAGCTCACCCTGAATATGTTGTGCTTATTTGTATTGCTGCATTGCTTACAATGAAAGCTCCGCGCGTGGTAGCACGAAGTGAGGGCGTATTTTTAACCCTTGATGCAGTAGGTTTAGTTGTTTTTAGTATTCTTGGCGCACAAATTGCGATTGATAAAGAATATGGATTTATTATTGCAGTAAGTGCAGCAGTGATTACGGGCGTATTTGGAGGCATTTTGCGTGATATTTTATGTATGCGAATCCCCCTTGTTTTTCAAAAAGAAATTTATGCAGGTATTGCCATTATTGCAGGAGCGATGTATTATGCGTTGCTTGAATGGACACAATTGGATATTGCTCTTGTTACGATTTTGACTTTAATAGTGGGCGTAAGCACAAGGCTTTTGGCGATTTTTTATAAACTTTCTTTGCCTATATTTTCTTATGAAGAATCTTCACAAGAGGAGAAAAAATAATGCAAAAAGATTCTATGAAAGAGTAATTTTAGTTTTTGGAATCTTATTATACAATTACAATTTTTTAATATCTAAAGAAGTATTGAGGATGTAAATGAGTTCAATAGCCCTAGCCTTAAAATATCGCCCGACTTGTTTTAGCGATTTGGTAGGACAAAATGCCATTTCGCAAACGCTTTCTCTTGCTTTAGATTCTCAACACATCTCTCACGCTTATCTTTTTAGCGGATTGCGTGGGAGTGGTAAAACGAGTTCAGCGAGAATCTTCGCACGCGCTTTGCAGTGTGAGAATGGACCTACGAGCACTCCGTGTGGTAATTGTGCGAGTTGTGTAGCAGCATTGCAAAATAAACATATGGATATTATTGAAATGGACGCGGCAAGTTCAAGGGGAATTGATGATATTAAAAAAGTCATAGAACAAACAAAATATCGCCCAAGCTTTGCAAGATTTAAGATTTTTATCATTGATGAGGTGCATATGTTGAGCAAAGAAGCATTTAATGCTTTGCTCAAAACACTTGAAGAACCGCCGGAGTTTGTGAAGTTTATACTCGCAACGACTGATCCATTAAAGCTTCCAGCTACTATTTTAAGTCGCACGCAGCATTTTAGATTTAAGCAAATTCCTCACCGACTTGTTGTAGAACATATCACTCAAATTCTTAATAAAGAGGGAGTGAGCTATGAACCTCAAGCTCTTGATATTATTGCGCGGAGCGGTTCGGGGAGCTTACGTGATACATTGACTTTGTTAGACCAAGCGATTATTTTTTGCAAAAATCATATTGAAGTCACAGGAGTAACAGATATGCTCGGCGTAGTTGATCCTCAAGTGCTTGATGATTATTTTCAGAGTATTTTACACAAAAATGAGCAAAATACACATAAGATTATGCAGATTCTCCAAGAGTATGAATGTGAAATGATACTTGATGAAATGATGCTTTTTTTAAAAGATAAACTACTTAAAGAAAGTGTGGATTTTCCGCCACTTCTTCTTGAGAGATTCGCGCGTATTCTAAGTGAATCTAAGAGTCTGCTTAACCTTAATACTGATGGTGCGTTTGTGTTGTTATTATGTGCAATGAAAATGCAAGAAGCACTTAAAGTCAAAGATATAGAATCTATGATAGAAGAGATTGAGGCAGAGCTATTTAATGGTGCATCTTCTACATCAAATACTCATATTCAACAAAGTTATACGCCTCCCTCCCTCACTTCTTCAGAGGTGCATACTCCAAATTCTTCGCATAATAATACTAGCCCAACTCTTAATGCTCATTTGCGTTTTAGCACACTTGTGCAAAAGATTAAAGACCGCAATGTGGGATTAGGGGAGATTTTTGAACGCAATGTAGTGTTTGTGGATTTTGATGGAGAGGTTTTGCGTTGGCGTAGCACAGCACAGGGCGAAGATAAGGAGCAACTCAAAGAGCATTTTAGTATTATCAAGGCATTAGTGGCTGAAATTTTTGGCTCGCAGGTGTCTATTCAAGTGATTCCTCAAAGCACTTCTGAACAAAACATCATTTTATCATCTGAAAATACCTCTACTAACACACACATTCCTCATTCAAATACATCTTCTACTTTAGATATCTCAACAGATAAAGCTATGCTTGATGCTAGAGATGCTTTTTTGACACAAAATAAGGATTTAATAAGTGCTATTAAGGATAGTGTAGGCATTAAAGAAGTGATTATGCAAGATAGTCAAACAGGTGGATCAAATGTGTGAATATGTGTTAAGCGAATCTGCGGTTGGGGAGCTTTGTCATACTTTAAAAAACAAAATTTGTAAAGGCTATATAGTGCTTTTAAGAGGGGATTTAGGAAGTGGCAAAACGACTTTGGTGCGTTCTTTTGTAGCATCTGAAAATAAGCAGTGTAAAGAAGAAGTTACTTCACCCACATTTAGCGTGGCACAAGCTTATAAAAGTCAAGATTATGGCGTGATTTACCATTATGATATTTATCGCAAGGATATACAGGATATGCTTGAATTAGGATTGCTTGAAATGTTTGAGGAAGAAGGGCTGCATTTTGTGGAATGGGGTGATGAGCGTTTAGAAAAGATATTGCGTCAAAATGGCTTTAAGGTAATGAGTATTACCATAAATACAAATGCAACGCTTGATAATAGAATCTATAAGGTAGCCCTATGAATAAGCTTTCTGCACATAATCTCAATAAACATATTAAAAAAACAAAAATCGTTCAAGATATTTCTCTTGAAGTTAATAGTGGTGAAGTAGTGGGGCTTTTGGGTCCAAATGGAGCGGGTAAAACAACTACTTTTTATATGATTTGTGGGCTGCTACACCCAAGCTCTGGAAAGGTTATGCTTAATCATACTGATATTACTAAACTCCCCCTGCATCAGCGCTCCAACCTAGGAATTGGTTATCTTCCTCAAGAATCGAGTATTTTTAAAGATTTAAGCACAGAGGAAAATCTTATGCTCGCAGCAGAGATAAGTATCAAAAATGCGAAAGATAGGCAGATTAAAATTGAAAAAATGCTTGAAGAATTTAACATTGAACCCATTCGTTCAAGAAAAGGCGTAAGCTTAAGTGGTGGAGAGAGGAGAAGAGTAGAAATAGCACGTGCGCTTGTGAAAGACCCAAAGTTTATTTTGCTTGATGAACCTTTTGCCGGCGTAGATCCACGCGCAGTAAGTGATATACAAAATATTATTTTGAGGCTTACAGAGCTTGATATTGGTGTTCTTATAACTGACCATAATGTGCGCGAGACACTATCAGTTTGCTCTCGCACCTATGTAATTAAAGGTGGGACACTTCTTGCGAGTGGGAATGCAGAGGAAATTTATGCAAATGAATTGGTGCGCAAATACTATTTGGGAGAGCATTTTAAAGTATGAGTGTAGGGGGTAAGCTACGAAGTAATCTCAATATCAAGACGCGCCTTTCAACAACGCTAAAGAGTTGGTTGCCTATTTTGCAAAGTGGCGTTATGGAGCTTGAAGAGACGCTCAATGCTATTGTAGAAGAAAACCCCTATGCTAGCGTGCAAAGCCAAATGACCCAGAGTTTGCAGTCTAAAAGCTATAAGAAATCTCATCTTTCTTCAAATACGTCAAATGACCGCTTTGAATCTATACATATTAGCCAACAAAGCCTCTATGAAGTGCTTGAGGAACAAATTGATTCGACTTTGTTTCCTACCGAAATTTCACGCACTATCGCGCTTAAGATTGTAGAAAATCTAAATGATGAGGGATATTTAGATACCGCAGTGGGTGAGATAGCTTGTGAATTGGGATTGAATGAAGAAGATGTAGAGCGTGTAAGGCAGAGATTTGCATATCTTGAGCCTTATGGTGTGGGTGCAAAAGATGTAATAGAATCTTTTCTTTTTCAGTTGAGCAATACTGAATTAGAGGGCGAAAGCTATGATTTGGCTGCGTGTGTGATACGTGATTTGCAAAATCATAGCAAATATAAAAATCACGCTGCATACAATGAAGTAATGAAAATTATTAAGAGCTTTAGGAATCCGCCTGCAATTGAGTTTGGAGCGAAAGAGGCTGAAGTGATTCCTGATATTTTTATCTTTGAACGAGTAAAAACTGATGCACTCAAAAATACTACCTATGAGCTTGAAGTGTCAATTAATGATGTGTATTATCCCAAGATTTTGATTGAGGAGAAAATTAAAGGTATAGAGGCACATAAGGAGAGTGCAGAGTTTTTGAAAACCAAACTTAAAGAAGCAAAAGATTTAGTTGATGCTCTTGATATGCGTAAAGCCACCATTTTAAAAATTGCCATTGCCTTGCGCGAGAATCAATATGATTTTTTTATGGGCGGGGAGATTCGCCCTATGAAACTTAAAGATATTGCACAAGATTTAGGATATGCACCTAGCACCATTTCGCGTGCTATTGCCAATAAGTATCTTGAATGCGACAGGGGGATTTTCCCTATTAAAAGCTTTTTTACCGCAGCCATTGATGGAGACACTTCAAATGCTTCAATTAAGGATTTTATATTGAATCTTATCAAAAATGAAGACAGAAAAAAACCTTTGAGTGATTTGAAGATTCTAAAAAGTGTAGAGCAAAAATTTGCTCTTAAAATGGTGCGGCGCACGATTACTAAATATCGCCAACAGCTCAATATTGCAAGCTCTAGTGAGCGTAAAAAACTCTATGAAATGAGTGTATAATTAAAATTATAAGCAAGGTTTTAGTCAAATTAAGCTAAAATCTTTGTCTTTTACTTTGAAAAAAGTATGCTCTGTTATAGAATCTAGCAGCGCATAAAGCTTAATAGCAAATTCACACATACCAATCCTTATGAGGTTGCAAGGGTTTAATGAGTCTTGCTAAGGGGTATGGAGGATAAACCAAAATTTACAAGGAGAACCTATGGTAACAATGAAAGACCTACTTGAATGTGGTGTGCATTTTGGACATCAAACTCGTCGCTGGAATCCAAAGATGAAAAGATTTATCTTTGGCGTGAGAAAAAATATTCACATTATTGACTTGCAAAAGACTTTACGCTACTTTCGCTACACTTATAATATTATTAAACAAGCAGCAAGTGAGGGTAAAGTGATTATGTTTGTGGGCACAAAGCGACAAGCAAGTGAGACATTAAAACAATATGCAGAATCTGTAAATGCGCCTTATGTTAATTACCGATGGCTTGGCGGAATGCTCACGAATTTTAGCACAATCAAAAAATCAATTCGCAGACTTGAAATTATTGAAGAAATGGAGAGCAGCGGGCAAATTGATTTGCTCACGAAGAAAGAAAAGCTTATGTTGCAACGCAAAAAAGAAAAGCTTGATAAATATCTTGGCGGTGTGCGACATATGAAAAAAGCCCCTGATATGATTTTTGTCATTGATGCAGCAAAAGAGAAAATTGCTGTAGCAGAAGCAAGACGGCTTGGTATTCCTGTGGTTGCACCACTTGATACAAACTGCGACCCTGATATGGTAGATTATCCTATTCCGGGTAATGATGATGCGATACGTTCCATTCAGCTTTTTTGCAAAGAAATAAGTGAGGCAATTTTAGAGGGACGCTCTGAAAATAAAGATGAGCAGAATGAGCAAGGAGAGCAAATTGCTCCAGTCACTAATGAAGAAAAGCAAGAGATTCTTGATGAAGTAACTGCTGAAGTTGCTACACAAATGCAAGAGGAGGCATAATATGGCAGATATTCCAGCACAGCTTGTAAAACAGCTTCGTGAGATGACAGATGCAGGTATGATGGACTGCAAAAAAGCACTTGTAGAAACAGAGGGCAATCTTGAAAAAGCGGTAGAATACTTGCGCGAAAAAGGCTTAAGCAAAGCAGCCAAAAAGGCTGATAGGATAGCAAGTGAAGGTATTGTGAGTGTAGAGGTGGCAAATGATTTTAGCAAAGCAAGCATTATTGAGATTAATTCAGAAACAGATTTTGTAGCCAAAAATGATACATTCAAAGAGCTTGTAGCACAAACATCAAAAATTGTATATGATAATGCTCTCTCTAGTGTACAATCTCTGCATACAATGAGTATTGGTGGTGTAAAATTTGAGGAATACCTCCAACAAAACATTGCTAAAATTGGTGAAAATATCGTTGTGCGTCGCATTGCTAGTATTGAAGCACAAGGAAAAGGCATTGTGAATGGTTATGTGCATTCAAATGGACGTGTAGGTGTGCTTATTGCGATGAAGTTTGATAAAGAAAGTTCAAAAGCTGCTTGTGTAGAGCTTGCTAAGAGTATCTGTATGCACGCTGCTGCAATGAAACCTCAAGTATTAAGCTACACACAGCTTGAATATGAATTTATTCAAAAAGAAAAAGTCGCTCTTATTGCTGAATTACAAAAGGAAAATGAGGAGTTTAAAAGGCTTGGTAAGCCATTACATAAGATTCCACAATACATCAGCCGCAGCGAACTTACAGAATCTGTGCTTCAAGCACAAGAGCAAAAGTTACGAGAAGATTTAAAAGCTCAAGGCAAGCCAGAAGCAATTTGGGATAAAATTTTGCCCGGACAAATGGAGCGATTTGTAGCTGATAGTACATTGCTTGACCAAAGATTGACACTTTTAGGGCAATTTTATGTAATGGACGACAAAAAAACGATTGCTCAAGTGCTTGAGGCTAAATCTAAAGAGCTAGGTGATGAGATTGAAATAATTGAGTATATCCGCTTTGAGTTGGGTGAGGGTATTGAGAAAAAAGTTGAGGATTTTGCTGCCGAAGTCGCTGCACAAATGCAATAATCTACATAATTTAGGGGAGGGGGTGTGTTATTCAACAGATTCTTAGATGCGTTGTTTGTATATTCTTTTATACAAGCACCTATGGAGAAGTCGGAGTAGTATTGCCTTCAAATACTAAAGAATTAAACCCAAAGCATATAATAAAAGATTCCAATGAGGAAAAGCAAGAGTCTTCTTATGGGCTAAGTGATTTTCTCTTTGATGAGAGATTTGTGTATCCAAAGGCTTATGATAAAAAGGCTTGGTCAGAGACATTGACATCTGGCGGACTATTTTCAAGACTAAGCATACTCTTAAATACATTTGGCACAGAATATGGATTTATATTTAATGAAGATTCTATGACTTTCAATCAGTGGTACTATTCACAAAAGCATATTGCCTTTGATTTTGGCAAACTCTCCTTTGGTAGTGTTGGTAAATTTCCACAATTTTTTGGAGCGAAATTTCGCTATGAATATGGCTTTAGTGGGCAGGATTCTCATCGGTTTGGGATTGAGGGTTATTGGCATCCTGCATTTTTCAATATTCGTGGGTGGCAGATTCTAAGCGTATATATTGGTGGTGGATTTAGAGATAGCACGATAGATGGAGCATATTTTGATAAAGGTATTTTAATTTTGCCAAGCTCACCGATATATTTTTCACTTACACATCGCACGGACTATTCTTCACATTATTCATCGCAAGATAGCCTTATGTTCTCTATTCGCGCACCAATATTTGTGTGGGGTGCTCCTCTCGCTTTACCTTTTGTGCTTATTTGGGGTGGTGCTATAAGCACACATTAGGTTATTGTTCATTTGACTGATAGCTTTATCTGCATGCTAAGGGCATTTAAATAATCTTGCACATTTTCTTTTGTAAGGAGCATACTAAAATCATTAGGCGCTTCAATGCTTGTATTATTAAAGATGCTTGGCATCATTAACTTACTTACCTTTGGTTTAATGCCACCAGAAGAATCAAAATTTGTCTTATTAAGTGTAATGGAATTAATCCCATAAACTCCATACTTTCGCATTTGTATGTGTAACTAAATAAGTGATTGCTTTAAAATATTTTTTCTATCTCATCATATTTTGAACTATTTGATAAAATGTTTGAAATGCAAAATAGTTAAAGGCAGATTCTGTTGTGGAACATATTATGTTGATTATAAAGTAATTACCAACGTAAAGTTTTTTTATAAATCACAAGGGCACTCGCACCCGCATACACTACACCTAAGAATAGTAAGCTCATAAAATATTCCCATACACTGCCAAAGCTAGCGCCCATTTGGTTAAGTTGTAAAAGTCCATTGATTCCGTGATATGCAGGCAAAAAGGCAATAACATCACTTGCCCAAGGAGCGATTTGTGCTTGAGGCCACATAAAGCCTAGTAAAAATACTATGGGCATAGAGGCGAGCATAATGATTTGCGTTGAGAGGGCGCGTTTGGGAAGCAATGAGCCAAAAAATACGCCAAATGCAGCAGTTGAAAGAATAAAAGCAATGCTAAAAAGCCAAAAATCAAGAATACTAGCATTGACATTCACGCCATAAAATGCATATGCAAAGCCAAAATAAAATGCAAAAAGCAAAGCGTAAATACAAAAAAATACAATTATTTTGCATAATACTAAAATCAATGGATTTGCCCAAGAATAGTAATTTCGCATACCTTGAGAAAATTGTTGATTCTGTGTGCCACCGATGATTCCAGCTCCAGCGACAAGCGTTTGGTGCAAAATAAAAATAAGCACAGGTGCTAGAGTATAGTTAATATAGCCCATTGAAGGGTTGAAAAGAGGGATAAATGTGGGCTGTAAAATGTCATATTCTTGCACATTGAGCTTTGTTTTATGAAGTGTGTTAAATTCATTGATGACATCAGCAGCAGCATTAGCAATAGCACCATAAATAAGCAAATACGAAGCATTTGCCATAATAGGAATTGTGGGCGGGATATGCTTATAGAGATGTTTTTCAAAATCTTTAGGAATAATAAGTAAGCCATAAATGCGATTAGATTCTATGAGATTTTGTGCTTTTTGTGGATTATCAAGAATCTCTACAAGCTCTAAATGTGGCGATGCCCTTATAAGCGCAATGAGTTCGCGCGATGAGGAAGTATTATCATAATCAATAAGTGCAATTTTTTGCGCACTTACGACATCTTCATAATAAGGCGTGGGATAGAGGAAAAGATAAAAAAGCGAGCCCCCAAAAATAATGAGCATAGCTGAAACAGAGGTAAATATATTTTTTGATTCAAGTATAAAGATTTGATACAATGATTTCAAAGTGTAATGTCCTTAATATCCCCAATGCGGAGAAATTCATTATATATGCTCAAAATAAGCATTTGACGATTTGTCTTAATGGCATTATCATTATCATTTACAAGCACAGAAGCAAAAAATGCTTCTAAGGGTTCTTTGAGTGAAAAAAGTGTAGCAATATGCTCACTTATGTCCTTAAATTCCTTTGCTTTAAGAGCTTTAAGAGCTTGGTAAAGGGCAATTTCTTGAGGAAAACTTAAGAGAGATTCGTCAATGTGTGTGGGTATTATATCATCGTTAAGAATATTTGCTACGCGTTTAAAAAGCGTAATGAGAGCTTGTTTGTCACTTTTTTCAAAAAATGTGCTTAGTGCTTCAATGTTGTGTATAATGGTGTTGAGATTGCGTACTTTTGCGTTATTGACGCGAGCATTAAGCACACATCGGATAAGAGAGGGATTAACCTTGAGCATACCCTCAAGTCGTTCAAGAAAAAAAGATTCAATGCGCTGCATATCGCTTGGTTTATAGCCTCCTGCTTGATATAAGCGAGGTATATCAATGCTCAAGTCAAAATCTAGTCCATAATGCCATATAATTTTAATGACCCCATTTGCAGCCCTGCGCAGAGCAAAAGGGTCTTTTGAGCCGCTAGGAATCTTATCAATGCTAAAGAGAGCAAAAATGTTATCAAGCTTGATACTAAGGGCGAGGATTGCGCTAAGTATATGGCTAGGAAGTGGAGAATCTTCCCCTGTGGGAAGATATTGTTCTTTGATAGCTTGAGCAACAAGTGGGTGCATACCAAAGCTTTGCGCATAATAATAGCCTATAATTCCCTGCAGTTCAGTAAATTCATATACCATTTCTGTGAGTAAATCAGCCTTTGCATACTTCACTGCAGTGCTTAATATTTCTTGGGATTCTTGAATCTTCATATCTATCTTATGAGTATAAAATTTGAGCAATTCAAGTGCAATGACGCTTTCGCGCTTAGTTTTATCAAGTAATGAACCTAGCCCATCAACAAATAGAATCTGCCCTAATTTTTCAGGAGCAAATCCATTTTTAAGGTCATTTTCATAGAAAAATACAGCATCAGAGAGGCGCGCTTTTAAAACCTTTTGATTGCCCTGCACAATAGGCGCAAGATTAGCAGCAGTAGAATTAGCAACAAGCACAAAACCATTGTGGAGATGCCCGTCTTTGTAGGTGGCAAAATATCGTTGATTTTCTTTCATTGAAGTAATAATGACCTCATTGGGTAGCTGTAAGAACTGCTTATCAAAGATTCCATACGCTGCGCGTGGATATTCTGTAATGGCTACAATTTCATTAAGCAATGCTTCATCAATTTCTACCTTTATGTTTTCTTGCGATTCTATGACTGCAATTTGCTCTAAAATCATTGCTCTTCGTTTGTTTTGTTCAAGTATGACTTTGCTTTTTTCTAAGGATTGAAAATAATCAGAAGGAGAGGTAATGGCATAAGGCTCAAAGCTTATATCTCGGTGTGGATAAGTTTGGGCAATGCTATGCAGCCCAAAAGCATTAAAAGAAACACTTTGTTCTCCAAGTAAGATAAAAATATTGCGCACAGGGCGGATAAAGCTTTCATTTAAGTTGCCCCAAAACATACTTTTGCCAAATTGCAATGCCTTGAGCCACTCTATGAGTATCTCTCCTACAATATCTTTTGTTTGCACACCTTTTTGCATTTTGGCATAATAGAGGACTTCTTTGTTCTCTTTGATTCTTATTTCATAAGGCGTGTTTGTTGGCAACTCAAGTTTTTTGAAGAAGCTTTCACCCGCTTTGCTTAGACCCTTTGTTTTATCACCATTAATAAAAGCAATAGCAAGGGGAGGACCATAAGATTCTATAAGAATATCTTGTGTATGAGTGGCGAAGTTTTGCTCATAAAGCACAATGCGGCGCGGTGTGAAATAGAGAGTGGGCGTAGAAGTAATGCGGTGTTTTTGCGCAATTTTTTGCCATTTTTCTACCATATGCGGTAACTCTTTGAGAAAAGGGAGAGCGGGGAGTTCTTCAGTGAAAATTTCAATAAGTAAGGGCAAATATGATGATTTCAAGGATATTCCTTTAAAATTTAGATATGATTGTATCATTATAATGCAGACTTGTTAAAAAGTTATTTACATATATTGAGAATCACTAAAGTCTTATTGGAGGTTAGAGAGTGAAAATCATCATTGGATTATGTATAATGGCGATAAGCGGGGCTTTATGTATTGCATTTGCCCTACCGCTTCATAAAATTGAGGGCAAATGTGTGCAACCAAAAGAATTTAATAAAAACCAAAAGCAAGTTATTTTAAAAGCCTTTAAATATGGTGCAAAGAGTGGCTTTGGCTACACAATGGCAGCTATTGCGTGGAAAGAATCTTGTGCTGGAGAGTATCGGGTGAATTTTGCTGACCCATCAGCAGGTATTTTTCACGCACATATTCCGGGTATTATTAAAAAACACAAGCAAAAAGATTCTAATTTTATGCGTAATATGGTAGGAGAGCTTCTTATTCGTGATGATGAATTTGCCCTTCAGAGCGCACTTGAGGAGTTAAGTTATTGGCACAAAGTGCGTAAGGGAAATTGGTATGAAGTGATTAAATCCTACAATAAAGGCTTTAGCTGGGAAAAAAACAAAGAGCGTAATCAAATGGCACAAGGATATTTTGAAGATGTAATTGAGCGTGTCAAGATTCTACAAGAGTATATTCCTAAAATTTCATCAAGCACCGCAAGACTTGCTAAAGACGATTATGCGCTCAATTTTTTAAAAATGGCTTCTCAAACATCTTATAAGTCTTATAATGACACTAGAAGAGGCGCTCAAGTAAATAAACCAAAAAGAGATTTTATTATTTTAGAAGAATAAACCTCATTTTAATACTTAAAAATTTCTACAATTTTCTCTTCAAACCCTTGAGAGATACTTAATATCAGGCTTTATAATGCCAAAGTTGGTTTTATTTTATCCCATTACCACTCCTTTATATGTAAATGTTTAATTTTCTCACGCAAATCATATTGATTTGCTTTGCCTTGTCTTTGTAAGGCTTCTTGTGTTTTTTCTCTTAGGATTTCAAGGAGCTTTTTCATATCTTGCTCATCATTATCAACTATCACATAAACTTTAGATTCTTTGTTTGAAAGATTATGAAAGTAGTGGCGATATTGTGTGTTTATATCATTTATTCTTATTACC
>NZ_JRMS02000020.1:0-8301 GCF_000762925.2 Helicobacter sp. MIT 03-1614
AGCCATACTTTAAATGTAGGAGTAGATAACAAAGTAAGGATTGCAAAGAAGAGTAGTGAATATGTAGGAGAGGATAAGGAGGTGGAGATAGGGGGGAATCTCAATACAAGTATAGAACAAGATGAGAGTAGGAATGTAGGGGGGAATAAGAGAGAGGTGGTGGAGGGAGATAGCGATATAAGCATTGAGAAAAAGTTTAATATTCAAACACAAGGTGAAATTGCTATCCACTCCAATGAAAATATTCATCTATCCTCACCACAATCTTTAAGTTTAGAATCTGAAACTGCTGCTATAATGGTTGCTGATAATGTAACAATGATAGCAGATTCTAATTATACTCTTAATGCTAATACTGAAGCAACAATTCAAGTGAGCGGCACTTCTATTACTGCTAAGGGAGATAGTGTTATTATTAAAGCTGGTGGAGTAGAAGTAGTCATAGATTCTAAAGGATTAGTCGTTAAGGGCGGAGAGGTAAAGAGTGAGTAAGCTTAAATAGAATAAAAATATACATATAAATAGAATGAGATAGGGTAGCAATAATGGCAGAGATTAACACCAAACCTATACATATACAAGTAAGAGATGTGAATAGTGCTCTTATACAAAATGCTACTATAAAAGTCATACAAAGAAAAAATGGTAAGATCCTCTATAATGAAAAAAGCTCAAGTGGAGAAATAATCCTAGATGATATAGAGAGTCTTAAAGATTGCCACGCCTTTAGAGTAGAGATAGAACACCCACATTATAAAAGCAGACCTAAGACTAATGCGTGTTGTATAAGACTAGCAAACCTCAATAAACCCCATACCCTAGAGTTTCACTATCAAGATAAGCTATTAGTGAGTAGTGTGTATGCAGAGATACGAGATAATAGAGATTCTACATATACTACGCAAAACAATGTCTATGATACCTATAATGCCCAACATCGCAATAAGATAGCTACCATACAAGAAAACAATAATGCTAATGTCTTATACCTACCACAAAGAAGCTATAATATCGATACAAAAGCAACAATACAAAAAGAAGCCATAGAATCTTTGCAACATATACAAATCCACCTCAAAGCCTACTACAATCAAGACACTATCCCCAATAAAGATAAACAAAGTGATACACAAAGACAAACATATCAAACACAAAAGACACAAACCAAATGGGGATATATTACCTCAAGTCCTTACCAACACACAACAAAGGAAAATATAAACTCTCCTATAAAAGAACACGAAACATTTAGAATCCTTGCAGATTCAGAGGGTAATGAGATAGTGGGTGAAGAGATAACAATACACTTAAAAGAGGAATGGCTAGATAGGCAAATTAGATTCTTTGCTTTCATAGAAAACCCAAAGTATGAAGTAGGTGTTACATTATATATTTATTCCCCCTCACTTTACACAGAGGAGGGGCTTATTGATGTGAGTGGGTATATTGTGGGGTTTTTTGCAGGAACAAAAGCAAAAGCTGCATATCAATTTGGTTATAGTGCAATTAATGCTATTGCAAATTTGGGACGAGACAACACAAAAACAATTGATAATATACCGATACAGACACTTTCCAATCAAGCCGCAAGGAGGTGGTATAACGATAAATTGAATACAATAGGAAATCCATATCGCACAATACAAGACTTAAGGCAACAGGCAGAAAAATTGCATGAATTGAGAAATACTACTAAACAACAAGCAAGGGAGCTTATGCAAGATAGAATTATGGCTTGGCGATTAAACATTGACCCACGCACAAAAATAAAACCTTTTGAATATTATGTCAAAAAATATTCCAAAAAAGGAGAGAATCTCGATGAAGTATATAGAAAAATTATTGATAGCTCTAAAAGGACTAACGATAAGGTTAATAAAAAGTATCTCAAATGAGATAGAAAATATCATAAAAGAGGAGGATAGCATGAAAGAATACAAACAAAAACTAGAAAACCACAGCTTACAATCTAGTAGTTTAGAGGCACAGAGAGAAACAACAAAAACAGATAATCCTATATGGTATGACAAAGAATATAATGAGGACAATAAAGGAAATATGCGTTGGGAGTTTGAAATATGGAATTTTGGCTATTCGGACGCATTTGATTATTGCAAAGATATATGGTTGGCATTTGGTTACAATATCATTGTAGGAGAGCATATTGACTATGTGGAGACTTTAGTTTGGTTTTTTAGCATAGATGACTTACCATGCATGTGGTGCTTTAATGACTATCCTCCATATCAGTATGTTACCCTTTGCACAAGAGAAACAGAGGAGAATCTTAAAAGACTTGAGGAGTATGTAAAAGTTATTGTTGATGAATTAAATAAATGTGTGAAAAATAATGAGATTGAGCCATTAATGTAATGCAAAGATTTATATCACTTCAAACAAATATCAATATGACCCTTTTAGGAGATAGTGTAGAAACCATAGCCCAAAGCGACATCAATACTCAAGCCCAAAATCAAATAACCCACCAAGTAGGCGACACTACCATAACAGCTACTTCAGATTGTGTTATTATTAAAGCTGGTGGAGTAGAAGTAGTGATAGATTCTAAAGGATTAGTTGTTAAAGGTGGGGAGGTAAAGAGTGAGTAGAGAAAGTGATAAGATAGAATCTCAAAGAAAGAATGTGATAAGCGAGAATCTAAGAGTGAATACAGAATCTAAAAAGTTAGATTCTAACAATGATGAGATTATTTGGGAGTTGGAAAGAAAGAAAAACTTTTTAATATGTTTAAATATTTTTTGGAGCTACTTTGTGAGGTGCGGTATCATTGGGTTTTGCTTATTGGGACATAAAGAGGAATTTGAATTATTTTACAATAGATTTTTCTCCCTATATGCAAGAAATGGAATCCTATGTAAAGGGTAAGAAATGAATAAAAATAATACCATCTATGCTTCTTTAAATGTCTGTCAATATGAATTTGATAAAAATTTACCTCAAAAACAAGAAATCCTGAATAATTTGGGTAACTCTACAAGTAATTTCTTAAATATTTATTTACCTGCAAATGCTGCTTTTGCAGGTGCTATGAATGATATGCTCTATCCTAAGAATCGCCCTTTTTATCTACCAAATATTCCTACAATCACTCTAGGTGTGAATTATGGCGTAATTGCTTATCTATTTAAAAAAGCAGAGGGGAAAGATGATGAGTGATACACAAGATGAGATAACTTGGAAATTAGAGAGAAAAAAGAGTATTTTGGCTCTTTATAGTCATACAGCATATTTTTCTCTATTTTGTGTTTTTTTGTATATTTTACTTACATATTTTACTACACCTGAGAATCTAAAAGGTTTGCTTACATTTCTAGCTTTAACTTTTTTTGTTTGCTATATAGCAAGGGATTTTTATTATTCGCTAAATCTAAAAACGATGTATATTGAAAATAATAATTTATTCATAGAAAAATATTTAGGAAAAAATATTGTTTTACCTTTAGGGGATTTCATTATTTTTCACAGAATGCCATTTTATTTTAATTTTATGTTTATAGGTGATTATTCAATAGAATCAATAAGGAAGCACTCATTGTTTCCTATATATTTTTTTCTTGAAAGTTATAATACAAATGTTGATAAAATTCAAACATTGCTTAAGCCTTTTATTGTTGATTATTTACTTAAATGCGATGAGAAAGCATATAATAAATTTAAAACGTTTTATGGAGGTGCAAGCATTAAAGACCAATACAGCATAGACTATAAAGAAATAGACAAACTGCGAGAGGAACAAAGAAACAATGGTTGAAAATAAAAATATCTATAAGGGTTTAGAATGCCATTGTAATGAATTTGAAATAATCCCTATTGATAGGAGGGATTTAGGAATAGCGGGAGATGTGGCTTGTGGAGCAATAAGGAGCAAAGTGTGAGCGAAACTAAAGATAAAACTCTCTGGGAGCTAAAAAGGATAAAAAATATCTTTTTTTGTATCAATTTTTTATGGAGTATTCTTTTTAGATTCTGCGTATCGTGTTTTCTTATCTATATTGTTTTTGTATATTTTGATAAATTACATTTCTTGATATTTGTATTTATTGCTTTAATAATACTTTATTACTTATTTGGTGTTGTCCTGTCTCTTAATCTCAAAGCCATTCAAATTACCCATAATAATTTTATTCTTAAAAAATATATAGGGTCTGATATAATTTTGCCATTAGGAAGTTTTTACATATGCGAAGAAGATGAGATTCTTAAAATTAGCTTTGATACCATTATCACGATACGAAAACTAGCAACCAAAGCTATTTTGCCAAAATACTTTTTTATTGATTTTAGCAATACCAACATACAAGAGATATACGAAACCATAAAACCATACATTAAAAATAGCTTAATACAAATGAATCAAAATGATTATAATTGCTTCAAAAATAATTCTTTTTTCAAAGAAGGATTGCCAAGTGATTATATTGATTTTGACGAAATTGATACTTTGCGGGAGGTAAGACAATGAGTGAAAAGAAAAATATCTATAAAGGTTTGGAATGTCATTGTAATGAGTTTGAAAAGATTCCGATTCATAGGAGGGAATTAGGAATAGCTGGAGATGTGGCGACTTATGGGGTGGCAATAGGAGAGAGCTATGAGTAAATCTGCTGATAAAGTTATTTATGAGCTACAAAGAAATTTTTCAGCAAAGAGCAAAATGTATCGCATCTATTTTATTATCATAAGCATTTCAGTGTGTTCTATTGTAACTTATGCAGTGTTTTGGATAGCACCACCACTTAGTGGATTTCGTGGTCTATTTCTTGTTTTGTTTTGGTTAGTTATATTCTATATTTTTCTATCAGGAATTTTAAAATTATTCAATTTTAAAAGGCTATATATGACTGATAGTTATTTTGTTATTGAAAAATATATTGGTAAAAAAATAATACTTCAATTAGGAAGTTTTTACGCACATTCTATGAGATTTAGCAACCCTACAAGCCCAAAATTAACAAACAATTTGTGTTTCACCACCTTTTTAGAGAATAAGGAATTTGTAATTGATGAATCAAATTTATGTTATACTGATAATACACAGAATATACACGAGTTAATTGATAAATTAAATGTGCTTTTTAAGCCGCATATCACACAATATCTACTAAGCTTAAGTGAAGAGAAATATTCACAAATTTTCAATGATATTTTTATTAAAAATGAAATTCTATATTTTGATGAAATAGACAAAATGCGAAAGGAAAAAGAAAATGGAAAATAAAAATATTTACAAAGGTTTGGAATGTCATTGTAATGAGTTTGAAAAGATTCCGATTCATAGGAGGGAATTAGGAATAGCTGGAGATGTGGCGACTTATGGGGTGGCAATTACTGAAGGATTTGCTATATATGGAGCAGAAAAATATTTAAATAATATGAATATTAACTCCACCACAACAGAAGTTGCTAAACTTAAAATTAAAATGAATTTTGGCATATTGAGTTTTCTACAAGCAAAAATAGAGGGAAAATCTAACGAAAGAGCATTGACAGAGGTTGGTGTTGGAATAGGTGTTGGCTATGCTATGGAGACCAAAGTAGCTCAACTCGCTGTTAAAACAGGCATATCCCTCCTCACTCGCATTGCCACAGGGGCGGCAGCTGGTGCAGCGGCTGGGTCTGCTGCCCCCATTGTTGGAACTATCATTGGGGCAGTAGCTGGGGCATTAATAGCAGGGGTTGTCAATGATATAATCTTTGCAGAGGAGGACAAGCAAACCCAAAAAGACAAAGCAGAAAATGAACGCATAAAGCAAAGAGAGATTCAATACCAAAACAAAATCAATCGCATCAATGACTATCTTATAAGAAATCACTATGTAGAATTACGAGAGCTTACAGAAGCAGAATCTGAAATGCTTTGTCAAGAATCTAGCAATATTTATAGTAGCTATTTCAAAACAATCCTTTTAATGTTAAGCTTTCATAATTACTTAGATAGGGATATGGAGTTTTATCAATCTTTATCATCTAAAGATATACAAAAAGATTCTAAAATCCAACCCACAGCTAACGCAATCTCTTTGAGATTAGCAATACAAGAATGTTATGATTCTAGCAAAGGAGAATTACTAAAGAATAGCACAATCTATATCTATAACCATAGATTCCAAAGAGTAGTAGCAAAAGGCACAACAGATTCTAAAGGTTTTCTACAAATAGATACTATCAGTGTGGGACAAGAAATAGGCATAGATAAAATAAGCTTTATAGTAGATAGAGATAATTTGAGTGAGAGTAACTTTGAGCTAAGCAAAACACAATATGCCACGATAACTAATATCCAAACAAAGCATAAACAAGCTAAAGAATATACAGCCAATAAGATATATCTAGGATTTAATGATGTGCAAAGTAAGCTAAAGGCTGATTATGAAGTAATAAGACTGCACGCACAAAAAGGAAGCAATGCTATCACATTCACCCCACAGATAAATACAACTGATATGAGATATAAACAATACACGCAGTTTGCCTATATGACATTTAATGTCATGGATTTTGGTATAGATGAGTATATTGCCAATATAAGCATACAAAACCGCCAAAGCTCTGGATTAAACAGGCTAGGCACAGGACTAAAAGAAAGCTATCCTATAAAAGAGGAATGGCATAATAAGATTGTGGCTTTCTTTGGGTATTGTGATAGTCAGATACACACGCCTTATGTGAAAATGTCTTTTATGCAGCCTATTGTGATTATAGATATAGGCGATAGTGGGGCATTGCACCCACGATATGAGCAAGGGGGTATGAAAAGGCGAGATATTATCCTTGATGTGATTGCCAAACTCACAAAGAGAATCGAGCAAATCAGGGCATATCCTATCATACTAGGGCAAAATAATGAGAGCCTAGAGCAAAGAGTAAAAATAGCCAATGCTATCAAGCATAATATCCAAGATGATAGGATACTGCTACTATCGCTACATATCGATAGTGAGGAAAGTGGGCTGGCTAGTGGAATGCGATGTTTTTATAATGCTAGGGAATATGCTAGAGAGGAAGAAGGATTCATTAATAAACTAGAGCGTGTCAAGCAAGATAAAAATAATGCCAACTTCGCACACAAAAGCAATATGTATCTCACAAGGTTTGCTGCTATGCCTTCAGTGCTAATAACACTAGGATTTATAAGTAATGAGAGCGATAGGGCAAAGCTTAATGATATAAATTATAGAAATACTCTTGTTAGTAGTTTGCATTTAGCTATTTTACACCATATCACACAGACGATGACAAAAAATCCAATGCAAAGGGTGAGCTAATGACTCAAAGACTGCATAGTTTAGATAATATACCTATCCCTAGAGAGATCAATAAACCTTATATATCAGGAAGTCTGTATAACCAAACTAACCCAAGTTTAGCTACCTTAACCAAAGATGACCATATCACTTCCTTAAGTGTTAGGACATTAAATAGTGGAGCATTACATAGTGGAGGCACTACCAACACAGATATACCATACAACCAATAGAGCAAGGCAGTAATGAGCTTATATTCTCCAATCTTAAAGAACAAGAACACATCTATCTTCAAGCACAAAGAGATTATGAAGAACTCATTAAGCATAACTTCACTCAAACCATACATAACAATAAAGAATCTCAAGTAGAGGGAACTTATAATGAAAGGATTAAAAAGATTCATACTCAAACCATAGATTTAGCAAAGATTGTAAGTATTGGAGGAGAATATAATACCAATGTAGCTTTATCTAAAGATACTATTGTAGGATTAAGCCATACTTTAAATGTAGGAGTAGATAACAAAGTAAGGATTGCAAAGAAGAGTAGTGAATATGTAGGAGAGGATAAGGAGGTGGAGATACAAGCAAATCTCAATACAAGTATCAAACAAGATGAGAGTAGGAATGTAGGGGGGAATAAGAGAGAGGTGGTGGAGGGGGACAGCGATATAAGCATTGAGAAAAAGTTTAATATTCAAACACAAGGTGAAATTGCTATTCATTCTAATGAGAATATTCATTTGTCATCTCCTCAATCTTTGAGTTTAGAATCTGATAGAGCTGCTGTAATGGTTGCAGACAATATAACAATGATTGCAGATTCTAATTATCTCCTTAATGCTAATAATGAAGCAACAATTCAAGTGAGCGATACTTCTATTGTAGCCAAAAGTGATTCTATCGTTATTAAAGCTGGTGGAGTAGAAGTAGTCATAGATTCTAAAGGATTAGTCGTTAAAGGTGGGGAGGTAAAGGCGGAGTGAGGGGTAAAGAAAAAGGAATAGATAGGATATTGTAATGTCAAAGCTAAA
>NZ_JRMS02000021.1:0-8062 GCF_000762925.2 Helicobacter sp. MIT 03-1614
AGCAATTAGTCAAAGAATATAACATTGATACAAGCCTGGAACTATCCGAGCAATACAGAATCTACAATGAACTTTTGGAGAAAAAGAAAAAGGCTAAATGATGAATTTAAAAGAAAGCTATTTTGCTAAAAGTTTTGAGGAATTTCAAAAGGATTTTTGTGCTTGTGCGCAAGAGAATCTGAGGCAAGAAATATTTGAAATTTTTAGAGCACAATATTACAAATGGAAAGACGATAAAAGTGTCAATGAGACAAATCTTAAGTTTGATGATAAACTTGCGTTTCTTTTGCGCTATGACACGCAAGAATTGCAAGGGGTGTGCAAAAAGACGTGGTTGAAAGAGTTGCAAGAAAACGCCGATGAGATTTACGACAGTTTGTATGTAGAGAGCGACGATAGGGATTATGATTCTTGCGAACTGCTTGAGTTTTATGGTGAGGATTATGACGAAGCAGAATCAGATGATGAGGACTATGAAAGCTGGAGAGAATCGCAAAACGACTTTGAATACGCGCTTATGGATAAATTAAAGGGATTTGAATGACAAAAACACTAAGTGCCAACCAGCTCCATTTCCATTTCTTCTCCAAACAATCCTTTAGTGATGAAAAATATCTCAATGCTTGGAGTTTAAAAGGTAGTCGCTTAAAGGCTAAAGAATGGTTAGAATTTCAAATAGCAAATCAAGGAAAGTTTTATAATGAGCATTTAAAAAATACTTTAGATTCTATGCAAGAGCTTATTTTACATATTCCTGCCATTCTTTAAAAAACTTATCTTCTGCAGTGCGCTTAATTTCGTCATTAGAATACCATTCAAAAAACCATTTAAGCATAGGATTTGCTTGGATTTCCTCATAAGTTACTATCTTTTCTTGTGTGTTTTGCATTATATCCCCTCTCTGTATGAAGCATCTTTCATCTGCATATTGTATCGTTTTTTTTTTTTTTGTAAATGCAAGGTTAGACATTGAATCTAAAGTGCATTACATCACCATCTTGCACGATATATTCTTTACCTTCAATACGCATAGCCCCAGCTTCTTTTGCTTTTGCCTCGCCACCATATTTAATAAAATCTGCATAACTGATACACTCCGCACGAATAAAACCTTTTTCAAAGTCTTTATGTATTACACTTGCAGCTTTTGGCGCACTATCTCCTTTTCTAATACTCCAAGCTCGCACTTCTTTGACACCTGCAGTAAAATAACTTATAAGCCCAAGTCGTGCAAATCCCTCTCTAATAATCTGCGTTAATCCACTCTGCTTTGCTCCAAGACTTACTAAAAACTCTGTGCGCTCATCATCACTCATATCTACCATTTCCTCTTCAATCTTTGCACACAGCTTAATTGCTATACCATCATTTTGCGCTGCATATTCACGCACTTTTTGCACAAACTCATTATCAGATTCTAAGCCCTCTTCATTGACATTTGCCCCATAAATCACTTCTTTATTGGTTAAAAATCTTAAATCCTTATTGAGTGCGATAAATTCCTCACTTTCACGTTTAGCAAAGCTTCGCACGGGCTTATTAGATTCTAAATGCGCTAAAAGCTCTTGACAGAGAGTAAGTTGAGTATTTACGCCTTTTTGAGATTTGCTCTCTCTTTGGAGTTTCTCAATGCGTTTATTTAAACTTGCCATATCGGCAAAAAGCAGTTCTAACTCAATAATTTCAATATCATCAATCGGGTCAATGCGCCCCTCAATATGCGTGATATTAGAATCCTCAAAACACCGCACGATATGCAAAATCATATTACATTCTTTAATATTTGCTAAAAATTGATTGCCTAATCCCTCACCTTTACTCGCACCTCGCACAAGTCCGGCAATATCCACAAACTCCACGACAGAGTGCTGAATCTTTTGAGGATTGACAATTTTAGCCAACTCTTGCAACCTTACATCAGGCACACTCACAACTGCCTTATTTGGCTCAATTGTGCAAAAAGGATAATTTGCTGCCTCCGCATTTTGTGCTTTTGTGAGAGCATTAAAAGTCGTAGATTTACCAACATTTGGCAAACCTACAATACCGATTGATAATCCCATTTATGCTTTTCCTTGTGCTAAAATAAATTCTATTCCTGCCCTCACGCCTGCACCACTCGCTCCACTTGGGTTAATATCCCACTCTTTTTCCACATACGCGGGTCCTGCAATATCAATATGAAGCCACTTTTGCTTAAACTCTTCTCGGATAAATTCACTCAAAAACAATCCCGCACTTATCGCACCACCATAACGCGAAGAGCCGACATTACATACATCTGCAATTTTAGATTCTATAAGTTTTTTAAGATGACGATTAAAAGGCAAAGTTGCCATAAGTTCGCCACTCTCAAGGGCACATTTTTCAAATTGGGCTTTAAGTCTGTCATTATGTCCCATAATGCCACTTGTAAATTCACCCAAAGCTACTACACACGCTCCTGTGAGTGTCGCAAAATCAATGAGAATATCAGGTTTTAAATCTTGAGCATAACTTAGACAATCAACAAGCACCAAACGTCCTTCCGCATCAGTATTTCTTACCTCAATGCTCTTGCCCTCACGAGAATACAGCACATCATCAGGCTTATACGCATTGCCACCTATCATATTTTCTGCTGCACCTATAATTGAATGCACTTCAATATTCGCACCTAGCTGTGCTATGGCTTTAATTATACCCATAACAGCACAACCTCCGCTCTTATCAGCTTTCATAGTTACCATAAAATCCGCAGGCTTGAGTGAAAGCCCACCACAATCATAAGTAAGTCCCTTACCTACAAGCACAATACGCTTTTTAGCACCTTTGGGTTTATAACTTAAATGTATCAAACGCGGTGGATTGCACGAAGCACGATTAACTGCTAAAAATGCACCCATTTTTTCCTTTTGCAATGCTTCCTCATCTAATATTTTACATTCAAGATTCCCTACTTCTTTGCTCAATTCTTTAGCATATTTAGCAAGGTATTTAGGTGTTGCTACTTGTGGGATTGTATTGATAATCTCACGCACTTCATTGACACTTTGGGCGACTATATGCACCTTTTTAAGCACACTCTCACTTGCAACCTCATTCTTTTCATCAAGCAATATTATCTCTTTAAGGTGTAAAGGAGGGGTTTTCGTTTTATAACTCACACATTCATATACTCCAAGTAATGCCCCTAAAAGCAAGGCATAAGCTTTAGAATCATCAAGTTTGCCATTTAATGCAACATTCACATTCTTATAAGGCAATGTCCTAAAATGCCGCGCGATACTTGCTCCAGCCTCTCGGATAGAATCAAGTCCTAATTCTTCTACGCACACCAAAAGCAAAGCTTGCTCTTGAAGAAAAAATTTGCCCTCTCCCTCAAAACCAAAACTCTTACATAACTTTGCATAAGGGGATTTTGCAAAGACACTTTTACTCATCAATAAAGCCTGTGCTTGATATGACACACCCTTAAAATTATTTTTGTGAGAAATACTTACTTTCATAAACTGCTCCTTAGTTTTAGTTTTTAAGCAACTCTTATACTATTGTGTATTGCTTATTTTTTCTTTGTTTTCAAGCTCTCTTTGAATCTTAGCAATCTTTTTATCCACTTTTTTTGTTTGAGAATGAAAATACCACCATACACCCCCGCCAATAATAATCGCAAGAGGTATAAGCAAATAAGGGTGTCCTTTAAACCAATCTAAGATAATAAAAATATGCTCACCAAAAAACCAAGTTAATACAATAGTGATTGCCGCCCATACCCACGCCGAAAAAAGGTTAATAACAGCAAATTTAAGCGCACTATATCGCGTTGTGCCAATACTCATAGGAATAATTGTTCGCATACCATACATATAGCGTTGAATAAAGATAATAGGCCAGCCATATTTTTTCAACAATAAATGTGCAAGGGCGAATTTGCGCCGTTGGGAAGTGAATTCCTCTTGA
The DNA here is from genome assembly GCF_000762925.2 of Helicobacter sp. MIT 03-1614. Taxonomy (NCBI): domain Bacteria; kingdom Pseudomonadati; phylum Campylobacterota; class Epsilonproteobacteria; order Campylobacterales; family Helicobacteraceae; genus Helicobacter; species Helicobacter sp. MIT 03-1614. The sequence goes on from NZ_JRMS02000021.1 coordinate 3,940, forward strand.
ATCGTCTTGCGATTAAATCGCCCGATATAAAAATAAATTTGATCCCCCACAAATCCGCCAAGCCCCGCGATAAAAATAGCCATAAATAGATTCATTTTGCCATCGTGTGCAGCCAATCCAGCAAAAATAAGTCCAAGCTCTCCTTCTAAAATGCCCCAAAAAAATAAAATCACATAACCCCAATCTTCTACATATTGATTCCATAAATGCGTGATAAATTCTTCAAGTGAGAATCCCGAGCGTTTATAAAGAATAAAGAGTATAAGAATAATGCTAAGCAGTAAGCCCCAAATAAAAATACGTTTTGGATTCTGTTTTACGTAAGCAATTACCTTTTGTATGGATTCCATTATTTTCCTTCATATTCTACAATACTAAAGACTTGTGTATAAGGAGCGAGCTTTTTTTCACCCTCTAAACCTTTGAGATTAATCACAAATGCAGCCTCAACGCATTGTGCGCCGATAGATTTTATAAGCTTTACACTTGCTTCTGCTGTGCCTCCTGTGGCTATTAAATCATCTATAAGCACAACTTTAGCATTTTTCTTATCCCTAAAGGCATCTGTATGTATATGCAACTCATCAGTGCCATATTCAAGTGTATATTTTTCACTAATAGTATTATAGGGCAGTTTACCTTTTTTGCGTATAGGGACAAATCCTATGCCTAGTGCGTATGCAAGAGCTGAACCAAAAATAAATCCTCGCGCTTCAATAGCAGCTATAAAGTCAATATTTTGATTCTCATAGCGACTTCTTAAGATATTTATCACTTCTTTGAATACCTCTGCATCACCTATGAGTGTAGTAATATCTCTAAATATAACTCCCGGCTTATAGTTATATACCGCCCTGATAGAATCTGCTATTTTTTGCTTGTCCATTTGTTCTCCTTAGTGTGTTATCCCCTCTTAAAGCAGTGCTTCAATCTTTTGCTCCAAGTCTTTAATGCGAGCTTTATATTTATCTGTCTCGATTCTATATTGAGAATTACGCGATTTGAGCACTTTAACTTCATTCTTTAAAGCATTCATCTCTTGAGTAAGAATATCTATATTGCCCAACGCCCTTTGAAGCTGGAGTTGATGTTTGCGGATAAGGATTTCTGCTTCATTAAGTGTGAGTTTCATAGAAGCAGAATTGCGCTCCTCTTTTTGAGCTACAGAACGATAAAAAAATGTCCGCACAATCATATAAAGCACAAATAAAATAAAACCCGTTAAAAAAAACCATTTTGCAATGAAATTTCCTACACTTCCTTCCATACTTTCTCCTTAACTTTATAGAATCTGTCCTAGATTCCCTAGCTTTTCCACACGCACAAGATGCCGCTCACCCTCAAATTCGCTGCTTACAAAGGCTTCAAGGATTGACTCCACCTCACCTAAGCCACTAATGCGCTCTCCCATACAGAGCACATTTGCGTCATTATGGGCACGTGCCATTTTTGCCATATAAGCATCTACACAAAGTGCAGCGCGAATATGCTTAAAACGATTAGCAGCAATGCTCATTCCAATTCCGCTTCCACATATCAAAATGCCTCTGCGATTTACTTCTTCACCCACTGCCTCGCATACTTTTTTTGCGTAATCAGGATAATCTACTCTTTGATTAGTTTGAGGTGCTAAATCTATGACTTCAAAACCTTTTTTCTGCAAAAATGAAATAGTAAATTCCTTGAGCTTAAATCCTGCGTGGTCTGTCCCTATAACATAAGTCATTGTATCTCTTTTCATTTTGGCATTGCCTCTCGAGCAGCTTTTTCAAGTCCCTCTGTTGTTTTAAACATTCGCTCCCAACGAATTGTATAACGCTTGCTTTTATCTTCATCGGCTCCTGCTTCTTGAGAATTTGCCTTATTAATACTAAAATATATAAACCAAGGCTTACCAATAATATTTTTATAAGGCACACTTCCCCAAAATCTAGAATCAAAGCTGTTGTTGCGATTATCTCCTACCATAAAAAACTCATCATCATCAATTTTTTTATAATACATACCATCAAGCTTGACCATAGAACTTATCATTCGTCCATTGCTCATATCTGTATAAGCAATATTAGAATCTTTTATAAAAGATTCTAATGGTTCGGAAGTGTATTCTTTATGCCATAGTTCGCAACTTTCCTCACCATCGCCTATATTTATGCCTTGATTGCCCTCAACACATACTCTTTGATAAAGTTTGCCATTTTCATCTGCAAAATAGCGCTCCATACTCATTGGATTCTTATAAAATACACTTTGGTAGGTGATACCGGGGTGTTGCCCACGATAAGGGTCTTTCACAAAAAGTTTGCCTAATCGTTCTACGATAATTTGCCCTGAATAATGTTCTCTTATATATTCATCTCCCTCAAATGGGTGGAGATATAAGCCATCTTTATCAAAAATCACTTCATCACCGCCTACTGCAAAAGTGCGTTTAACAAAATAAGTTTTTTCTATATGTGGAGGAAGAAACACTACTACATCACCTCTCTTGGGACGCTCACCTGCAATCAAGTGTCCATTTCCAGAAAAATCAGGTAAAACATTCACTTCAATCCACGGAATCCGTGGTGTGGGAATCCCATAACTAAATTTTTTAACAAATAAAAAATCCCCCTCAAAAAGTGTGCCAACCATTGAACGTGTAGGAATAACAAACGCTTGCATAACAAAAAATATTAAAATAAGCACGATAACAATCGTCCCTGTCCAGCTTGAAGCAAATGCCCATAATGCACTTAAAAACTTTTTCATACTCGCATCCTTTGCTCTAAACGATACATTGCAGCCTTATAAGTATTTTGAAGTAGGCTAACAATAGTCATAGGACCTACACCACCGGGCACAGGTGTAATAAAACTACTCTTAGGTGCGACATTCTCAAAATCCACATCTCCTACAAGTGTGCCAGATTCTAAACGATTAATACCAACATCTACTACAACTGCACCCTCTTTAATCATATCTGCACTAAGTAATCCGACTTTTCCCACAGCCACACATACAATATCCGCATTCTTAGTATATTGTTTCACATCGCGCGTGAGAATATGACAACAACTTACACTTGCTCCTGCATTAAGCATAAGGCTCATAAGCGGCTTACCCACAATATTACTCATACCTATAATCACAACATCTTTACCGCGGACATCAATATGATAAGATTCAAGGAGTTTCATTACACCAAGTGGCGTGGCAGGGACAAAAGTATCAACATTCACACTCAATCGCCCTATATTAAATGGATGAAAACCATCAACATCTTTTTTAGGGTTGATTGCTTCAAGCACTTTACTTGTCTGAATGTGTGCAGGCAAAGGCAGCTGGACGAGTATGCCATCAATATTTGGGTCATTATTTAAAATCTCAATAACAGATAAAAGCTCATCTTGTGTAATTTTTGAAGGCATTTCGTGGGTAACAGAGTAGATTCCTACGCGCTTACACGCCTTTGCTTTCATCTGCACATACGCGCAACTTGCAGGATTATTGCCAACCAAAATTACTGCTAAACCCGGCGTTACACCTTGAGAAACAAGTGCAGCAATTTGCTCTGTTAAATCACGCTCAATCGTTGCACTCAAGGATTTGCCATCTAATAATGTCATTTTAAAGCCTTTGTGATTATCATTGTGTTATTATAATATAAGATATTAAAGAAATATCGTTTAAGTGAGGATTTATGAATAAAAAGCTGATATTGTTTCTAGTGATAAGTCTAGCAAGTGCTGATGAAGGAATCTTATCGGAAAATCAATATGGCAAAAATCTTTATGAGAATCCACGAGGTATAGCCTGCAATAAATGTCACGGAAATAAAGGTGAGGGTGATATTATAGCGCGCTATAAACATAAAGGTATAGAAAAAACTTTGCTTGCACCACGTATTAATAATCTTGAATTTAGCACATTTGCCAAAGCACTTCATACTCAAAAAGGGGTTATGCCCATATATTTTCTCACTGATGAAGAAATTACGGCAATTTATATGTATCTTTATCGTCCATAAATAATTTTAGTCCCCCCCCCCAAAAAAAAGAGGAGACTTAAAGAAGTGTTACTTCAATTAGTTAAGTAACCTAAGAATATTTTGCTGAATTGCATTTGCTTGAGAGAGAGCATA